>JBKHJB010000002.1:0-37854 GCA_046538345.1 Phycisphaerae bacterium
ACTAGTCCACACGGGATTCGATAAATCTCGGCCTCTCGCCGGATACGTCGATGGTCAGCTTCTCGACGCCGTCGCTCAATTGCAGCACGCCTGAGCCGACATCCTGTTTGACATAGGGCGACTCAAACACCGGCCAGTTCTCATAGTCGAGTTTCCGGCCGTTGGTCCAGGCGTCGGGCCTGCCGCCGGGACCGCCCGTGTGGCGAATCTTCAACTCGTCGTCGCGGAGCGACCTGAACGTCACCGTTCGCTCGTCGGCAAACCGCGACAGGTCCAGCTCGCATTCGTCAACAACGGCCGATCGGAAATCGCCAAAAGTTTCGTAATCGCTCTGCTGGCCGAGCTGAACCACCCACCCCGTAAGCTTCCCCGCCGAGACCAGCCAGCGATAGGTCTCGTCGGAGTGGTCGGGAAGCTCGGCGAACTCGGCCCGGTCGTTGAGCGGTCTGGCGGCGAGGTAGGCCTTGTTCACCTGCCAGAAGAACCACCCTCCTTCGCGCACCGGCTCGCCGGCCGCCGCGGGTACGCCGAAGACACTCCGCTCAACCACGCGGTCCGGGTCCCCCCGGTGGCGAAGCGGCTCATGATCCGTCACGTAGCAGATATTGACGGCCGCGTCGCGCGCCTGGTGGTATTGGTCGAACGGGCTGCGACCCTCCAGCGGGAAGTGCCCGTGGTAGCCGTTGGACGCTCCAAAGACCAACACGTCGCGCTTATCCAGCAGTGCCGCCTTGAACATGGTCGTTTGCGGCAGGATGGTCCCGCTGGTCCGCACCCCCTGCTCCGGCGAATAGAGCGTGCCCATGGCGTACTGATCGTTGAAATACAGGACCTCCTGGTCCTTATTTGCCTCAGTCCCTTCGTAGCTGGGCTTACAGCCGCGGGCTCCGTATGGCATGGGCACGTTCTTGGCGGCGATATTGCGTATCACCCGATGCGGCCGATAATTCGACAACGCCAGGTTCAGCGCCGGATATCGGTTTACCTCCACGTGCTGTCGGTCCATCCAGACGCCACGCGCCGAGGCGTCCCACCACAGCCAGCCGACCCAGTCTGTATGAGTTCCGGTCTGGGAATACCTTAGCGGCTCGGTGCCGGGGAAAGTCGGCTTGGCGCTGGTTGTGCCGACCGGCTCGCGTGCGAACCCGCGGGCTTCCGGGCCTATACTGACCCCGTGAAAATACTTGCGGGCATAAGCGGCCGCGAGCCAGTGCAACGTCGCCCGGGCGGTGTCCCGCATTTTGTCGTCCTCGCCGAAGTCGTAGATGTTGGCCAAGCTTGCCGCGCTGAAGCCGACGTAGGTGGAGCTGTCGTACTCGCCCTGCCCCACCGTGTAAAACTGCCGCGCGCGTGCTGTTATCCAGTCGGCGAGCCACTGCTTGTGTTCGTCGAAGCCCTCGCGGGGAAATCTTTCGTCCAGATACTCCGCCCAGACGTATCCGCTGCACCGGCTCATGAACCGATGGTTCTCCGTACCGCCGGACCGCATAATGCGGAAGAAGTTACGCGCGTCGTACACGTTGCTCTCGACCACGTCGGGCGGCAGTTTGTCCGCCAACTGGAAGAACAGCCGCGTCCGCTGGAAGGCGGAGAAGTGATACAGTCCGCGGTCGCTCTTGAGCTTGTCCACTTCCATCAGATAGCGATAGAGACGTAGTCCGGCTTCGTCGCGGGGGTTCATGTAGAGCCGGGCAAGCACCACCGGCATGGCGTACTTGTGGGGGTCTCCGCCGCCGTTGGAGAAGTAATCGGTCCGGTCGAACCAGTCGAGCAGCGCGTCGGGGTCGCGCTCGGCCGTCTGGCGGATGTAGAATCGCGCCCGGCGACGAAAGGCGGCTTCATAGGGTTCATCCAGGGGGACATCGTCCGCGGAGATACCCGCCTCGGCCGATACGGCCGGCGCATCGGCGGGCTTGGTCTGCTCCGCCGCGGCGCAGGAAGGCGCCGATGCTACCACAACCATGATGAATGAAATCAGCACGAGCTGTTTTGAGACCGGCGCGTTCATGGTTTTCTCCTTCCGCCTTGGACGGCATGGCGCCAGGGGCGCAGAAACTGGTACATTCACGAGCAGGCGCGAGAAAGACAATGCCGCCGAGCTATTCCTTCTCCTCAAGGCGGTCGACCTTGATTTCGACGTCCTCGCGGTGGCGGATCTGCTGTATTTCGCCGTCCTCCATCCAGACGATGCGGTCGGAGACGTCGAGCATCTTATGGTCGTGCGTCGAACAGATGACGGTCACTCCCATCTCGCGGTTCATCTCCTTCATGAGATGAATTATCTGCTCGCCGGTGGTGACGTCGAGATTGGCGGTCGGCTCGTCGGCGAGGATGATGGCGGGGGTGTTGGCGAACGCCCTGGCGATGGCGACACGCTGCTGCTGCCCGCCGGAAAGCTCCTTGGGAGTATGCAGTATGCGTTCGCCGAGTCCGACCCGCTCGAGTATCTCCACGGCCCGGTCCTGAGCGTCGTCACGCGGCACACCGGCGAAGAGCATCGGCAGCAGCACGTTCTCCACAGCAGTCATGACCTTGATGATGTTGTAGCTCTGAAAGATGTAGCCGATCTTCCGGCACCGCAGCCAGGCCAGTTCGTTGGCGTCGAGCTGGGCGACGTCTATTTCGTCGATAAAGACATTGCCGTCGGTCGGCTTGGTAAGTCCACCGACACAATTGAACAACGTCGTCTTTCCGGAGCCGGAAGGTCCCATAATGGAGATATATTCACCGGACCGGATGGACAAGCTCACATCCCGCAGGGCGTGGATGACCGCCTCGCCCATGACGTAGTCCTTGCAGACGTTTTTGGTCATGACGGTGCAATCGACCTGCTGGTCGAGATTTGCGAACCAGTCCACATGGCCCGTTTGCTGTTGTTGCGAATTCGCGGTGGTCATTTCTCACCTCGCATCGCCTCGACGGGCGGCATCTTCGCGGCGACCCACGCGGGGATGGAAGCGCCCAGAGTGGTAAGGATCATCCCGACGAAGAAAACGAACAGCACCTTCCAGGGAAGTCCGCCAAGCTCAAGCTCCGACCATATCGCGCCGCCGTGCTGCAACAACCCCAGCAGTATGGAGATAATGCCGCCGACCACGGCTCCGGCGGCGGCGCCGATAAGCCCCACCATCGCCGCTTCCAGCAGAACGCTGTAGAGCACCATGCTGTCCAGCGCCCCGAGGCATTTGATTGTTCCTATCTCACGATATCTCTGGCTGACCGACATGAGCATGGCGTTGAGCACACCGGCGGCGGCGACGATCAACGCCAGAGTCAGCATCAGATACCAGCTCTGCTGCTCGGATGTCTCCGTCTGCCGGGGCATGGTCAAAAGATACATCATGAAAGCGGTCGCCACCGTGATGGTCAAACACGTCAGAAACGACCTGAACAGACGCACCCGCAAGCTGCTGACGGCCATCGACCAGACCACCTCGAAGCGAAGCTTCAGGTGCCCTATTTCCCAGTGGCGTACCTGCGTTTCACCCATACTAATACCCGGTTCCAATCGAGACCCACAGGAAGTAGATTGCGATCGCCAGCATTCCGGTCAGGCCCATTCCCGCGCTGAATCCTACGGCCAGGATGGGCGCGAAGTTTGTCCATTTTTCACGGCCGAACTTCCTGGCGAAGTAGAACCGACCCAGCAGAGCGCCGATGAGCAACGGCACCGCGCGGTCGAATCGGCCTGTGAGGGTGGCGATGGCGCCGTAAACGTATTGCGTGCTGAAGCCAAAAATCGCCGAGAGTATGAAGAACGTGCACACGCCGCCGAAGGTGCCGCCGATAACCCAGGGGCGTAACGACTGCTCGAACATCAAGCTCCCTTCCTGCATCGAGGACGCCCAGAGTGCTTTCATCTGGGCGTGCTGCGGCCAGAACTTCTGGGCGAACGGGTAGCTCTCGGACGGAATGGGACCGAGGGAGTTGATATAGCTCCAGAAGATGAACGACGCTATCAGCATCAGCGGGAATACCAGCAGCTCGGCCTTGAAGATGGACGTAAACTTCGTCCGCGTGAGCTGGCAAATCCTCAGCTTGTCGGCCATTCCTCCGAAGTTATGCAACGGCAGCGGGGCGAACCATATATCCACGTATTTGTAGCCGGACGTGAAGATGGCCGTTTCCATCACGAACGGAACACCCGCGTATTGACCGGCGATACCACTCATTCGTGCGTTGATATAGGTGTTTATCGGTGTCCAGATGAAGGCGAAACCTATCAGCCAATAGACGCTGAAACCCTTCTCGCCCTCGGGAATATTGGAGTTGACAAGGTGGTTGGTGAGGACCACGAAGCCCACCGACGCAATCATCCACACCAATACCGCCAGCCAGGTGGGTGGGTCGCCGCGGGGCTTGTCTCGACGTATCAACCCCCTCACGCTGGCAGTCTCGGGCTGGTCTTTCCGTCGTGCCCTGCTCAGCGCGCGGATCACCCCCACCAATCCGAACGCGAAAACGGCAAAAGACACGCCGATGGACACAGACAGGTACAGATCCACCGTGTTTGAGACGTGCGTCTGTACGGCGTCCATCTGGCTGTCCCAGTGTGGCAAGTACCCGGCGGGCTGAAGGAAGAACGGATTGACCACCAGGTGCACCAGCACCGCCGAGCCGACCATTCCCAACACGATCCGCCAGGGCAGCACGCAGCCCACCAGCACAAGCGCCAGGTTCATGCTGATGGCGATAGCCGCGGCCGGGAAAATATGATTCAGGTCCTGCGTGAGGTCCCAGAACGGGATGGGTATCAGTTGCAGCGGTTCGTCGAGGAATGCTTTAGAGAGAATCGGAATCGCCATGTAGAAGATTCCGAACAGCGCACCTCCGACGATGCCTACCGCGAAGCAGTACTGGCGGAAGCCCTTCTTTCGCTGTTCCTGGCTGCGTTCGGCCAGCGCGATCGCGCCCTCTGCGTGGACCGGCGCCAGCGGGAACGGCAGCCGCTCCACATCCGCGGTGAGTTTATACGCCAGGAATCCCAGCGAAAGCTCCGTAAGCTTAGAGAGCGTCATCGCCGAGACGATCACGGCGACAACGGGCTGCCATGCAGGCCCGAGAAAGCCCTGCTGGTAGGCGACATCACCATACGGAGCGAACCAGTCCGGCACCTGGTGGGCGATTCCGAAGTTACTGAACGCCTCGGAGTTACGCAGATATCGCTGCCAGACCAGCATGGCGAACACGCCGCCACCCAGCGCCAGTCCGCCCATGATGTGGGTAAGACTGCTGACGGTGTACTTGAGTATGTACAGCTCCTGCTTGCGGAGCGTTACGAAGCTTCGTCGCGCAATTTCCACAAACAGGATGATGGTGACCCACTCGGCCGCCGTACCGAGGTCCTGACCGATCATCAGCCCCATAAAGATGACGCCCGGCAGCATGACGAAGGCCACGAAAAACGCGCCCAATATCGTCCGCCAGGTGAAACCGTCGTCGTAGGGCTCATGCTGCATCGCCTCGATGGAAAACGAGGCGTCGTAGAAACTCTCGCCCTGCTCGTCCGTCTGCTGTGCCGGCTCGTTGTTCTGATCGGGCTTCTCAGCCACTTAGCCGCTCTCCTGGATTTCGCTGTGCTGGTCACGGAACAGTTCGGCGCCCTCGGTTATGTAGTTCATACGCGCGTCGTTGTCGAGGTTACGCCACAGAAGGAACTGGTGCCTGACCAGGTCCATGAAACCGTAATTCGTACGCAACCATGCGTCCTCGGTGCCGGAGAAGCGATGGAGATTCAGTTGCACACCGAAGACTCCCTCGTTCTCGGTGGGAACTATCTTCATCTCCATCTTCTGAGCGACGTCGAGGTCGTACGGACTGAGCCACATATCCGCTCGGATCCGTAAAGCTTCCTCCTCGCCGCTGAGCATATCCAGCTCTATATTCCGGCAGTTGAAGCCCGGGCTGGCCGCCTCGGTGTGATTCAAGAGAAACCGCCGGAAGAACGCCATCATACCCACGGCGTTACCGCGGGTCAGTGTGAAAGGCAGGTCGAAATGGATGCTGTGATCCGACGGCTCGGGCAGTTCCCACTTACCCATGCCGCTGGGCGCGGCCAGGCGGGCGGCCTTGTTGGCGGGCACGAGAGTCGCCAGCAGCACCACCACGCCGGTCAGCATAGCCAGTCCCAGCGCCGAGAGAGAGGTGAAGTTCAAGCTCAGGCCCGCCAGGAACTCCGGGTTCACGTTCTGCACCCAGCCGACAATGTTGGCGAACAACAGGCCGGAAAAGGTGCCGAAAACGATACCCAATACGCTGAAGACCGACGATTCGCTCAGCAGCAGGAAAGATATCTGACCCGGTGAAAGGCCGATCGCGCCGAGCATGCCGACCTCACCCTTTCGCTCCTCGACGTTGGCGAGCATCGTGTTCAGCACAATGAGTATGCAAAGGAGAACCGGGACGACGATCTTCGCCAGACCGCCGATGCTCGAAACGTTCTTCGCGGTCACCAGCGCCGGCTCACCGTCCCTGGTGCCGAAGACGGTTCTGTTGGTCCGCAGCGCGAAGTCCTTGTAGAACTGCGCCTGGTCCTGGTTTCCACCGAAACGCACGGCCACCGAGCGATTCTTGGCTTGCACCTCGTCGGAGGCGGCGTGCGGGACGATCGCCAGATCTTTCCAGCTCATGTGGTACAGGGGCTTTTCGTTGATTATATCCCCACTGCCGGCGCTGGCGGTTATGGCACTGCGCCGATAGTCCACCATCGCAAGCGACTTGCCGTTGACGTCGCGAATGCGGTCCGCGTGGTCGGTGTCCAGTATGCCGACGACGCGCCATTCGCGGTTTCGCATCAACACCTTGGGCAACTCATCCTCATCGAGGCGGTTGCCGTCCTCGTCGTAGATCATATCGGGCGTTATGCCGACCGCCTCTGCGCAATTGTCCGGCAGTATGACCGCGAATCGCTCGGCCGGAATCCCGCGCGACCTGTCCTCCGCACGGAACCATTCGTTGTTGCTAACCGCCTCGTTCAGACCGCTGAAATCCGGCTCGTTCGGCATAAACGTCATTACGCCCGTGATGATGTCCATCCGGTCGCCGTGGCGGACCTTGATCTGATTGACCCCCTCACGGTCCATATTGTTTCCACCCTCGACCTCGAGATAGTAGCCACGGGTGGTCATCTCGTGCTCCGGTCCGAACTCGCTGTAAACCGCCGAGACAAAGGTGTCTTTCAGTTCCGTCCAGGAGAAGTTGCGGAACATTATCCCTTCGTACTTCGGAGCCAGCGGGTCCACCCTCCGCCCGGCTACGTCCTGCTCAAGCGGTACGGGGCGAATGTGCATCTCGTCTTCGCCGCGGACCGATACAAAGGTAATTATCGAGAACGTCAGCACGGTTACGGTAAAGACGGTCAGGAACGTCCTCGCCGGTCGTTTCTTGAGGTTCGAGACACCCAGCGAAAGGGCCGTTCCCAGCGACCCCATCAGACTTATCTCGTCGCCTTCGACCTCACCGGCGGCCGCCCTGGCGCGACGCACCAGCACCTCGAACCGCTGGTAACTCAAGACCAGCACGATCAGCGCCATCAATATCATCGTGAAGGCGATCATCACCACGAACGGCGAGACGGCAATGTCGAACGCCGGGTGGAAGAACTTCATGAACACCACGCCCAGCACAAAGATTATCGCCGTTCCCACCAGCCGGGCGACGATGCTGCTACCGCCAATGACCAGACGCTCCAGAAACGCGCTGGCCGGGACGAGCAGACCCATGAGTATTACCGCACTGAAGACGGCCTCGCGACCCAGCTTCAGGATACGCGGCAGGTTCTTGACCAGGATACCCCAGCCCTCTCGGGCAAGCCCGACGGACGACTGCCAGTCATGCTCTTCGGCGGCCTGGCGAGACCTGTCTATTTTCGCCCGGCTACGTTCCAGCGCGTCATAGACCGAGGAGTCATGAATCCCAAACTGCTCATAGAGGTCGTAGCGGTACCGCGCGATGCGGTACATATCCTCGGCAACCCGCAGAGGCGTCAGCGGGAGCACCAGGTTGCGGTCATTCCCGTCGGGACCTACGGCGTAGCCCTCGCCCTTGAGGTCCATGACTTCCTTCGTCTCCTGGTCCTTGGCTTTCTCGGGCAAATCGCCGACGAGCAACATCTTGTACTGCATGCTCTTCTGCGCCAGCACTCTGGCTCTGCGACGCTCGGGCTTGTACTGCTCGGGATCGAATCCGGGAATATCCTCCAGACCCGGCAGTCCCTCCCCCAACTGGCGTTGCTCGTACGACATATACAGAACCGTAGAATCGACATCCTGCTCTGAATACTGCAACTGCGGATTGTCCAGGGCATAGTGCCGGGGTGAACCATTGCGGACGGCGTCAACCACCCTCAGATCCTGGCGGTCCCCAGCAGTTCCTCCGATGGGCTGATAGTCCATCGGGTCCGGACCGGGAGCGAACACCCACGGGTACACATCGGCGAGGATCAGGTTCTTTTCCTCGTCTTCACCGTCGCGGAGTTTGAATGTCATCGACTGCTGCTGGGTGCCGAGCTGTCCGCGATCCATCGCCTTGTCAAACAGCGCCCTGTCGCGGTTGAGGCGATATGCGTAAATTAACGGCTCGCCCTTGCTGACGCTGTAATCGACCGTCTCCAGCGGCATACTGTAGCTGCCGTTCTGCAGCGTAATCCGCAGTATGCCCCGGCGAGACCCCATGTAGGTAGCGCTATTCTTGGTCGCGCTTGCCCAGTCAACATTTTTCAGAGCCGGGTAGTACACCCAACTGCGCGCCACAGGTGCGGTGGCATTGATGCCCGAGCGGATGTTGTACTCAACGGCCGCTCCGAGCAGGCGTCCGAAAGCCGGTGCATCCACCTTGTCGGGAGCGAGAGAGTCCGTGGGATTCTCCACACCCAGCTTGGTGAGCAGCAGCATAGTCCGCGCCTGGACGGAAAGGTTCTCGAAGTCCGTATGCTCCGGCGTGTCGTGCGGAGTGTCCAGCAGTTCGCGGCGGTCATTGTATGTCGAAGCCGGCAGCAACGCCACATTACCCGCGGTCCAGAACTCAGAGTAGTGCGTCGCGCCTTCAGGGACGACCATCGGGAACTCGCTCTGGTCCTCGTCCCGTAACCAGGACCACTGCTCGTCCCAGCCGGCGCGTATGCCGGCAAAACCCACAACCTTGCTGAATCTCTCGGCCAGTCGTTCCGCATTGCCCGCACCGGCCGGTCCGACGTCTCTGAACTCTTTGGCTGTATTCATCCCCACAGACGACGAGCCCTGCGACAAGTCGTAAAGCCATGCCAGAACCGGCTCTTGTCCCTCGGGATGCAGCAAGTCCATGCATTTACCGACCACCTCGATGTTGTTCTCGTGGAAGGAATGCGTTTCGACTTCCTCAGCAAGCTCCCGCCTTAATCTGTCGGCAAGGTCTTTCTGGGTAACATCGTAGTATTGGAAATACTCCCGGTGCTCTTCTTCGCCGAGACGCTGCCAGAACGCCTTGATGCGCTCAGCCCAGCTCCAGCTCTGGTTTCGGAGTGTCTCGCGACGAATGTCACTGAGGAAGTCCATCCACTGCTGATAGCGGTCGATAACCTTCTGCATCGACGCGTATCGCTCGTCGTGTATCTCCTTGAATTTCTGCTCGTAGAGGTCCTCGTCCCGCTCGCGGAGGTCGGAAAGCTCGTCTCGAAGCTGCGAGTCGAGCGCTTGCTGACGTTTGATAATCTCCACGCGGGTTTCGGCGATGGTGACTCGCGCCTTTTCGAGCTGGCGCGGCAGCCAGTCCATACCGAACCACAACGCGACCTCGTCGTCCAGCGGGGCCTGCTCGGCGTCATCCAGCCAGTCGGCGACAGCCCTGTATTTGGCAATCTTCTCCTGCGGGTCCGCGACAAATGGCGATCCAAGCCCGTCTTCCTTGTTCAGCAGAACATATTCGCCGAATGTCCGACTGCTCAGCCCGCCGACGTTTTCGGCGTCCAGGAACGCGAAGACTACGCCCTTGCGGCGGATTACCGACTCGCTGGTCGCCAGGTGCTCCATCGCCGTCAACGCCACGGCTAGATTGGTCGCCACCTTCGCCCCGTGCGGGGCGCCCGGAACGACAGAGACGCTGTCTATGGGCACCTGAACCATGACCGTGTCGTCGGCGTTGGGGATGGTCAGAACCTGCCCCGGCTGGAGATAACGCGTTTCGAGGTCGTTGGCCTCGGCTAAGGCGTCGGCGGAAAGAGCGTAGTCCGAGGCGATGCGACTGAGAAGCTCGCCTTCCTGGATGGGCACCGGGTCTTCCTGGTTTGGTACCAGCAGATCGTCAACACCGGTCAGCTCCGGCGAATCCAGTCCGTTGTCCTCCATCAGACGGCTCGGACTCACGCCGTATTCTGTCGCGATGCGGTCCAGCAGATCGCCCCTGCGGACCTCGTATTTGACCGGCTCGGTGGGCGGAAGGTAGGCGAAGATGGACTCAAAACGGCGGTTGGCGTAGGTGTTGCCGCCTCGCAGCCGACACTCGCTGCCCTGTGCTATCTCCGGCTCGTCGCCACCGTCGCGATATACCTTGCGCGTAGCGTGGCTGCGGATTTCCCGACCGGTCTCCGCGTCGACATAGAATCGCGGCATCGGCACCGGCGTGTTGCAGAACAACCCCTCGGCTTTCTCGCGGCTTACGCGGTCGTCCTCCACAACCACCACGGCCCGGGCGCCAAGCGACATCAGACGGTCCCAACGTCGCCCGCCCTGGAAATCCATCAGGACAATAGCGCCGTCGAGATCCAGCCCCTTGATCTCGTCCCAGTCTCCGATACCCACGTCGATAAGAGGCCCGGAAAGCCCGTCCTTCGGGCACAGCGAGGGCATCGCACCGTTCGGCCAGAGCGGCTGGAGGACCCAGCTCTCATCCCCGACCGTCAATGTAGCGGGCTTCCCTCTTTTTTCGGGGTCTTCCAGCCGGTCCAGGGAAACAGGCACAGCCACCCGCCCCTTCAACGAACCGACGTACTCAACACCATCGTCCTGGAGATCCTCTATCCGCTCCAGCAGATAGTTGTGGATCGGGGCACGTCCCTGCTCGTCGTAGTCGCGAGACCCGATACCAAGGTTGCCGCCGCAGCGCGACAGGATTTGCTCGACCTGTTCCCGAAGCGCCTCGGCCGAGGTCACCTCCTCGATCTCGTCGAGTGACTCCTGGGAAAGTACGGCCGTGTTATCCAGACGGCGCCTTTCCAGGGATGAGAGTTCGTCCGCTCGTCGCGCGCTATAGTCGGTCTGCGCCGACGCGGCGACCGCCTGCAAGAGCAGCACGCAGAGGAGGATCGCCGATTTCTTGATCATCTCAGCACTCTCCCGGTCAATAGACCGAAGGACTGTAAGGCATGTGATCCTGGAACTGCTTGAGGATGCCCTCGGTACCGGCCTCGCCGACCTCCGCGGAGATCGACGCGATCAGGTCCACACAGTTCCACAGGAACACGCACATCACCGCTCCGACCACCAGGCCGATGAAAAACGGCTTCGCTCGCTTGTAAGAATACATGCCGCCGTACTTGACGACCAGTTTCTTGATAACCCAGGCCACCAGAACACTGCCCCACAGCCAGGAGGTCTCACCGGCGATTCCGGAACCTCCCTTGTAGTAGGGCGAAACCCATTCGTAATAGACGGACAAAAGCAACAGCATGTATCCCAAGGGGTGGAACGGGAACCGGAGGAACCTGTTGCGAAGGAACGTCAAAACAAGCAGAGCGCCCGCACCGACCATCATGAAGTGGATCCTCACCCAGTGCGGGTCGGTAAACTGCCCCAGTCCGACCTCGCCCAGGAAGTGAGAGACCCACAACGGATAGTGCGCCAGGCCCTGGCTGCTGGTGGGGCCTTGTCCGCTGACGCCGGCATCGGCGCCGGCGTAGAATTCATTTCCGTAGTAGTAGGAAAACGCCAGGAAGCTCACCATCCCGACCGACAGGGCCACCAGGAACGCCACCAGCCCCGCCACCGCTATTGTTTTGTATTTTACCTTATTCCGGCGGGCCAGTTCAATGTTCTCGAGATGCTGCGGGAGCGTCCGGAAAAGCAGCGTCACCGGCAGGAAAACGATGTTCACAAACAACGCGTAAGTCTTGGCGCCGGTGGCGCCGGTAAGCCCGAATACCATGGGGAACTTGCTGTACTCGTAAGAACAGTGGTGTGTAGGCAGTCCCGTTTCCGCACGGACCCTGGCGCCCGCGATGGTCTGCGCCATCACCAGAAGCGCAAACAGCGCCAGGAACCAGGACGACGCCGGCGAAAAGCCCATATTCCACAGCAGCAGCAGGACAACGACCGGTAGAACGATCAGTCCGAAAAGGTTCAGCCGACGCGGGATAAAGTGGTCGGCCTGAATCTCCGAATCCTGCCGGCGGCCCAGGCGGAAGCTCTTGTAAAGAGTTACCCCGGTGAACGCCACCACCGCGCCAAGCATCTGTTCCATGGGGAACGGGAACATCCGTCCCGCGGCCCAACCGGTGTAAACGCTGTCCCGCGGAACCTGATCCATCGATATGTTGGTGAAGAAGATTATGAAGCTGTAGATGAAAAACAGCACCCATACCGAGAAGCTGATTTCCAGACTGACCAGGAATGCAATACCGATAACTATCGGCGAAAGAACAAGCTGGACCTCGTCCATCTCCTTCAGGACACCGGTCTTGAAGACCTTATCGGAGATATTATAGGCCATCAGGTACTCGCGAGAGACCAGCCCGTAGTGCCCGGCGGCCTCGGCGGTCAACCAGATAAGCCCTATTCCCAGTCCCAGCAGGAAAATGGGATTGAACTGCATTCGCCGTTTGGGCGGATCCCGCGGGTCCACCGACAGCTCAAGCTCCCAGTCGTGACGGATAATGCTGTCGGCCACGTCCACCAGAGGGAACGCCAGATTCTCCCGCTCCACCCATTTGCGCCGCAGCCACTCGGCCATGCACATCAGGAACAGAAAGACAGACGTGAACAGCAGCCCCCACATCACCATCGGACGAACCCACAGATGCCACGGCAGGTCTCTGAACAGCGTTCGAATGTTCTGCCTCAAGGGCACATCCTGCTTGCGTCTCTGCTCGTCGAGCGTCCTCCACAAGCTCTCGTTGAAGCCATCGAGGTTCTGGTCGGGCGTCCCGCCACTGCCGTCCTGTCGCCGAATCGCCTGCCGCTCCCGCCGGGTGAGACGATAGACGAAACTATTGCGGAGCTGGTCGAACTCCGCATCGTCCATCTGCTCGTAGCTGCTGAGATAGTGACTCGACAATCGATCCAATACACGCCGAAAGTCCGAGTCGCTCAAAGAGGTAACCTGTTTACGAATATCCTCGAACCGCTTTTCGAGCCACTGTTTCTGCTCGGTGAGCTTCGAGTGGCGCTGCTCATCGAGCCCCTCGACTGTGAAATCGATACGCTCCTTGCTGTCCACATCGAAGCTCTCGTAATTGACCGGAATCAGACTGGCCGCGAACTCGCTGGTATTGACCAGCTTCTCGGGCAGTTCCTCGGCCGCCTCGGCGCTGCGTTCCAGGGTCTCCTGATATCGCTGCCGCAACAAGCCCGCCAGCCCCATCCGCTCCAGCGCCTCGCCCGCTTTCGCGCCGCGAGCGCCCTGCTCGTGTCGCTCGGCCAGCTCGATAATCCTGCGCAGTTGATCCGGCCCCATTCGGCGTATGTTCTCGGTGAGTTCCTCTATCTCCTCCCGGGTCGGTTCAGCTTCCCGGGCGGTTTCACCCGCCTGAATCGCGTCCAACCTCTCCGCCTCGGCTTGAATCGCCTCCAGCAGGCGTTGAGCGGGCTCGCTAAGCTCATCCAGCACTTCGCCCTCGGGCGCGTCAACACCCGGCGCCGTTGCGGCTTCTGGGATTCCGGGCTTGGGTTCGTCGGCCCGCTCGGCCGCACGCTCCAGCAAAGCCCCCAACTCCAGCGACTCAAGGGCATCCGGGTCGGCGACGGCCTGTATCTTCGCGGCCTCGTCGGGAGACAAACCCTCGGCGACTTCTGTGAGTCGCTCAATCCCTTCACTGTCGGGTTTGTTTTGACGTGCCTGTTCGGCCTTTTCCAGCCGTATTAATCGCTGCGACTCCAGCAACAACGCGGCCGCCGCCTTTCGGCGGGCCTCCTCCTGTTCTTTGATTATTTCGTCGTCGCGCAGCAGCCGAAGAAGGCGGTCGGACTTGTTCCACGCCACCCCCTTCTTGGTCGGAACCAGCGGGAACCAGTCTTCGTTGAGAACGTTGTAGGCGGTCCTGTAGGTGCTGGTGCCCTGCTCGAGATACTCGCGCATCACGGCGTTCATCGTCAGGAAGCACTGCCGCACCATGCCGATATTCATAACCGGCACGGAAATGGTGAGCATGCTGTAGAGAATGACCAGACTGGCCTTGCCGACAATCGGTCTGAGAAACCGCAGCACCGCCAGCGCCAGCACGATACTGAAGATGATTCCCACCGCCCAGCCGACCGGAGTTGCCGTCTCCAGGTCGAGATTGACCGTCATGATCGTAAGGAACTGGCTGAGCGGGGCGATCAGGGCGATAAGGAACACGCCCACAAGCACCGTCACCACATGTGACAACTTCATGCCGCTTCCTTTATGCCTGGCCCGCCATCGCGGGCACACGCCTATTACGGGTGGGAAGTCACTGTTCCTGGTCGATCGAGCCGACCGAGATATTCAGATCCTCACGCTCGACGATCCGCTCGACCTGTCCGTCGCGCAGATATACCACGCGGTCGGAAACGTCCAGCATGCGATGGTCGTGTGTCGCCGAAACGACCGTCACGCCCTTCTCGTCGCTCAGTTCGCTGAGCAACTGAACGATCTCGTGCCCGGTCTGGGAGTCCAGGTTCCCTGTCGGTTCATCCGCCAGCAGCAAGCTGGGGTCGTTGGCCATCGACCTGGCGATCGCAACTCGCTGCTGCTGCCCGCCGGAAAGCTCTCCGGGAAGGTGCTTGAGTCGGTACTCCAGTCCCACGCGAGTCAGCACCTCCGCGGCTCGCTGTTCGGCGGCGTCCTTGTCCATGCCCAGTATGCGCATGGGCAACATCACGTTGTCCAACGCGCTAAACACCTCAATCAGGTTGTAGTTCTGGAAGATGTACCCGATGTTTACGCATCGCAGGTACGCCAGCTCCGGCGCAGAGAGGTCCAGCAGGTTCCTTCCGCCCAGGTGGATGGTCCCCTTGGTGGGAAAGTCCAGGGCGCCTACCATGTTGAAGAAGGTGGTCTTTCCCGAGCCGGAAGGACCCATCAGTGAGATATACTCGCCCTGGTGGATGTCCAGGTTGATCCCGCTGAGCGCGTAAACGACTGTGTCGCCGGTCTTATAAACACGCTCCAGGTCACGGGCCTCGATGAGAATCTCGTCGGTCTTTGGCATCGTCTCGTGCGTGTCTTTGCGCCGGGCCGCCGGACCGCTCGACCCTGGGGCTTGAATGCAGACAATCGGGGCTTTCAAGTCCGGCTCGCCGCGTCGGAACCGGACACGCTGGATACATCCGGCAAAAACGACCGGCCCCTAAGACCGGTCGTCTCATCGCATCCCTTTCGGAAAGCGTGCGAATCCTAGCATACCTCCAAAGCATCCCGCAAGGCAATCGCGGAAGCAAAACTTGTCGCCGCTGAGCTTACTTCTCGAGCCGCAGCCACCGACCTCCGCAACGCGGAAGCTCCAGCGGTTCGCCGAGATTCGTTTCCTCGCCGGTGACGGCGTCCTCGGCCCGGCGGTACGCCAGATGCTTCGTGTCCAGTAAAACAGTCCGCTCTTCGGCGGGGTTGATGAGAAAATAATGGTCCGCCGCCGGTCCGACCACGCGGTACACCAGCGCGCCCTCGCACGCGAAAGGAGGTTCGATCGCCCCCAGCGCGTCGGCGACGAGCCAGTCGGCTTCTTCGCTATCGGGCGATTCGAAAGCCGTCAGCGATCCGTCGAAGCCCAGCACGACGGCGGTGCCGTCGCCGAGTGTGTTCTCGGTTATCGCCGCCTTGTCGTCGTCGTAGGTGTCCACCACGCGGGCACTGGTCGGCTCCAGGTCGGCAACGAACCCCTCCAGCTGCCGACCACGCAGACGACGCGGAACGTTGCGCGAATACTGGAAGTCCCGCAGAATGCAGCCGAACGTCTGCTCGAACAGCGCCCCTTTGTCACTGTCCAGCAGTCGGCCGTACTCGTCCATCCAGCCGCTGGGCAGGTCGATCACCAGCCGACCACCGCGCCGGACATACCCGTTGAGAATCTCCAGCAGTTCCTGGTCCAATGACAGGATGGCCGGGAGATAGATGACCTTGTACCTGTCTGCTAGTCCCGCTCGCAGGTCGCGTCCGGAGACGTGCTCGAAAGGCACGTTGCGCTGCTGGAACGCCCTGGCCGAGCCGATGCGGGCCTGGACGGGCATTTCCTTGTACTTCTCGCGCCCCACGACGGAGGCGGCCGCCCACATGGCGTCGCTGTCGAAATCGGAGAAGACTCCAACCAGCGGCTCCTTCTGCGACTGCCAAAGCTCGTCGCGGAAGCGCCTGGCGGCCTGACCTATACGACCGGCCTGTCGAGCGCGTTCGGTGACGTTGTTGTTGCGGTCCAGCAGTGCGAACTCGCCCGCCTCCCAGCCGGCCGTCCGGGCGCTCCAGCACCAGAACCCGAAACCCCGGAAGCCGGCGGCAAGGTAGCTGAGCATAAGCTGGGTCATCACGTTCTCGTCCACGGTGAAACCGGGCGTCTCGGCGGCCGCGTCGGGCGTCCAGCCCTTACCGCCGGAAAGTTGCTGGGGTCCGCCGGTGGACTCCCACGTTGCCGACCAGCCGCCCTTGAACCAGTCCGCCGCCAGCGACGCCTGGAGATACACCGCCCGCGGAACCTCGAAGTTGGTCTCCTCAAAATGCCACGAAAGGTGCATCGACGGATAGAACGACCCGTAATCCGCCATCAGCTCGGCTATGCCTTCCATGTCCGTCGCCCTGGCGGCAAAAGGCAGGAACAGGCCCATCTCTCCGCCGGCGCGGAACGGGGCGTTGGCGTCGGAGGCGCAAAAACGCTCGGCGCGCCGGCGAACGCGGTCGAGGAAAACGTCGGCCTTGAAGCGCAGAATGTCGCGATAGTGGCGGTATTCCTTTCTTGGGGCCTTGCGGATGTTCTCGCGAACTTCGTCCCAGCTCTGCCAGTCCATGTCTCTGCCGCCAATGCCGGCGTGCTGGTAGTTCCACGCCTCTTTGAGATTCTCGACAGTCGAATAGGTTTCTTTCAGCCAGTCCACGAACGCGTCAATCGCCCCGTCTTCAAGCTCCATGTCGAAGCTGAAAGGAACTGCGCCTTCACCAGGTTGGTTGGCGGCCCGGCCTCGTACGGGCGGAGACTCTATCCGCCGCCGCATGACCTGCTCCTGATGGGCAAGAAATTTCTCGTTGGAGCGAATCTCCTCGATGGGCGCATCCGGATCGATTCCCAGCTTGCGGAGCAGCTCCTCGGAAAATTCCCATCCGCCCTCCCCGAACCACCAGGGGATGATACCCTCGTCCAGGGCCATGTGCTGAACCTTCTTGCGATCCGTATCCGGACACAGCAGCAGACCTTTCAGGCAGGTAAACCCCAGCTCTTTCATCACCCGGAAATGCCTGCGGATATCATCTTCGTCCATTCCGGGCCGTTCGATGAAGACCACCCCTACGGGCATGGGGCGAATTCGTCGGAACTTACGCTGGCGGGGAGTGTCGTGTCGAGTCAGGTACGATTCGGATACTTTCGCGGCGTCGGACGGCATGTTTTCTCCTGAGCAATTGCGACATCAAAGCATGTTGTCGTACCGGCGCGGCGAGACGATGTCAAGCGTCGCGTGTTTCGCGATGGTACGGCCCGGCCGGCCAAGACCGACGGCGGTGGTAAAGCAGCGTTTCAACGTTCGATAGCAACAAACCCGCCGCCCGACGCGTACTATGGATAGAACGTCCCACACAGAGGCGAGATAGAGAATGGATGTCGTAATCAGACTTGTTGCGGGCGGAATCGTGGGCGCCGGCCTGGGGCTTGTCATCGGCCGGGCGAGATCGTGTTCCGCCGAGGCATGCAAGGCGCGTGTAAACGTGGTATTCGCGGTAGTGGCGGGGGCTTTTTTCGGCGCTGCCGCCGCCTGGGCCATGATGGGCGAGTGACCCGCTCACCGCTGGGGCGGCATAAGCGACGGGTTGATATCCCGCAGAGCCGGAAACTTTTCACGGAACTCACGCACCGCCGCGATTTCCAGCTCGGCCTGCAGGACGCCTTCCTCGCGGCCGGCGTCGGCGACCACCTCGCCCGTCGGTGACACAACGATGCTTCGGCCGGTGTAGATGTTTTCCGGGTCGCTACCGACGCGGTTGACCCCTACGACATACGCCTGGTTCTCGATGGCCCGTGCTTCCAGAAGCGTCAGCCAGTGCCGCTCGCGAGCAGCAGGCCAATTTGCGATAACCACGAGCAAATCCGCGCCCGTGACGACGGCCTTTCGAAACGCCTCCGGAAAGCGCAGGTCGTAGCAGATAAAGGGAGCGGCCAAAAACTCGCCGCAACGGAAAGTGACCATCTTCTCCCCGGCGACGAAGTATTCCGTCTCACCGGCGTAGCTGAAGGGGTGCAGCTTGCGATAGCGCGTCAGTTCGCCGCCGCCTGGACCAAATACGACGGCCTCGTTGGCGCCGTGTCCACCCTCGGCCTGGGTCACCACGCCGCCTACAACCACGCAGCGGTACTGGCTCGCTATCTGCGAGAGCAGCGTGTGGCCCGGCCCCTCGGAATCTTCGACCGTTGCGCCTACGTCCATGCTGAAGCCGGTGGCGAACATCTCCGGCAGTACTATCAGCGATCCCGACGGTGGTTGGGCGCGTCGGACAAGCTCGCCCGCTCGGGCGCAGTTGGCGGCCTTGTCGTGCCAGGCGGTGTCGAGTTGCACGGCGGTTACGCGCACGGTTCAGCCCTTCACTATATTGCGCAGCCCTCGGGCGAGTCGGGCCAATCCCTCGGCGGCCGTTTCCCGCTCCAGCGAGCCGTAGGATACACGAAGGTAGCAGCCGTCGGTCATTCCAAAGGTATCGCCGGGTATGACGGCAACGCCGTACTCGCGGATAAGCCGCTCAGTAAGCTCCATTGCCGACATGTCGGTATGCACGCCAATCAGCAGGTAAAGCGCGCCCTCCGCCCGGGGCACCTCGGCTATGGAGCCGAGCTTGCTCAGCTCATCCAGCGTTATCCAGCGGACCTGCTCTATCGCCTCACGATGGCGCATGCAGTAATCGCGGCCGACCTTCATCGCTCCGACCGCGGCCCACTGCGAGACCACCGGCGGGCAGATCAGGATAGTGTCCTGTATCTTCCGCACCGCGTCGAACAGCTCCGGCGGTATGACCATCCAGCCGATCCGCCAGCTCGCGAACCCGTAGGCCTTCGACAGTGAGTACAGACCGATGGTGTGACCGGCGGACCCCTCGATGGAACCCGGCGAAAAGTGCTCGGCTCCGTCGTAAGTGAAGTATTCGTACGCCTCGTCGTGTATGTGGTAGATGCCCCGGCGACGACAGATATCGTTGACCTGCCGCAACGAATCCTCCGAATACACCGCGCCGGTGGGATTATTCGGCGATATCGTCACCACCGCACGCGTTCTGTCGGAGATGGCCGATTCTATCGCGTCGGTGCGGAGCTGGTAGCTCTCGTCGGTATCCACGCAGACGCACTTGCAGTCGGCGAAGGTGACCGTCATCTCATGGTTGAAGTAGTACGGCTTCTGGAGAATTATCTCGTCGCCGGCGTCGGCGACCGCCAGAAGTGCGTTGACAAAGGCCATGTTCCCGCCGGCGGTTACGACTATTCGCCCCTCCTCGCCGGCGTCGATGCCGTTCTCGGAGCCGAGCTTAAGGGCAATGGCGCGACGTAGCTCGGCAATGCCCTCCACGAGCTTGTACTTGTGGTTCTCCGGCGTCTGGAAGAACAAGTCCACGTACCGCATCGCCTCCGGTGGCGGTGGATAGTACACCACCCCCTGTCCCAGCGAGATGGTGCCGGACCGGCTGCGTATCAACTCCGCCACGGTAGGTATGAACGGCGACTGAACCGCCTGGATGCGTCCGCTTTGCCACATGGTCGACAAACTCCTGGTGGAAGTGCGCCGCAGAGGCATAAAGGTCGGGAGTTTATCGACCAGCGGAGAGTTTTGACAGCACCGATTCACCTACCAGCTAACAGTGCCGGACTCCTCGGCGACCGGCTGAGCCGATGCGTAATACTCCACCAACCCCCCGGCGACCGAGAGCAACGCATCGATAACGGAGGGGTCATAGGCGCTTCCCCGCCCGTCGCGCACGGCGTTGACCGAGCGGCGGGGGTCAATCGCCTTTTTATAGGGCCGATGACTGACCAGTGCGTCTATTGCGTCGGCGACGGACGCTATTCTGCCGGCAAGCGGAATATCCTCAGCACGCAAGCCGTACGGATAGCCAAGACCGTCCCACCGCTCGTGATGGGTCAGGGCGATGTCCCTGGCAGTGGCAATAAGCTCGTTATCGCTTGGCCCGATGATCTCGGCGCCCACCACCGGGTGCTGCTGGATAATGTCCTTCTCTTGCGGCTCCAACGGTCCGGGCTTGCGGAGAATGTTGTCTGGAACGCCTATTTTCCCTATGTCGTGCATTGGAGCGGCCGAGCGGATCAACTCCACCTGCCTGGATTCCACTCCCATCGCCCGGGCGATCAAGCCCGACGTGTAACTCATACGCCGGAGATGCTCGGCCGTCACCTGGTCCCGGAACTCCGCCGCAACAGTAAGGCGCACTATTGTGTTCAGATGCGCCTGTTCGACCTGTTCCTGAAGCAGGGAGTTGTGGATCGCCAGAGCAGCCATTGCCCCAAGTGAAACGACACCACCGGCGTTGCCCTCGGGAAAAGAGCACACCTGCCCGTCAGGTGCGAGGCAGTTGAAGAGTTGCAGCACGCCCACCACCGGACCGTCGAGGCAGCGCAACGGCACCGCCAGCACGCTGCGAACCGGATAGCCGGTAACCTCCTCCAGCTCACGGTTTACGCGGTAAGGCGCTTCATTGGATATGCCGTCCACGTCCGGGAGGTTCTCCATGCGCCCTGTCGAGGCGGCGTGGCCTGCCAGAGAGTCGCTGGAGACCGGCATCCGCTGGCCCAGGAGTTTCTCGCGAAGCTCCGAAACGTCCAATCGGTCATTCTGAACGGCGACAAACTCCAACTCGCTTTCGCGGCGAACGTACAGAGTACCCGCCTCAGCGCGGGAGATCGTCCGGGCTTCGTGGAGGATCAAATCCAGTGCCTCCTGGCGTCCGGGACGAACCGAGAGCTGCTCCCCCACCTCCAGGAGACTTCTCAAAGTGTCGGCCGCGTCATGCAGCAGTTGAACCCGGTTTTCCAGCATAATGCGCCCCCTTAACATAGGCCCTGCAGCTCTTTTCGACAGTGTGTGCAGGCGACATTAGGCAATTCGGGAAATCTCTCACGGGCCGAAAAGACCGACTAACCCCACTGCGAGCAGTCGCCCACCGGCTCGCCACTACCGACGCCTTGGATGCAGAGGCCCGGCGGCGGCGTCCGCCGGTTCGACATGCACGATCGCCTCAACGACGCGGGAGTCGGCCTCCAGGACTCGCCGCTTGACCTCCGAGGCAATCTCGTGTCCGCGGCGAACCGACAGTTCCGGGTCCACCTGGACGTGGATGTCCATCTCCACCTTCCCCCCTACCCGGCGGGCGCGGAAGGCGTGAAAGCCGACAACACCGGGCGTATGAACGACGGCTTGCTCTATTCGCTGCAAGGTTGCCCGCCCCGGTGCGCGGTCCATCATTTCCTCGGCGCCATTGCGGACAATGCGTACGGCCGAGACCAGCAGAAAACCCGCAAGCACCAGCGCGGTGGCGTGGTCCAGAAACTGCCAGTCCTCGCCTCCGATCATCACTCCGGCGATGCCGACAGACGCGGCCAGGGAGGTGAAGGCGTCGGTTCGGTGATGCCACGCATTCGCCGCCAGCGACACGTCTCCGCTGCGATTGCCCGCTCGCCGCGTGAGCCGGTAGAGCACTTCTTTGATGGGTATGGAGACCAACGCCATAATCAACGGCATAGGCCCGGGGACGGCGTCGAACGGTCCCTGCATGCCAGTAATCGCCTTGTATGCGATCCAACCCGAGGCCGCTACAAGCCCCACTCCCACGAACGTCGCCACCAGCGTCGAGGCGCGCCGATGCCCGTAATGGTGGTCTCCGTCGGCCGGTTTGCGCGAGACGCGCAGACCCGCCAGCACCACCACGTCGCTTATCATGTCCGAGGCGCTGTGGAAGCCGTCGGCGATAATCGCCTGACTGGCGAACAACATGCCGACGGCTACCTTGCCGATCCCCAGCGAGGCGTTGCCGATAAGCCCCAGCCAGGTTACTCCGCGCGGGCCAAGAATGCCCCGGTCGCCTTGACCGTCCTCTTCCATATGCCTCAAATGATACGCATCCGCCACTGTGTCGTCCATCTCCGCGTGCGTGTTCCGACGCTTGATTTCAACCTGCACGGACGCGATAGTTATTCTTTGCCGAACGCAAACAGATTCGCGGGAGCTTTCCATGCAACCTGCTGCCCTGGTTACCGGAGGCGCAAAGCGGCTCGGCCGGGCCATCGCCTTGGCGCTGGCTCGCGACGGTTACGACGTCGCTGTCCACTACAATCGCTCAGCCGAACCGGCCGAGCAACTCGCCGAGGAGATACGCCGGCTCGGCAGGCGTTGCGAGACTTTCCAGTGCGAGCTTGCCGATGCGCCGGCTGTGGAGGAACTGGCCGCGAAGGTCCACCGCGCCTTTCCCGGTTGGTGTGTACTGGTCAACAATGCGTCGCTTTTTGAGCGCGGTTCACTGGCGGAAACCGATGAGCAGCTCTTTGACCGTCTAATCGCGGTCAACCTCAAAGCGCCTTTATTCCTGTCGAAGAAATTCGCCGCCCTCCGCGAGCGCGGGCAGATAGTCAACATGCTGGACACCAAGGTCAGCGAGGACCTCTCGAGCTATTCAGCGTATGTGATTACCAAAAAGGCCCTGCGGGATCTCACACGTCTGGCGGCAAAAGAGCTTGCCCCGGATATTCGAGTCAACGGCGTCTGCCCGGGTCTTATCCTGCCGCCACCGGGCGAAGACCAGGGCTATCTGGAAAAGCTCGTGTCCCGTGTTCCGCTGGCCCGGTCTGGAAACGCCGACGACATAACGTCGGCCGTGCTGTACCTGCTGCATAACGACTACATAACCGGACAATGCCTGTTCATCGACGGAGGCGAGCATCTGCGGTGAGGAGTCGGCCATGAAGATACGCATCAAAAACCTGCGGCTGCGGACCATCGTCGGCGTGTACGGCCGGGAGCAGAAAAATCCGCAGGAAGTGGTGGTCAACGTGGAGATGGAAACCGACGGACACAAAGCCGCTGAAAGCGACGACCTGACCGACAGCGTGGACTACAAGGCCCTCAAGCTGCGTCTGCTTGAGGAGGTCCAGAACAGCCGTTACAAGCTGCTGGAGAGACTCGCCTCGCACGTTCTTAAGATGGTCCTGTCCGACGACAAGGTGCTCAGCGCAACGGTGGAGGTGGACAAGCCGCACGCGTTGCGGTTCGCGGATTCGGTCTCGGTGGTCTGCACGGGGCAGAGACGGCCATGAACCGCGCGGTCGTCTGTTTCGGGTCGAACATCGACGCCCGCAGTAACGTCGCAAGGGCAATGGAGCTGATGGCGGAAGAGTTCTCCCTGCTCGCTCGCAGCGGGGTGGAGCGCACCCGGCCTGTGGGAAGGGAAGATCAACCGGATTTCCTCAACGGCGCGGTGCTTCTCGATACTCCGGAGCACTATGACACATTTGTGCGGAAGCTTCACGATATTGAGCACCGGCTGGGCCGAACACGAGACCCGCAAGACCCCGACGGTCCGCGGACTATCGACCTGGACGTGGTCGTCTGGAACGGACGGGTTGTTCACGAGGATTACCGCAACCGCGAGTTTGTTCGCCGTGCTGTGGATGAGCTTTGCGGGCGCGATACGACCGACAGCAGTTGATGTTGCCTTGCCCGTAAGGCGGTTCGCCGATACACTCCCACCCGATTCAGTAACTCCGACACTCTCACTCAAGGAGCGAGCCGAATGAGTTGGTTCACGAAGCTTTCGTTTGGTGCGGGGGCCGTGTTGATCGTTCTGCTGGCAGCGACCTGTCCCCTGAGCGCCCAGCAGGAGCCAGTGCAACCGCCCGCGACGCCCGAGCAACCCGTACCCGTCGAGCCGCCAACCGGCGACGAAAGCGAATCGGGGCAGGACACGCCACAGCCCCCCGAGCCGGCCGCCGAAGAGGAAGTCGTCGAACCGACCGAGCTGATTGAACAGGAACAGCAGTCGGTTCGGGGCGAGTATTTACCCGAAACCGGCTATTACAGCGGGGCCGAATCAAACTCTTCGCTCAAGTTTGAGCCGCTCGCGCCGCTTCCGGAACCAATCCGGGGGTCCTACATGGGCACCCTCGATGGTGTCATGATCGTCGCCGGTGGCACCGGGTATATACCCGAAACGGGCAGCTTGTCCAACTCCGAGTTCCGCGACACCATCTACTACATGGCCCCCGGAGAGGCCGGCCGGCACGTCCGGTGGCGACAGTCGCCGCTGCAGTTGCCCGCACCGGCGGCGTTCGGAGCGACTGCGGTAACCGGACAGGGACTGGTCTGCCTGGGCGGATGGACCCCCGACGGTGTGACAAACCGCGTGTTCCGGCTGGTCTGGACCGGCGAAAAGGACCTCAGCAAGATCGTCCGGAAAGCCACCGGCGAGGACGAAGACGATGAAGACGAAGAAGAAGCGGAAGAAGGCGACGACGAAGAGCCACCGCGGTTCCTGCGCCACAAGGACGGTAAGTTTTTCGAGGTGGACCCGGAAGAGCTTTCGAAGCTGCTGAAGGACGAAATCGAGGCGGACGAGCTTTCCGGCCCGGACTACGACATGCCCGACCAGGCCCGCGTTCTGCTTAAAGACGGTCGCCTGGCGCAGTGGCGCGACGGGGCGATGGTGGACGTCGAGAACGATATGCCCGTCGAGCTTGGAGAGACCACGCTGGTAGAGCTGCCGGACGGGCAGATCCTCCAGGTCCGCAAGGACAAGGTTCCCGGCCACCTGAAGCTGAAGCAAGGTGTAGAGTGGGACGAGGACGAAGAGGTCTGGAAAGGACTCTACCACCTGCCCGAACCGCTGGCGTTCGCCTCGGCGAAGGTGATGCAGGACGGCTACAGCGAAGATTTCCACCTATACGTTGTCGGCGGCTACCGTCCCCCGGCCGGGGAGAAAGACGGCGAAGACGAGCAGGCAGAGCGCCAGGAGGTCGCCGAAGCAGACACTCAGCCGGCTATCGAGGGAGAACTCGAGCAGCCCAGCGACGTGGTCACCGTTCCGGTGGACGACAATACCGCGGGTACACTCAGCGACAGGATCTATAGCTGTCTGCTTCCCAAGAAGATCGAGTACACGGGCGTCATAAACCGCGTCAAGGCCCACGCCCGAGCACTGCGGGAAGACCCGCGGCAGCGCAAGCCCTCCTGGGAAGTCGTGCACAACAGGACACCGGAAGGCGAGGATGTATCGCCACTGGGCGAAGGCGCCATGCTGTCCATGCTTGCGGTCTCCCGAAGCGAGTGGGCGTTCAAGGACGTGCTGTATGTTACCGGTGGCATGCAGCTGGCCGAGGACGGCGAGGGATACGTTCAGCACCCGGCCGTGTGGCGGTTCGCCCCGGGCGACAAAACCCGCGACGGTTGGTACGAGATGAAGGATCTTCCGCCGGACCTGGCGGCCTACGACGCCGTGGAGGTAGGCCCGTCGCACATGCTGGTGCTGGCGGAGAAAGACGCCACCTCGGCGCGTACGCTGAACGAAGTGGCTACGCGAGATGCCGCCAACAGCTTCTTCAGTTATCACCGGATCACCGAGACGTGGGTGGACCTGACAGGCGACGAGCCGGTACCCGGCGGACAGATGTTCAAGTCCGGCGAGGATTTCATATGGATAGGTCTCAGTAAGGTCCGTGGTCTGGTCGCAGCCGACGAGGAAAGGACACTTCAAGACGTGGTCGTCGGCGGGGCCGAAAAGGGCAAGCTGGAGTACGAGGAAAGACACTTCAGCATCATCGATTTCCTTGTAATCGGGCTGTACATCGTGGTTCTGATGTGGGTCGGAACGCGTGTCGCCCGACGTGACCGGGACACAGACGACTACTTCCTGGGCGGCCGGCGAATCCCCTGGTGGGTCGCCGGAGTGAGCATCTACGCCACGGGCATCAGCGCCATCAGCTTCATGGCGATACCCGCCAAGACGTATTCGCTGGACTGGTCCTACATCTGTCTGGGTATATTCCCGCCGTTCCTGGTGCTGATAGCGGCATATACGTTCGTGCCGCTGCTGCGGGGTCTGAACATCACCACCATGATGGAATACATGGAGATGCGGTTCGGTAAGAGCGTCCGCACCCTTAACACCCTCATCATGGTGATCATCCAGATAGGCGGGCGGATGAGTGTGACCTTGCTGCTGCCCGCCATCGCTCTCAGCGCCGTTACCGGCTGGAACATCTATGCCTGCGTGCTGGTGATGGGCGTGCTGGCGACCATATACACCGTCGTGGGCGGAATCAGCGCCGTCATATGGACGGACTTCGCGCAGGTGTGCGTCATCTTCGGAGGCGCTATTCTGAGCTTCATTATCATCTGCTTGAGCGTTGACGGCGGACTCGGAGGCGTCGTGGAAATCGGCATGAACTTCGACAAGTTCCGTTCGTTCGACTTCGCCTGGGACTTCACCGTGCCGACGTTCTGGGTCTTCACGGTCTGGGCGCTGGCGGACCTGTTCGGAAAGCTCGGACAGGAGGGCATGCAGCGCGCGTTCTCCACCAAGGACGTCAGCTCCGCGCGGAAGAGCATGATAACGATGGCCGTGCTCTCCGTACCGGGAACGCTGCTGTTTTACGCCCTTGGTGCCGCCCTGTTCGCGTACTATCACCAGAACCCCGGTGACCTGAACCCGAACCTGCAGACCGACGCCACGTTCCCCCTGTTCATCGCCCAGAAGCTGCCCGTGGGCGTCGCGGGGCTGGTAATCGCCGGTCTGTTCGCCGCGGCCATGTCCACGCTCGACAGCGGAATGAACTCCGTCGCCACCGTCCTCACGCGAGACTTCTATGCCGCCTTCCGCAAGGAAACCACCGAGGACGAACGGCTGAAGGTGGCCCGCTGGATAACCCTGTTCGCCGGGAGTATCGGTACGCTGCTGGCGTTGTACATGGCCAGCTTCGAGTTGCCTTCGCTATGGGACACCTTCTCGAAAATCATGTCGCTCATCGGCGGCGGCTTCGGCGGTGTGATTGTGCTGGCGCTGCTGACCAAGCGTGCCAACACAGCCGGGGCGCTTATAGGCACCATCTTCGGTACCCTCATGATGATCTCGCTGGAAGGTAAGGTATTCGGCTTCCGGGTGAGCTTCTTCATGTACGGAACGTTGTCGATGGCGATCTGTATCATAACCGGTTACTTCTTCAGCTTGATAACCCCCACCAAGCCGAAGGATCTGACGGGCCTGACGCTGTGGACCATACCGAAGAAGCGGAAAGAACAACTCGATCAGCAGTAGTATGGACGCGCGTAAATCAGGGGCCTGTCGGTTGCATCCGCCAGGCCCCTTCACTTGCGCTGTTTAACCGGTAAAGTCCCGGCGGTGCTCGATGCCTACTCAGGATGTGGGACAGCAGGCAAGCCACTTACCCACGGTCCGCGCGACCTCCCGCTTCATGGAAAGGTTCTGACGCCGAACCGGCAGCACGTCCACGGTATCCAGACCGGCCTGATTGAGCGTCTGCTCCATATGCTGCGAACACTGCGGCGCTCCGCCGCCCCCGCCGCCGGCGACACAGACGGCCGTCGCGGGTTTGCCCGCTACGCCGGCCTTGCCCGCCTCGTGACGCGTGATTCGTCGCAACCGGTCCAGAAACGCCCGCATGCTCTCGCTCAAGCTGCCGAAATATACCGGCGTAGCGAACACGCACACGTCGGAAGCGCGGAGCTTATCGACGAGCGAGGCGAAGTCGTCCTCGATGACGCAGCTTCCCTCCGAGCGGCATTGCCCCCACCCCTGCCGATCGCACTGACGGCAGCTATCAAGCTCGCACTCGGTGAGGAAAACCTTCTCCGTATCACCACCGGCGGACGAGAAGCCCTCAGCCAGGGCATCGACGACCTGTGCTGTCTGTCCCTGCGGATTGCGACTGCCAAGGAGAATAATGCATTTCATCGTGTGGCTTTCCTATCGTTTGACCTCGATTACTGTCGGGCAGTACCGAAGGCATCCCGTTGAACGTATGCCCGTCCCGCGCGCAGCGCCAGGTTCCTGTTTCAAAGTTCCAGGTTCCGATGGTTACGCAATAATCTCCGGGAACTGCCCGGCAATCTGTTTGCGGAGGTTCTCATCCAGAAGCGGCTTCGCTTCGGACTCGCGAAGCTCTTTGACGAAGCGCTTGGCCCGGTCCAACGCCTCGTCGTCCGGCTGCATCTGGTCTCGCTTGTCGCGGTTGGCCAGCCGGGGCATGAAGAACTCATCCCGCATGTGGCGGATGGTGTGATCCTCGGTGAGGTAATCCTGTGCCGGGCCCTTCTCTATGAGCATATCCGTCGCCAGTGTATCATCGTCCACCTCGATACCTCGCAGGACCCGCTGGCACATACCGAGTATCTCGTCGTCCATCACGAGCTTCTCGTAGCTGACGGTCAGGTCGGCCTCCATAAGCCCGGCGATATCGTGGATGTAGTTCGCGCCGGACATGGCCACCAGCAAGCTGGACATGCCGCTCTCGTAGGCGGCCTGGATGTCCACGCTCTTGGCGTCGGTGGTCCCGCCGGTGGAATACAGCGGAATCTCGAAGTGCTGGGCCATCTGGGAGACTGCGGCGTTTATCATCGCCCGCTCGACGGGTCCGCCGAGGTGGTCCATGGTGGTGAGGTTCGTAATCGAACCCACAGAGCCGCAGATGCCCGGGGCGCCTTTGCGAACGCTCTGAACCATCGCGATGCCGGCAAGAGTCTCGGCCGTGTGCGTCAGCACGTTGCCCGCCAGTGTAATCGGCGAGGTGGTCCCGCAGATCGGCTCGGTGGGCACAACCACGGGCAGGTTCTCGCCGGCGAGGTAGCAGGCCATCTCGCCGTAGTCCTTGTCGACCTTGAACGGGCTGATGACCAGCGTGATGAAACTCACGAACGGCTCCGCGCGGAGCTTGTCGGCGTCGCCGGCCACCATCTCCGCCAGCTTGACGACCTTCCTGCATCCGGCGGGCGAGTAGATCCCGCCCATGACGTGCTTGGTGGTGTTGTTCAGGGCATGGAAGAACCGGTTGGGGTCGATATCATCGGTGGTCTTTACGTCGTGCGGATAGACATTGATCGTGAAAACGTGAATGTTGTCCAGATGCTCTACGAACCGCGCGTTGAGTGCGACGTCCGCGGTGGTGGCCTCTCGTCGCTCGCCCGTGTCGGGGTCCAGAACGTACAGCGCCGTGCCGCCCGTCCCGTAGTGCACCTTGGAGTCGGTCAGCTCGGCGTTATAGTCCTTGTTGTCCCGCGCGTAGAGCGTCACCGACGATGGGTTCGACGCCACCGCATCCTCCACAAGCCCCCGCGGCAGACGCACGGTGTTGCTCTCGGAGTCCACTTCCGCCCCGGCGGCTTTGAGGGCCTCCCGCGCCGTCGGCGAATAGACCGCCACACCGCCCTTGGCGAGCACCTCCATCGCCGCCTCGGCGATCTTCCTGACGTCGTCGTCCTTCAGCGGCTTGTAAAGCTGCGAAGGGATACCCGGTTTTTTGTGTTTCTCGTTGGCCATGATGCCTCCTCGTATTCTGGTTGTAGCGCCGACCGGCGGCAACGACCCCGCGTGAGCTACCAGGAAAATACGTGCGAGCCGGCGAGCGCGGTTGCCGGTCGTCCTCGTGACGACCGCTCGCGGGGTGGACAGGTCAATGTATTATGCGCGCCGGGCGGCGAATCGCAACCGAGGAATGTATCCTGCCCGAAGTGACTAACGCTGGCAATTCGGGCAGTAATATGTGCTACGCTGGGCGATGCTCACGCGCCGCACGCGCCCGCCGCAGCGTGGACACTCCCCGCCGACGTCTCGTGAGTGGATCAGCCAACTCCGGGGCATATCGCGAGCGTCGGCGCCTCGCTGGATTGCGGTCCGAAGCACGCGACGCATGACGCTGTATAGACGCCCCATGCGTTTGTCGCTCAGCCGAGATGGCTGCGCTTTGGGGTGGACCCCCGCTTGGAAGAGCGTCTCGTCGGCGTAGATGTTGCCCAGCCCCGCAACGACGGACTGGTTCATGAACGTGCCCTTGACGGCGCCCCGGCGCGAACCGAACTGTCGAGAGAACTCCTCACGGTCCACTTCCATCGCATCGGGGCCGACGCGGCGCTCGGCGAGGAATCCTTCCACGTCTTTGACGGGCACGACCCGCCCGAACATTCGCGGGCAGACATACGCCAGGCACCAACCGCCCTGCAACCACAGCAGCACTCGGGCATGGCGAGGGATGCCGTCTGCCCGGAAATATTCCAGCCGCCCCGTCATGCCGAAGTGCATCGCCAGGTGTCCGTCGCCGGCGACGCGAGCGAACAACCACTTGCCCTGCCGCCAGGGCCGATGCAGCCGCGCCCCTTCCAGCGTTTCGCGGAGGTCCTTATCGGCGGAGCCGTCAAGGACACGCGTGTCGGTTACTTCCACGCGGCGGATGGTCTTGTGCAACGCCGTTGATGCCAGGTAGCATCTGAAACATTCCACGTCGGGCAGCTCCGGCATCACGTGGACCTTTCGTCGCAGTTGCGGGGCTTACTCGGTCGGTAGTTCCGGCGGATGGGCCCGCTTGGACTCGCTCTCCAGCTCCAGCTTGAGCGAGAGGAAGTCCATCAGGTCCTTCAGCGAAAGCATCCCCGCCAGCTCGCCGTTTTCGACAACCATCATTCTACTGGCGCCACTGCTGCTCATGTGACTCAGCGCGTGAACGGCATCCGTATCGGCACTGATGGTATTGTCCTCGCTGCACGGCTCGATGATATCACCAACGGTCGTGGCTGGCCAACGGTCGCGCGGAACGTCGCTGACATGCCGTGTGGTCACGCAGCCGGCGAGTCGGCCGGTCTCGTCCACCACCGGGAACATCTTGAAGTGCAGCCGATAGACGTAGTCCTCGACCAGCCGTTCCAGCGGCGTCGAGGGTGTGACATACACGGGATTGTCGTTCATGAACCGGCGGACCGGCTCGCCCTTGAGCGCCTCGCGTATTATGACCTGCTGGTAGCCCTGCTTGGCGGCCGCTCGCAGGAACATGCCGATGAAAATCCACCACAGACCGCCCAGCGCGCTGCCGAACAGCAGCGTGACGAAACCCAGTCCTATCAGAACCAGACCGAACGTGGCGCCTACTCGTGACGCCGCACTGGTGGCCCACCTCAGATCGCCCTTTATCTGCCACAGCACCGACCGCAGTACCCGCCCACCGTCCAGTGGGAAGCCCGGTATCAGGTTGAAGGCCACGAGAATCGCGTTGATGAGCGCTATCCAGCCGAGCACGCCGGCGACGGTTTTCGGTCCTTCCGCGAACATCACAAGAGCCGATGCGCCAAACGCCACACCCGCCAACAGCACACTGGAAAGCGGACCGGCGATGGCCATCATGAACTCCGCCTTGGCGCTGGGCGGCTCCTCGGACATCTCCGCGACGCCGCCGAAGATGAACAGCGTAATGCCTTTCATCGGCAGCCCGTACCGACGCGCGACCAGAGAGTGGCAAAGCTCGTGAAACACGATGGACACGAACAGACCGGCCGCCCCGCCCAGGCCCATCGCCAGATAAGCCCAATTACTCAGGTTCGGGTACTGATCGGGGAAAACCGCGGCCGACAGCGACCACACCACCAGAGCGATAATAATCAACCAGCTCAGGTCGATCTTTACCTCGAAGCCGAACAAACTGAACAGTCTGAAGGTCTTGCCAAACATCCGGTTCCTTTCATTGCATTTGCCGCCGTCCCAAGCGAGCGACGGCGGCTTCTGTTTCAACCGTCATTGTATGCGAGTCGGTGAGGTGCGGCTAAGCACTGTTTGCTCGTGGACGGTAGTGGGCTGCAATTCAACTCTTGACGCGACCGGGGGCGTCGCGAGAATGCCCCTGACCCAAAGGCAGCTTTCGGCATTGTGAAGGAGACATACCGGATGGACGCAACGGAGATCCCACTGGGAGAACTCGACGAACGCGCTTTCATCGACGAGCAGGTAAGCGCCATCGCAGACGCCGTCGGAGACGGTCGGGCCGTCAACGCCCTTTCCGGCGGTGTGGACTCGGCCGTGGTCACCATGCTCGCGCATAAGGCGCTGGGGGATAAACTCACCACCTACTTCATCGACAACGGGCTTATGCGAGCCGACGAACCGCAGTGGACCGTGGACTTGTTCGCCAAGCTGGGCGTTCCGGTGGAGCTGATCGACGCAAAGGAGCAGTTCTTCGCGTCGCTTAAGGGCGTCACCGACCCGGAAGAAAAGCGCCAGGCGATTACCGACACTTTTTACAAGAACGTCTTCGCCCGGCTGGTCCGCGAAAGCGGGGCGACGCATCTGCTCCAGGGCACAAACTTCACCGATGTCGAGGAGACCGTCGCCGGCATCAAGCGGCAGCACAACATCCTCGCTCAGCTCGGCATCGATACCGAGAGTGAGTACGGATACGTCGTTATGGAGCCGATTATCCAGCTCCGCAAGACGGCCGTGCGTCGCGTCGGCAAAGCGCTGGGCCTGCCCGAGGAGCTATACAACCGCCCGCCCTTCCCCGGACCGGCGCTTTCCGTCAGGGTCGTCGGCGAGGCGACGCCGGATCGCATCGAAACCGTCCGAAAGGCGACGCGTATCGTCGAGCAGGAGCTTTCCGAAACCGGCGCGTTCCAATATCTGGCGATACTCCACGCCGACCGCGTAACGGGCATCCGCGACGGCAAGCGCGATTACGGACTGCAGATAGAGGTCCGCTGCTGGGAGAGCGAGGACGCCGTCACCGCAGAGCCGACCGAGCTGACCTGGCGGACGCTGAAGCAATTCTCCGGTCGCATCACCGCCGAGGTTCCCGGCGTCGTGAGCGTGACCTACAACATCACCACCAAGCCGCCGTCCACCATAGAGGCCATCTGAGCCACACTACCGGACGAGCAAACAGTGGGAGAGAAAATGGCCGCCAAACTGGTGCTGGAAGACGGAAGCTGCTTCGAGGGCGTGTCCATAGGCGCCGAGGGCACGTGCACGGCCGAGGTGATACTCAACACCGGCGTGGTGGGATATCAGGAGAACCTCACCGACCCCGCCAACGCAGGCAAGATTCTCGTGCCCACCTATCCGCTGATCGGCAACACCGGCGTCGCGGAGAAATTCTCGCTTTCGGCGAGGGCGTCCTGCGGAGCGGTCGTTATCAAGGAGCTGAGCAGTGTTCCGTCAAACTTCCAGTCCGAGGGCACGCTGGATGGTTTCCTCGCGGAACGCGGGATGATCGGAATCGCCGGTGTGGATACCCGTGCGGTGGCGGTGACGATACGCGATAAGGGCGAACAGGTCGGCATCGTCTCCACCGACGATTGCGGCGCCGACGAGTTGCTCACACGCCTCCGCGAGCAGAAAGATTCCATCCGCCGCGACCGGATAAGCGAGCTGAGCGTTTCCGAGCCGACCAAAGTATCCGCCGGGTCCGGTCCGAGCGTGGCGGTGGTGGATCTGGGCGTCCGGGCCGATTTGACGGCACAACTGACGGCGCTGGATCTGGACATCACGCTTCTGCCTTTCAACACGCCCGCCGAGACCATTCTCGAAGGCGGCTACGAGGCGGTGGTCTTCACCTCCGGACCGGAGGAGGACGAGGCGGTCGCAGCCGTGGCGCAGCAAGCGGCTAAGCTGCTGGGCAAGCTCCCGTTGCTCGGCGCGGGCGTGGGGCACGAGGTGCTTGCACTCGCCTGCGGGGCGAAGCTTACCTGCCTGCCGGTAGGCCATCGCGGGGCGAACTACCCGGCCCGCGAGCCGGATAACTTCAACGGCGAGATTACCGTCCAGAACCACCGCTACGTCGTCGAGCGTGATTCATTGGGCGACGACCCGACCGTGACGCTTATCAACGTGAACGACGAGACCGTGGAGGAGATCGCCTCCCGACGGCTGCGGCTGCTGTCCACGCAGACCGTCCCCGCCGCCGCGCCCGGCGAGATCCATCACGTATTTACCCGATTCGCAGGAATGGTTCGCAACCAGGAGGACCCCACGTGCCGAAGCGCACCGACATCCACAAAGTCCTGATGATCGGCTCCGGGCCTATTGTCATCGGACAGGCGTGCGAGTTCGACTATTCCGGCTCACAGGCGTGTAAGGCGCTCCGCGAGGAGGGCTATTACACCATCCTGGTCAACTCCAACCCCGCGACCATCATGACGGACCCGGAGATGGCCGACGTGACCTACGTCGAGCCGTTGACGGTCGCCGCCGTCACCGAAATCATCAGGAAGGAACGCCCCGACGCCGTCCTGCCCACGCTCGGCGGCCAGACCGGGCTGAACCTGGCGTACTTCCTGATGCAACAGGGTGTGCTGGAGGAGTACGGAGTCGAGTCCATAGGCGCAGACGTCGAGGCCATCGCCCGCGCCGAAGACCGCGACAAGTTCAAGCAGGCGATGGCGGAGGTAGGCGTCAAGACCCCCGCCAGCGCCATCGCCACCAGCGTCGAAGAGGGTCTGCGAATCGGCAAAGAGATCGGCTTTCCGCTGATTCTGCGCCCGGCCTATACGCTGGGCGGGACCGGCGGCGGGACCGCCTACAACACCGAGGAGCTGAACGAGGTGCTGCGCAGCGCCATCGCCGCCAGTCCGGTCCAGCAGGTGCTCGTCGAACAATCCGTCCTCGGCTGGAAGGAAATCGAGTTCGAGGTGATGCGCGACTGCGCAGACAACGTCATAATGGTCACCTCCATGGAAAACATTGACCCCATGGGGGTGCATACGGGCGACTCGGCCGTGGTGGCGCCGTCGCAGACGCTCTCGGCCGAGGAGTACGCCGAGTTCGTCCACCTTTCCAACAGGATTATCCGCAAGATCGGCATCACCGGCGGCGGCGCGAACATCCAGTACGCCCAGAATCCCGAAACGGGGGAAATAGTAATCATTGAGGTCAACCCCCGCCTGAGCCGCTCCTCCGCACTGGCGAGCAAGGCGACGGGCTTCCCCATCGCGCGTGTGGCGACCAAGCTGGCCGTCGGTCTGACTCTACCGGAGGTGACCAACGACGTAACCGGCTGCACGACCGCATACTTCGAACCGACGGTCGATTACTGCGTATTCAAAATCTGCCGCTTCACCTTTGAAAAATTCCCACAGGCCCAGCCGGTTCTCAGCACGTCCATGAAGGCCGTCGGGGAGGCCATGTCCATCGGGCGGAACTTCCGCGAGGCGCTGCAGAAAGGCATCCGTTCGACGGAGATGGCCCGGTTCGGACTCGGCGCCGACGGCAAGGACAAGATTGCCGACGAGCAGCTCGCCGAGCCGTCGCACGACATCGCCGAGCACGTCAAGGACAAGATACGCACACCCAACGACCAGCGCCTGTTCTATCTGCGCTACGGGCTGAAGATGGGCCTGAGCGTTGATGAGATATTCGAGCTTAGCCACATCGACCGCTGGTTCCTGGAGAACATCCGCCAGATTGTCGAGCTGGAGGACGAGCTTAAGACCCACCGCCGTGACGGAGAGGTAAGCATCGACGATGAGCTGCTGCTGCGGGCCAAGGCGTGGGGCTTCTCGGACCGTCAGCTTGCCTGCCTGCTGGGCGTCACAGAAGAGGAAATCCGCTCTCACCGCCGAGGCCGCGGGATAAAGCCCGTCTATAAACTCGTGGACACCTGCGCGGGCGAGTTCACGGCCGAGCGACCCTACTACTACTCCACCTACGAGAGCACCAACGAGAGCGTGCCCTCCGACAACCGCAAGGTCCTCATCCTCGGCGGCGGTCCGAACCGCATCGGTCAGGGCATTGAGTTCGACTACTGCTGCTGCCACGCCTCCTTCGCTTTGCGGGAGCAGGGGCTGGACAGCATCATGGTCAACTGCAACCCCGAGACCGTCTCCACGGACTACGACACCTCGACCAAGCTGTACTTCGAGCCGCTGACAGTGGAGGACGTGCTGGAGATTATCGACCTGGAGAAGCCCGAGGGCGTCATCGTGCAGTTCGGCGGGCAGACTCCGCTGAGCATCGCCGTGCCGCTGGAAAAGGCCGGCGTGAATATCCTCGGAACCAGCCCGGACGCCATCGACCGCGCCGAAGACCGCAAGCGCTTCCAGGCGATGCTGCGCAAGCTGGACCTGCTCCAGCCGGACAACGACACCGCCAGCAGCTACGACGAGGCGCTGGCGATAGCGCGGCGCATCGGCTACCCGGTGGTGGTGCGTCCGAGCTACGTTCTGGGCGGTCGGGCTATGGAAATCTGCTACGATGAGGACGACCTCGAGGGCTACATGGAGAAAGCCGTCGAGGCCTCGCCCGAGCATCCGGTGCTGCTGGATAAGTTCCTCGAGGACGCCGTGGAGGTGGACGTGGACGCGGTCTGCGACAGCAGGCAGTGCGTCATAGGCGGAATCATGGAGCACATCGAGGAGGCGGGCATCCACTCCGGCGACAGCGCGATGGTCCTGCCGCCCTACACTCTCGCCGCGGACACCATCGACCGAATCCGCCGCTACACCGTGGCGATGGCCTTGGAGCTGGGCGTCAAGGGTCTGCTGAACGTCCAGTATGCCGTGAAGAACGACGTGGTGTACATCCTGGAGGTCAACCCCCGCGCCAGCCGGACGGTTCCGTTTATCAGCAAGGCGATCGGCTCGCCGCTGGCGACAATCGCCACGAAGGTGATGATGGGTCAGACGCTCGAGGAGCTTGGCTTCACCAGCGAGCGGAAGATAGACCACTTCGCGGTGAAAGAGTCGGTGTTCCCGTTCTCGCGGTTCGCGGGCGTGGACGCCCTGCTGGGCCCGGAGATGAAATCCACCGGCGAGGTTATGGGCGTGGACGCGTCGTTCGGCGCCGCCTATGTCAAAAGCCAGATAGCGGCCGGGCAGAACCTCCCTACCGAGGGCAACGTCTTCGTCAGCGTCCGCAATCAGGACAAGCGAAAGGTGGTCTCCATCGCCCGGAAACTCGCCGACATGGGGTTCAATCTGCTAGCGACGCACGGAACAGCCGAGGTGCTGCGGCGCAACGACATACCCGTCGAGGCGTTACCGAAGCTCCAGGAAGGCCGGCCCAACATAGTCGATTACATCAAGGACCACCGCGTGCAGTTGATCATCAACACGCCGTCGGGCAAGATGACCCGCCAGCACGAGCGGGAAATCCGCTCGCACGCGATCCTCTACTCCGTGCCGCTGATAACGACCATCGCCGGCGCGGATGCTTCGGTCAACGGCATAGAGCACCTCAAACGCCGCCCTGGTGTCACCGTCAAGTCGCTGCAGGAATACCACGCGGAGATGGAGGCCGAACAAACCGCCTGACCACAGAGACCACGGAGGACACGGAGAGAAACCGCTAACAAAGCCGCCGGGCTTCTTACGAAAGCCCCAAGCGTCAGCTTTTCCCGTGCGGTGACGCGTGAAGCACCCCCACGTCAACCCGGGCTGGCCCCCTCCATATGATTCCGCACATTTCGCTCGGCCGAGGTAAGCTCCTCGTCCATCTCGCCGCCGAGGCGCTTGTATGCGGCGATATCGTCGCGGGCGTCGGGCCAGC
>JBKHJB010000086.1:0-9452 GCA_046538345.1 Phycisphaerae bacterium
CGGTAACGGGCGCGCGGACGCCGGGACTGTAGTCCATCACCGCCGTCTCTCCGGGCGAGAGAACCACCTTCTCGTACGGTCCCAGCTCCACCAGCGACCGGCCTAGAGACTCCAGGTAGATTTCCTGCGGCGCGAGGACCAGCGAGTCGGAATCGGAGGTGTTGGCGATTTCCAGCTCGAGCTTTTCGAGCTTGGGCACATCGTGCAAGACGTTGACCTCCGCGTCGGTCACGGCTACGGACCAGCGGTCCATCTGGAGTTGGGCGCCGGCGATTTCGACGAGCCATTCGCCCTGCTCGTCGGAGAACTCCATCATCGCCGGCCTGGTCCGTTGGACGCAGCCGGTGAGCAGCGCAACGGTAAGCATCGCCGTAACGGTAACTCTCACGAACCGTTCTCCCTCTCATCGGGCGGGATGGACCTCAGCTCTTTGCCGGCTTGCCCGGTCTGCCGCTCGGCGCGGCCCAGCCACAGCCGGGCCATCTCGTGCGAGGGGTCCACGTCCAGGCAACTCTGATAGTAGTAGACGGCCCGTAAAGGTCGGCCGCGGGCCTGCTGTATGCGCCCCATGTAGTACAGCGAGTCGGCGTCGTAGGGTCGCTTGTCGAGCACTTCGCGAAAGTTCATCTCGGCCCGCTCAATCTCACCGAGTTGATACTGCGATATCGCCCGCTCGCGGACATCCCTGACCGACGGACCGCAGCCCGCCAGCAAAAGCCCCATTATCAATATCGTCAGGTATCTCATCGCCTCACTCCCTTCGGCCTTCGGCGGCGGTTCGCCAGGCGCCGAACCGACGGCGGACAAAACCTCACGACTATCATAGACATCGGCCCGCGACGTGTCACTCGCTTAAGCGTTCCACCGGCTCGAGATGGAGCGTGAGGGTCTTACCGGTTATGGTAACGTCGGTCACGCGGACGCGGCGGTTGTTGATGCCCGCTGTGAAGACCGGCTCGAGATCGTAGCCGTCGCCTACCAGCAGACCGGCCAGCAATACGCCGAAACGCTCAACCGTTCCTCCGACGTCGTCTTCAGCCGGCAGAGAATCGGCCAGTTGGCGCTTGAACTGCTCGACCTGTTCGGAAACCATCGATCGCGGCACGGCCACCTTCCCCACGCGAGCGCCCGCCACTCGCAAGCTCAACCGCCGGCCGGACTTCTCGGCGGCGAACGTCAGCGAGACGATCTTGTCGTGGCGGGTGTCCCGGGCCATCAGCGTCACCGAGCCATCGCCCAGCGCCACCGCGGGGTCGCTCAGACCGGCCCGGGCCAGACGGTCGCGGGTCCGGCCCGGCTCGGAGTCCAGACCCAGCCAGGCGATCTCGTCGGCCGAGGCAACATAGCGATTTATCTCGTCCTCGGTCACCCGCCAGTCGAACGGGCGCCCCTCCTGGGCGGGGTTGTTCAGCTCGCGGATGAGCTTCTCGTTGACGAACTCGTAGGCGGCCTGTTGTTTTTGAGCTTGTGTGAGCCGCGCGGGCTTGTAGTCAGGCGGGACCTGGGCGGCCAGTATGTACAGCAGGACCCCGGTGCCGGCGACCGCCAGCACCACAAACAGGACAACCCACTTTGCCGCCTTGCGAATTCGCACGTTCACTCCGTTGCCGGAGAGTTTGTGCGGAAGGTCCGTCGGAGGCAAGGAGGATTATTCCGAACTCGCGGGCGACGGTCCCGGCGCCGCTTGGCTGCCGGTTCGTCAATCCTCGTCAAAATACCGTCGAACCAGTGGACGGTACCTCGGCGGGATTCGGCCGGCCGCCAGCGCGTCGGCCGCCCTGGATTGCGCGCGGGACCAGGCGGACGAGTGGCTTTGCAGCGGTTCGCCGTCTTCTTCCATTCCGGGCGAGTACACGCGGACGGCGGCGCGTTGTGCCTCGGCGGGGCTGTCGGCGTCGGCGATGTCGGCGTGGTCCGTCACCTCGCCGCCGCCTGGCTGCTCCGCCGTCTCCCGCTGCATAAGCGCCGAGACGTCCACACCGGCGCGGCGCAGCTTGGCCAGTGAAAGTGCCAACCGCTCGGCATCGGCCCGGCGGATCGCGTCTTCCGCCTCGGCGACTTCCGCAAAGCTTTCGTCCAGACCCGCTTCGTCGGCCAGCCGGCCGAGCGCCTCGACCACTTGCTCCCGTTCGTCGGGCGTCATGCGGCGGACGGCAGAGACCACCTCGGCCGACTGTCGCCGCGGCAGCGTAGCCGCCGGCGGCAACAACGCGCCTGCAAGCAGGACCGACAGACCAAGGGCGGCGGCCGTCGATCGCCCGCGCGACCACAACGACACGTGACAAGCGCCCGCGCTGTCGGCGGACCACAACGCCTGGAGGCAAACTCCGCTGACCACCGACTCATCGGCCTGCGGTGAATCGATAAGCTCAGCGGCCGTCGCAAGCCGGTCGCGCAGACCCGCGCGAGCATCCAGCACGCGCGCTGCCCGCCGCAGACTCAAAGGCCGCAACAACGACACCAGCGCCCCGCACCCGGCCGAGACGACAATGAACACTACGGGCAGAAACCAGAGCCATACGCCGGGATACCACCGGAGAGACAAACCCGCCACCAACCATACAAGCTCGACGGCGGCGGCCGTCAGAGCGCCGGCCGTGGCGCAAAGCGCAGCCGTCTCCGCGGCGCGCACACAGCGCAGACGCCGCCGCTGCCGCACCAGCAGTCGGCGAACCCGATCTGCCGGTGAGTCATGCGTCCGGCGGCGCGTTGTCCGTCCCCGGTTGGCCATGGATGCATTGTCCCCGTCCGGCGGGGCCGGTTCAACTCCGCTCCTCGACGGGAGGCCCAACCCCGCGGCCGACTTTTGCGCGCCCCGCCGGCGCAGGGGCATGGCGCCGCTCTCGCACAGAAACACGGCACCGTAGGGCGACGTTTTGGAACATCAGGCCGGAGCGCTGCTAGAATTGCGCAAAGAACAACTTGCGGAAAGTGTCTTTCCCCCAGGAGAGAGAACGCATGGCCCGGAAGAGACAAACAAACAAGACTCCCCGCCGCCAGGGCAAGAACGACCGGCTGCTGCTCGTGGTCGATATGCTCAACGGCTTCCTCGATCCCGAGGGTTCGCTGTACTGCGGCGACCACTCCCGCAAAATCGTCCCCTTCGTCCGCAAGCGGATTGAGCATTACAACAGCGCCGGCAAGCCGGTGGTGTTCATCTGCGACAGCCACGAGCCGAAGGACTCGGAGTTCAAGGTTTACGGCAAGCACTGTGTCGAGGGCACATGGGAAGCGGACGTCGTGCCGGAGCTGCCCACTGGCGACGCATCGGTGCTGCATAAAAAGACGCTCAGCCCGTTTTACAACACTCAGCTTTCGGCCAAGCTGCGCAGCCACAATCCCGACGTGGTCGAGGTGGTCGGCGTGTGCACGGACATCTGCGTGCTGTTCAGCGTTTTCGAGCTTATGGCCCGGGGATACAGTGTGGAGGTTCCCCGCAAGGGCGTCTCCAGCTTCAACCGGCCCGGGCATAACGCGGCGCTGAAAATCATGCGGACGTCCCTGCTGGTCTCCGTTACCTGACGGACGGGAGGACGCACTTGACCTGGCAGGACCGTAAGCGACTGACGCCGGAGACCTTTGAAATCGACCCGCGGATGCGAAGCGGCTACTACTCCGACGCGTACTTCCGCAACGTCGTGGGCATTCTCGAGCAGCTATCGGCCGAGGGGTACCGCTTCGGAGGCGAGTGTCCACGACTGGAAGACCTGGGCGTGGACGTGGGGAGCGTCAACGTCGGCGACATCGAAGTGGAGATGCAGATCTTCACCAAGCGCGAGCCGTTCACGGTGGCGTGCGGCACGGACTACGCCGTCGCGATGCTGAAGGAATGCATGGGATACTTCGACTCCGCCGGCGAGTTCCACAACACCTTCGCCGCCCACGAGATCGAGTCCGTCCACGACGGGGACATACTCCGCCCGTGGATACCGGCGGTGAAAATCCGCGGACGATACCGCGACTTCGCGATACTCGAGACCGTCGTGCTCGGCCCGCTCGCACGGCTGACGCGCGTCGCCACGAACACCTACGAATGCCTCCAGGCCTCCGGCGGCAAGCCGGTGTTCATGTTCGGGCCGCGGTACGACATCCCCGCCGCCCAGCCGGGAGACGGGTATGCCTACAAAATAGGCGTGGACCGCTATAACGCCGACACCGGCGCAAACGCACCGGCGATGATCACCACAGATGCGCAGGGAAGCTGGTGGGGCGACACCGGCGGCGGAACAACCAGCCATTCGCTCGTGCTGAGCTTCCTGGGCGACACGCGGGAGGCGATGCTCCAGTTCGCCCGGCTGATGCCCGTGGAGGTCAAGCGGATCGCCCTGGTTGACACCAACAATGACTCCGTGGGGACCACCGTCCGCTGCGCGAAGGCGTTTTTCTCACGGTACATGGAGCTTATCCGCGCAGGTAAGCGCGACGAGGCGCGGAAGTACGTGCTGTTCGGCGTGCGATGCGACACCGCCGGCGAGCGGCGCGACGTAGCCGTCGAGCCGACCGGCGACCCCGCGCGGGACAACGGTGTGGTGCCGCGCCTGGTCTCGGCCGTTCGCGACGCGCTGGACTCACTCGCGGACGATCCCGAAATACCCGCCGAGGACCGCGAGGAGGCGGACCGCTACTTCCGCGACGTCCGGATAGTCGCCTCGGGCGGCTTCAATCCGCGGCGCATCGCCTGGTTCGAGCGGGAGAACGCCCCGGTGGACGTGTACGGCATCGGCTCGTTCCTGCAGCACGGGCCGACCAATGACTTCATAGCCGACGTGGTCCGTGTGAAAATCGACGGCAAGTGGTTCCACATGGCCAAGGCGGCGCGGGAGTCGAAACCAAACCCCGACCTCGAGAAGGTTGTGTGATGGCTTGCGACGGGCTTTTGAACTACTACCTTCGAAATTCGAAATACGAAACTCGAAATACGAAACAAATCCCAAATCCGAATTCCTTAAACGTCAGGGAAGCGACGCGCCGTTTGGAACATTCGGATTTGGTGTTTCGTGCTTGTTTCGAATTTCGTATTTCGTGCTTCGAGCTTGACACTCAGCTCTGTTCGGTCGATTTCGCCGACGCGACGGATCGCAGGGAAAGCTCCGCAAGCTGCATTTCGTCCACTTCCGACGGCGCGCCGGTCAGCGGGCAGGTTCCGCGCTGCGTCTTGGGGAATGCGATGACGTCCCGCAGCGACTGCCCGCCTGCCATGAGCATCACTATCCTGTCCAGCCCCAGCGCGATTCCGCCGTGCGGCGGAGCGCCGTAGCGCAGCGCCTTGAGAAAGAAACCGAACCGCCTCTGCGCTTCGTCGGGTTCGATACCCAGCATGCGGAATATCCGCTGCTGCGTATCCGGCTCGTGGTTACGTATCGACCCGCCGCCCAGCTCAAGTCCGTTGCAGACGATGTCATACGCCCGGCTGAGCGCCGAACCCGGGTCGGACTCCAGCTTGTCCATATCCTCCGGGCGGGGAGCGGTGAACGGGTGATGCAGCGAATACCATCGGCCGTCTTCTTCGGACCATTCGACCAGCGGGAAGTCCGTAACCCAGCACCAGGCGAACTCGTCGGAGTCGTAGAGCTGCAGGTCGTCGGCCAACTTGCAGCGCAGCGCCGCCAGAACCCGGTTGACCACCACCGGCTTATCGGCGACGAAGAACAGTATGTCGCCGTCGTTTGCCCCGCAGGTCTCGCGGAGCTTCGCCTGCATGCCCTCGGGTATGAACTTCGCCGTACCGCCGGCGAACCCATCGGCCTCCACCTTGCACCACGCCAGGCCCTTCGCGCCGTATTGGCCTGCGAAGGCGGTGTAGGCGTCTATCTCCTTGCGGGTGAACTTCGCCCCGCCGGGCGGGCAGATGGCCTTTACCACGCCGCCGCCGTCAAGCGCCGACGAGAACACCTTGAATTCCGACTCGCGGACGATGTCGCCCACGTCGTGGAGCTTCAGCTCGTAGCGCAGGTCCGGACGGTCCGTACCGTAAGAGCCGACCGCCTCGGCGTAGCTCATCGTCCGCACGGTGTCGGGGAAGCTTTTGCCCACGGCCCGGCAGACCGATCGCATGACCTCGTTGGTGGCGTCCATGACGTCCTGCTCGGTGACGAAGGACATCTCCACGTCAAGCTGGGTGAACTCCGGCTGTCGGTCGGCGCGGAGGTCCTCGTCGCGGAAGCAGCGGACTATCTGGTAGTAGCGGTCCAGCCCGCCGACCATCAGGAGCTGCTTGAAAAGCTGCGGGCTTTGCGGCAGCGCGTAGAAGGTACCCTCCTGCAGGCGGCACGGGACCAGGAAGTCGCGCGCGCCTTCCGGCGTGGACTTCGTGAGGAACGGCGTCTCCACCTCCACGAAGCCGCGCTCGTCCAGGACCGTCCGCATCGCCCGGCAGATCGCGTGCCGGCGGCGCAGAGCGTCGGTCATCCACGGGCGGCGCAGGTCGATATAGCGGAACCGCAGGCGGGTCTCCTCGGCCACGTCCGCGTACTCGTCCGCCTCGAAGGGGATGGTATCGGAGCGGTTGAGCACCTCCAGGTCGGTCCCGACGACCTCTATCATGCCGGTGGGCAGCTTGGGGTTCTCGCGCTCGGGCCCGCGCGGGCGGACCTTGCCGGCGACGGCTATGACCCATTCGTTGCGCAGCGCGCGGGCGTCCTTGTACATGCGGAGGGCGTCTTCGTCGGCGTCCTCGCCGGGGGTGTCGAAGACGACCTGCGTGATACCCTCGCGGTCGCGCAGGTCGATGAATACCACGCCGCCGTGGTCGCGGTAGCTTTTGACCCATCCGCAGAGGCGCACTTCGGCGTCGATGTCGTCGGACCTCAAATCGCCGCACGTATGCGTGCGTTTCAACATTTCGTCGCGTTTGGCGCTCATAATCTGACTCTGGCAAACCGCCCGCGCACACCGCGGGGCTGGAAACAGGGTAGTCTAATGGCAAACGCGCACACTGCAAGGATGTGTGCGAGAGGATTTCCCGGCAGGAAATCCTCTCGCACACAGAGCGGGAGAAAGTAGTCAGTAGAGAGGAGAAAAAGCGGCTGACGCGGCAAGGGGCGAACCGGCGAAACCCGTTGGCGGGGTTTCTCCCGCGGTCTCCTGTCAACTTTCTACTCTCTGTTCGCCGCAACCGTCATCCGAACAAGGGGGTTCCGGTTTGCCGGGAAGTAATCCCGCACACATAGGAGCTAAACGCGGCGGGAGCGTATGATGCCGATTATCAGCCACAGCCCCAGAACGGCCGCCCCCACATAGCCCAGCACGCCGAGAGTCTGAAGTTCCATCAATCCCAGCACGGTCCCGGTCTCCTGGGTTATCAGGAAGCTCGAGCCGATAAGCAGTCCGGTGATAACCAGAGCGAAGCTGATCCGGTTGGAGCTTTTGTCCAACGTGCTGACGAGGTCCCAGAGGTGCTCGTGCTCGACGTGAACCTGGACCTGGCCCTTCTTGATCTTTCTGACGATGGCCGACAGGTCGCCGGGCAGGCGTACGACGAGATCCATGGCGTCGCGGACGGTCCTTCGGGCCTGCTGGGCGATACGTCGCGGGTCCATCCGCTCGAGCATCATCCGCCGCGCGTGCGGACGGAGGTGGTCGATGAGTATGAAGTCGCTGTCCAGCGACGACGACAGCCGCTCGATGGTCATCATGCTCTTGAGCATGAGCGTGAACTCCACCGGCGGGCGGACGTGGTGCCGGCGGATAAGGTCGAACGTCTGTGCCATCACCTGCCCGAAGGCGATCTCCTTGAGCGGGCGGTGGTGATAGACCTCCAGCAACTGCTGCACGTCACGCTCCAGACGGGCGACGTTGGTATCGTCGGAGAGCATGTCGGACCGTTCGAAGGCGTCGGTGAGCCGCTGCGGCTCGACGTGCACAATCGCCAGCACCAGCTCGCTCAGCAACATCCGGTCGTTGCGGCCCAGGTACGCCACCTGTCCGAAATCCAACGGGACGATGACGTTGCCCGGCAGGATGAAGAGGTTGCCCGGGTGTGGGTCGGTGTGAAAAAAGCCGAACTCGAATACCTGCCGCAACACGAAGTCGGCGCCGCGCCGGGCGATTTCGCGGGAGTTCAAACCGGCCGCCGCAAGCGCCTCGGCGTCGGTCGGTTTGACACCGTCGATGTACTCCATCGTCAGCACGCCGCGGGTGCAAAGCTCGTCCACAACTTCCGGAACGTGAACCGTCTCGTCGTCCCGGAAGCTCTCGGCGAAGCGCCGAAGGTTATAGACCTCCACGGACAGGTCCACCTCCCGGCCGACCGCTTCGGTGAATTCCCGCACGATACGCACCGGGTCGATGGTCTCGCCGGGCGACTGACTGGAGCGGTACAGACCGGCGAGGGTCTGGAGTATCTCGCACTCGGTCCGGATGATTTCGACTATATCGGGCCGGCGGACTTTCACCGCAACGGTCCGACCGGCGTGCGTTACCGCCCGGTGGACCTGAGCGACGCTGCCGGCGGCTACCGGCTCGGGGTCGAACTCGGCAAAGAAATTCTCCAGCTCTCCGCCCAGCTCGCTTTCCAGCTCGTCGCGGATATGCTCAAACTTCTCCGGCGCGACGCGGTCCTGGAGCTTCTCAAGCTCGGCGGCGTACTCCGGCGGGACGAGGTCCGGGCGTGTGCTGAGCAGTTGCCCCAGCTTGATGAACGTCGGACCAAGCTCCTCCAGCGCCAGCCGGACGCGCTGCGGGCGCGTCAATGGCTCCCTGGAGGGCTTTACGTCGCGTGGAACGGCGCGGCGCCCCAGCAGCTTGCGCACGCCGCGTGCGAGCCGACCGGCGGCCTCGGCGAAGCCGTACTTCATCAACACCGCCAGTATGTGCCGGTAGCGGCGCAGGTGATGCAGCGTGCGGCCGAATCTGAGTGCCCGCCAGGTCATGTCATTCGGGGTTTACTTCTTACCGCCTTTCTGGCCCTGATCCTGCCGGCACTGCGCCATAAGCGAATCGAGCTTCGTCTCCAGGCGCTGGATGTCGTCCCTCGTCGGCAGGTTCAGTCGTTCCATGGACTGCTGCACCTGCTTGGCGAGTATGTCCTGGAACTCCTGGCGGGCCTGCTTTGCGGTTCCGGTGAGGTCCTCCACGAAACGCCCGCGCTGCGACTTCTCCAACTGCCCGCGTTGGACCATCTCGTCGAAGATCTGCTCGGCCCGCTCGCGAGTAACGCTCATCAGACCCAGTCCCGAAAGCATAACTTTGTTCAGGGCATCAAACATGGCAACTCCCTTCTTTTTGAAGGATTGCGGCTGTCGTGCACATATTGTAGCGCGCCGGAGAGTCGCAAGCCAGAAGTGATACAGCGCTTATATGTCCAGGCCGAAAAAGTCCGCGGCATTGGCGGTGGTCCGCTCGGCGAGTGATTCGGCGTCCACGCCGCGAACGTCGGCGAGCATCCGCAAAACGTAAGCGACGTTCGCCGGCTCGTTGGTGCGCATTTTCCGCACCGGCTCGGGAGAAAGGTA
>JBKHJB010000087.1:0-9312 GCA_046538345.1 Phycisphaerae bacterium
AGGCGGTGCGACATGAGACGCCGAACGAAAATCACGCTGGGAGTCGTCCTGGCAATTGTAGTCCTGGCCGGCGCGGGGGCCTACGTGGCCCATCGCGAATTCGTCGGGGCGGATACTTTCGACGAGGAATTCTACGCTGGAGGCGGAAATCACAATTCCGAGTTCACGTATGACAGCTACGCCGCCGTGCTGAACGAGCACGTGGACGAGCACGGAATGGTGTCCTACGCGGCGTTGAAGGACGACCCGGACAAGTTGCATCACTTCGTGCGGGCAATGGCCGCGGTCGAGCCGGAAACATACCGCTCGTGGGATGAGCCGACGAAGATCGCCTTCTGGATCAATGCCTACAACGCCCTGACGCTGAAGGCGATCATCGACCATTATCCGATCAAGGCCGGTCTGCTCTCCGGTCTGGCGTATCCGTCCAACAGCATCCGGCAGATTCCCGGTGTCTGGGACAAGCTTCAGTTCCTGGTCATAGGCGAGAAGCTCACGCTCGATGAGATCGAACACGCGATCCTCCGCGGCGAGCGGGATAAGGCGCTGTCGGAGAAGTACGGCCGGTTCAACGAACCCCGCATTCACGTTGCGCTGGTCTGTGCGGCCAAGGGATGCCCGCAACTCCGCAACGAACCGTTCGCCGGCGAGCGGCTGGACGAGCAGTTGAACGACCAGACCAGGGGCTTTTTGGCCAAGCCGGACAAGTTCCGCATCGACCTGCCTGCCGGACAGGCAGGCCGCGATGCCGGAAAGGTCCACCTCTCGAGCATCTTCAAATGGTTCGGCGAGGATTTTGTGCAAACGTACAAGCCCGAAGACGGCTTCGCCTCGGGGCGAAATGACGCGGAAAAGGCCGTGCTGAATTTCATCGCCGGCTACCTGGGTGAAGAGGACGCCGAGTACCTCAGGACCGGCGACTACACGGTGGAATACCTGGACTACGACTGGTCGCTTAACGAGCAGGACGACGGGGAGTGATGTCATGGACACACCGGGAGAACGACCTCAGACAATGCTTTGCCCTCGAACCGGCCAGCCGTGCGAACAAGGCGACTGTTTCCGTTGCAGCCGATTCTGGGAATGCCTCCAGAAAGCCATAGAGACCAGCGGAGATGCCCCGCAGCGGACGCCCGGGCAATACGAAAGCGAATGAGTCGTTGCCGCCGCTTTGACTGGAAGGACGTGAATACATGGACACCGCAACTGTCGATGCTAATGCAAAAGGACGCAGTTACCTCTGGCTGAAGCTGGTCGCGCTGGGTGTGATTCTTGGCGGGCTTGCGGTGGCGTCGGTCTTTCTGCCTGTCAGAGACTACCTGGTCGCGGTATTGGAATGGACGGAGGGACTCGGCTTCTGGGGCACGTTCTTTGTGGTCGGGTTTTACATTGTGGCGTGCGTGCTGCTGCTTCCCGGCGGCGTCATCACGCTGGCGGCGGGATTCCTGTTCGGCGTGATAACCGGGACCATCACGGTCTCCATCGGCAGCACGCTGGGCGCGACGGCTGCGTTTCTGGTCGGGCGGACGTTTGCCCGCGACTGGGTGCGCAGGAAGGTCGCAGGCCGACCGAAATTCGCCGCCATCGACCGCGCCGTGGGACACCAGGGCTTCCGGATTGTCCTGTTGACGCGGCTAAGCCCGATCTTCCCTTTCAACATGCAGAACTACGCCTACGGACTGACGGGCGTAAAGCTCTGGAAGTACATGCTGGCCTCCTGGATCGGCATGATTCCGGGAACGCTGGCGTACGTTTACATCGGTTCGGGTCTGCGTTCGTTGACAGCGGTCGCCGCCGGTGAGGTCGAAGGCGGATGGGTGGAGAAAGTGTTCTTCTGGGGCGGTCTGACGGCAACGCTCGTGGTGATGGTCGTCGTGACACGGATCGCCCAGAAAGCGATGCGTCAAGCCGTACCGGAGGCACAGACACCCGAAACTGAAAGGCAAGAGCCATGAGCAAGCCGGTTGCCCAGGACGTAATCCGCAGATGGGAAGGAAACCCGACAATATCGGCCGAGGACATCCCCTTCCCGTGCAATACCGTATTCAACGCCGGCGCGGTGAAGCTGGACGGCGAATACCTGCTGCTGCTTCGCGTGGAGGACCTGCGCGGCCATTCCGTGCTGGCTTTGGCGTGCAGCGACGACGGTTATCATTTCACGGTACACGACGAGCCGGTAATGGATCCCTGCGACGAGGGAGAATTCGCCGTCTATGAACGCAAAGGCATCGAAGACCCCAGAATCACGCGAATCGAGGACACGTTCTACATAGTTTATACGGCAGTTTCCGACTACGGCGCCCGCCTGGCACTGGCAAAGACCACAGACTTCCGAAGCTTCGAGCGGATCGCCCTGATTTCCGAACCGGAGAACAAGGACGGCGCACTTTTCCCCCGAAAGATCGGCGGGCAGTACGTCCGCCTGGATCGGCCGATGGTGGGCGACTCGGGCAACATCTGGATCAGCTATTCCGACGACCTGGTCAGTTGGCGCGGATCCCGCGCGCTCATGACGGTGCGGGGCGACTGCTGGGATTCATGGCGGATCGGCGCCTCCGTACCACCCATTGAAACCGAACAGGGCTGGCTGGAGATCTACCACGGCGTCAAGGGGACTTCGCACGGTCCTATCTACCGCCTCGGAGCCGCGATACTGGACAGGGACGACCCGACAAAGGTGCTCTGTCGCTCCGCCATACCGATCCTGTCGCCGCGCGAAGACTACGAGCGCACCGGCGACATTCCCAACGTCGTTTATTCGACGGGCGCGGTCATGGAGGAAGACGGCACGTTGAAGGTCTACTACAGCGGCGCCGACACATGCATTTGTATCGGCACGGTGCGGATGAATGAGCTGATGCAATTCTGCGAAATCGGGAGCGACAAGGCATGAATCACACCCCGGCCCTCGAATGCGATGTATCACCGCTACTCTGTGCGTCGAGGTACTGCTGAGCGTGACTGAACCGGCCACTGCAACCCTGCTTCTATGCGCGTTGCTTCTGCTGATCGTGCTGGTGGAGCACATTACCCGGCTGTGGACTTTTCCCGCCGCCGGCTGGCTGCTGTTGGTCGGTTTGGGTTACGGCCTGGCTCGACGCTTTGCCCTGAACGGGCTGCCGGACGTATCGGTGCGGCCGGACGTCGTGGTTTTCGTATTTCTGCCTGTTCTTATATTCGGCTCGTCCCGAAAGCTTCCGGTTCGCGCCCTCCTGGCTGAATGGCGCGAGATAATCTACCTGAGCTTTGTCGGAGTGGCCCTCAGCATGTTTCTGCTCGCCCTGCCACTGGTGCTGTGGGGCTCGCTGGGCCGGCCGCACGCGATGTTGTTCGGTATCGCTCTGGCGGCGACCGACCCTTTAGCCCTGGGGGCGCTGCTGAAGCGGTTGCGGGTTCCGCGGCGCCTGTTGGCGCTGATCGAAGGAGAGTCGCTGCTCAATGATGCGGTGGCGGTCATCCTGTTTGCCGCACTTGCCGGGGTAGTGCTTGAAGACGCGGACCTGCGCATGTCAACCACTGCCGGCGGATTCATATACGCGCTTCTCGGAGCCGTGGCGCTGGGCGTGACCGCCGGCGCCGTGGTCGGAGGCCTGCTGCGTCTCTGGCACGACACGCACGACCGCTTCATCGGAGCCGTGATGCCATTGGTGACCATGTACGGGGTTTTCGCGCTGGCACACGGCTTCCTGCACGTCTCGGGGGTGGTGGCGGTGGTCGCCGCCACGCTGACACTGACGTCCCTGCACACGCACTGCCAAAAGCCGACCGAAGCCCAGAAGCGCTCGGACGAGTTCTTCGAAGACTTCTGGAGCTTCCTGGACACGCTCGCCAGCGCGGTGCTGTTCTTCAGCATCGGCGCAATGGTCGGCCAACACCAATGGCTCCTGCCGTGGGTTCTCGTACCACTGACGTGTTTGACGCTGCTGGTATCACGGGTCGCCACGGTGTACCCGATGGGCTTGCTCGCCGCAGCCGTGCACAGGCGGATGCCCCGCACCTGGCAGCATGCAATTGCAGCCGGCGGGCTTCGCGGGGGATTGTCGGTGGCGCTGCTGTTGACGCTTCCGGCGTCCTATCCGCACCGCATCGCAATGGTATGTCTCGCCTTCGCGCTGTTGCTGTTCTCGCTGGCGGCGCATATCGCCACCGCTCGTTTCTACCTTCACAAGGTCGAATTCACCGAATCTGAAATATCCCCGAAAGGAGCGAATCAATGATCGGCTGCTCGGAACTCGGTCCGATGGACCAGCATAACGAGGAATTGATCGCCAACGCGCATCCGTCTAACTGGCGGAACCCCACGCCGACCGGCCGTTACAACATGGTCGTCATCGGCGCGGGCACCGCCGGTCTGGTCACTGCCGCGGGAGTGGCGGGCCTCGGCGGCAAAGTAGCCATCGTCGAAAGATACCTTTTCGGCGGGAACTGTTTGAACTTCGGTTGCGTGCCCAGCAAGACGCTCATCGCAGCGGCCCTCGCCGCGGCCGAGGTGCGCCGAGCCGACCGCTACGGCGTCAAGCCGGCCGCCGGGGAGGTGGACTTCGCCGCGGTCATGGAGCGTGTGCGCCGTGTACGAGGCCGCATCAGCCATCATGACGCCGTCCGCAAGTTTCAGGACATGGGCGTGGCAATATACCTCGGCGATGCAACTTTCACCGGACCCGATACGGTCGAGGTTGACGGACAGACGCTGCGCTTTGCCCGGGCCTGCATAGCCACCGGCGCCAGAGCGCATCGGCCCGACATCGAAGGCCTTGCCCAAGCCGGCTTCTACACCAATGAGACTATTTTCTCTCTGACCGAGCTGCCGCACCGACTGGCCGTGCTCGGTTCGGGACCTCTGGGCTGCGAGCTGGCACAGGCGTTCGCACGGCTGGGCAGCGAGGTGACGATCATCGAGCGACGTGGGCAGTTCCTGCCGAAGGAAGACCGCGACGCCGCTGAGGTTGTGGGCGAGTCCTTCATGCGGGACGGTATTCATTGCGTCTTCAACTCACGGGTCAAAAAAGTGACATGCGACTCCGGCGGCAAGCGCCTGCTGCTGGAAGCCGACGGCTCCGAATCGACGGTAGAAGCCGACGCAATACTTGTCGGCTACGGCCGGGCCCCAAATGTGGACGGGCTGGGACTGGAGTCGGCCGGGGTGGAATACGACTCTCGACACGGCGTAAAGGTTGACGACCGCTTGCGGACAACCAACAAGCGAATCTATGCCGCCGGCGACGTTTGCCTGAAGCGCAAATTTACGCACACCGCCGACACGACGGCGAGGATCGTTATCCAGAACGCCCTTTTCTGGGGCCGCAAAAAGCTCAGCGCCCTCAACGTGCCGTGGTGCACGTACACCGACCCGGAAGTTGCGCACGTGGGCCTGTATGAGCACGAGGCGAAGGATCGGGGCATCGAGGTGGAAACCTTCACCAAGCCGTTCGAGGACAACGACCGCGCCCTGACCGAGGGCGACGACGAGGGCTTCGTCCGCATCCATGTAAAGAAAGGTTCGGACAGGATTCTCGGCGCGACCATAGTGGGCAGTGACGCCGGCAACATGATCAGCGAGATTTCCGTCGCCATGGCCGGGGAGGTCGGCCTGGGCGCACTGGCCGGCGTGATCCACCCGTACCCGACACTCGCCGAGGCGATCAAGGGCGCCGGCGACATGTACAACCGGACCCGCCTGACGCCGCGAACCGCCGCCCTGCTCAAGCGGATACTCAAGTGGCGGCGATAGAGCAGGCCGGACTATGAGAGCAACCTGATGAATGAAAGCCCACGTACAACGCGCCAGATGGGCCAACCCCAGCCGCCGGGACTGTCAACACCCGACAGGGTTAGCTATGGGCTGGCTCGGCTTCGCTGCCGCATGTCCCGAACCGGCGCGCAAATAAAGCGGCTGAGCCACTGGCTGGAGGAGGATCTTTTCCCCGCAGCCGACAAGGTCAGCGAGGAGACGCTGACGCTGAAACCGCAAGAGGACGGTAGAATCGCGGTTGAGCGTGCGGAACCGGAGGATGCACCTTACATATGCGACTGTCACGATCTCGCAAACCTGCTGCGTCGGCTTTCCATTCACACTATCCGCATGGACACCCGTCTGGAAAGCAACCAGATACAGGATGTGCTGGTCCTGCTGGCCGCGTGTAAGCGGAAACCCGGATCGACGGAAGCATCCGCCGGCCTTGACGGCATGCGGCGAAAGTTGCGATCCGAAGCCGGGCTGCATTTCAACTGCATGCACGTCAGGCATCACAACGGCGTGCTGATAGTGCGATACAGCTACTGTCTCACACGGCTGAGCTTGGCCGTTCGATGGTTCGAACGGCGACACCGCCGCTTTGGCGACCACCGGGCGCTGTTCCATGCCGCGCCGAGGTACGGACTTGGCGTAGTCGCGTTGACCGGCGCGGTGCTGGCGGGCTACCTGCGGACCGGTAGCGTTACGTTTCTGGTAGTCGCGATGGGGGTGCAGGCGGTGGTTCTCTTTACGGCCGTGTACGTGTTCATGCGCGGGATGGGCAGCGTCGAGTACGACAGAGAGGAAAGCGCCTACCGCCTGGCTCAAGCCCACGCGAAGGTCACAGAGTACACCCGGCGCATAGGCCGCGATCTCGACCTGGCACGGACGGTACAGCGAAAGCTCCTGCCGGTCCCGAACCGGATGCCGCTGGGCGATCACGTCGAGTGGGCGAGTCACTTCGAGCCGGAGACAGAGGTCGGCGGCGACTACTTCGACGTGGCCGCACTGGATGAGCACCGTGCCTCCGTCGTTTTCGCCGACGTCAGCGGGCACGGAATGTCGGCCGCACTGATTACGGTAATCGTCAAAATGGCGTTTCTGTTCTGGGTGGAGGCGGGCTGGTCGCTAAGCGAGTTCGTCCTGTGCGTCAACCGCGAGCTGTGCCGTCTCACCCCCGAAGGCAGCTTCGTCGTGCTCGTCGCAGCCATCTATGACGGCAAAGACGGTTGCCTGCGATTCGTCAACGCCGGTCATTCGCCCGAGCCGTTCTTCCTGCCGGCCGATACCGGCGCACCGGTGCGGGTTCTCTCGCAACGCGGTTCGATGCTCCTGGGCGTCCGGGCGAATATCGAGGTCGCCGAAGCCACCCAGCCGCTGGCTCCCGGAGATGCGGTGCTTTTTGCCACCGACGGGCTGAACGAGGCACAGAACTCCCGCGGAGAGCTTTACGGTAAGCAACGCCTGTTGCGGCGGCTCGTCGAGCATCGCGCCCGCCCGCTGGAACCGCTGGTCTCGGCCGTGCTGGACGACATAGACAACTTTACCGCCGGTATCGAACAGACCGACGACAGGACCTTGCTGGCGTTTCGTGTCCGCCCCTCGGGTAAGCAATTCGCGGGTACGAAATGACGCCGCGTAGAATGCAGAAAAAGGAGCAGCCATGACAATAGTGCACGATCTTCAAGGGTACGACCAGTCCATGTGGCTGGATTACATCCATCGACGGGCTATCAAAGAAGGCAGGATCGCCTTCCGTATTGAAAACGGAATCCGCGGACTGACTTCCAACCCGTCGATCTTCCAGAAGGCCATCGCCGACAGCGAGGACTACGATTCGGATATTGCGGAGCTCAGCCGCAAGGGGCTAAGCGTAAAGGATATCTATGAGAATCTCGCGATTGCGGACCTTCAACAGGCGGCCGATCTGCTGCGCCCGATTTATGACCAGACAGGCGGAACAGACGGTTACGTCAGTCTGGAGGTGAATCCGGAACTGGCCTATAAGACCGACGAGACGATTGCCGAAGCCCTGCGTCTGTTCGAACATATGCAACGGCCTAACGCTCTGATCAAGATTCCCGCCACCGAGCAGGGCCTGCCGGCCATTACACGCGCGATCTCAGAAGGCGTGAACGTCAACGTAACGCTTATGTTTTCGCTCCGGCAGTACGACCAGGTCTGGGATGCCTACGTCACCGGCCTGGAACAGCGGCGCGACACCGGCAAACCGATTGACGGGGTATTCTCGGTGGCTTCTTTCTTCGTCAGCCGCGTTGATACCGCGGTGGACAAACAGCTACAGGACACCGACAAGACGCACCTGATGGGACATATCGCGATCGACAACGCGCGTCTGGCTTACGCGCTGTTTCAGGACAAACTCTCGCAGACGCGATGGCAGTTGCTCGCCCAGGCCGGGGCTAATGTGCAAAAGGTTCTCTGGGGCAGCACCGGCACGAAGAACCCGAACTACCCCGACACTCTGTACGTGGACAATCTCATCGGCCCGGACACTATCAACACCGTCCCGCCGGATACGCTGGACGCGTTTCTCGAGAACGGCAGCGTTGGGCGAACCGTGGATAGCGACCTCGACGGCGCGCGCCAAAGAAGGAAAGAACTGGCAGAAGCAGGCGTCGATCTCGACCAAATCACCGACCAACTGCTCGAAGACGGCGTGAAGAAATTCGCGGATTCGTTCGAAGGACTACTGGCGAGTATTCGCGAGAAAATGCAATAGCGGCCCATGTGGAACCGCCGTGAAACCCGGCGTGCCCGCACCGACAGACCAGGACGTCCCGACAACCAGGCCCGACACCTCGCCGGAAAACCCGGACAGCGACAGCGGGGGGTAGATGGAAGCAGACCCGGACCCCATCCATTCAAAGCGTGACGCAACGTCCGATGAGACCGCCGGAAGTGCTTTGCACTGCGCCTTGTCCGGCCGCCGGCGGAATGCTCTCTGGCTGATGGGCGGAGTCCTGTTGGCGGCGGGCATGTGGCTGCGTGTCTGGGCGCGATTGGACCTGCTCGTCTCACCCGCCGCGTTGGTAGCCGCCGGCGTCGGCATGGGCATGCTGCTGCTGGCGCTGCTTGCGATTCGTCCAAGACGACTTTCCCGTCCGTTTGCGGTTGCGATGGTCGTTCTGGCGGTTCTGATGCGGCTGCCGTGGTTCTTCGTCCCGGCGTCGGCCGGCGAGGACTACTGCCGCTACATGTGGGACGGCGCGGTCACCGCCCACGGCGCCAGCCCGTACCGCCACGCTCCACAGGACGTACTCGATGGAGATATCGAGGACCCGGTTGTAAACCGGCTCGCGCAAACAGGCCGCTCTACTTTGGAGGGCGTCAATCACCCTCACCTGCGGACCATCTACCCGCCCGCCGCGCAAGGCGCCTTTGCCGTTGGCTACTGGCTCACTCCGTTCGACCTGACTGGCTGGCGCGTGGTTCTTCTGGCGTTCGACGGCATCGCCGCACTGGCGGGATTGGGGCTGCTGCGAAAGGCCGCCCTGCCGGCGTCCCTGTTGTTCGTCTATCTGTGGAACCCCCTCCTGGTGGCGGAAAGCTACGGC
>JBKHJB010000088.1:0-9229 GCA_046538345.1 Phycisphaerae bacterium
CGCCCGCTACGCTTGCGCGGACAATGAGCCGAAGAATTACCATCATCGGCGACGGCGCCATGGGCACCACCTGCGCCCTTATGCTCGCGGAAGGCGGCTGTTCGGTCCGGTTGTGGTCGGCGTTTGCCGATACCGCCGAGCAGACCGACCGGTTGCGTGAGAACCGCCGCTTTCTTCCGGGCTTCAAGCTGCCCGACGCCATCGAAGTTACCGGCGAGGACGAGGGCGTCTTCGACGGCGCGGACCTGGCGGTCTCGGCGGTTCCCACGCAGTTCATGCGGGGCGTGTGGCGGCGACTGGCCGAGCATTGTCCGCCGTCGCTGGGTATATGCTCCGTCGCCAAGGGCATAGAGAACTCCACGCTGCTGCGACCGACGCAGATTATCACCGACGTGCTGGCCGATTCGCGACCGACGGCGGCGCTTTCCGGGCCTTGCATCGCGCCGGAAGTTGCGAGCCGTCTGCCGGCGACGGTCGTGGTGGCGTCGCAGAATCGTTCTTTCGCCGAGGAGCTTCAGGTGCTCTTCACGCGGCCGTACTTCCGCGTGTACACGAATGACGATCATGTCGGCGTAGAGGCCGCCGGCGCTACCAAGAACGTAATCGCCATTGCCGCGGGCATACTTGACGGCATGGAAGCCGGCTGCAACGCCAAGGCCGCTCTGCTTACCCGCGGGGTGGTGGAGATAACACGTCTGGGAGTGGCGCTGGGCGGACAGGCCGAGACATTCGCCGGTCTCGCGGGCGTCGGCGACCTGGTGACCACCTGCTTCTCGCCGATAGGGCGCAACCGTTCGTTCGGCGAAGCCGTTGGACGAGGCAAGACCGTTCAGGAAGCACTCGCGGCTACGGAGTCGGTGGTCGAGGGTGTAGCCACCACCGAAAGCGTTGTGGAGCTTGCCGGCAACTGCGGCGTGGAGATGCCCATCACCGAGGCGGTCCACAGCGTTATATTCGCCTCCCGCTCACCGTCGGAGGCGATAGAGGACCTGATGTCCCGTCCGCTCAAGGCCGAAAGCTGATTCCATTGCGGATTGGGGATTGCGGATTTCGGATTGCGGATTTTCGATTTGCGATTGAAGACCGGTCCCGGCGCGCCGGGGCTCGCGCTACGAACTTGTCCGCTCACTGCCGTTCGCGGCTAGTAAGGTCGAGCACCTGCACGACAGACAAACAGCTACTAGCCGCGAGCGGGAGCGAGCGGAAACGTTTGTTCCAACGAGCAAACCCATCGACCTGTTGTCTATTGCCGAATACCAGCCGTCGCGCGCTTGATGTGTGCCCGCAGCCGGATACAATGTCGGTCACGTTCCCATTGATTGCGCAGGCGTTTCGTTTATGCGCTGCGCGAGGAAGGAGCCGGAATGACCACCGAACGATTTGTGCTGCACTGTCCGACCTGCGGGCGTGTTACGGGATTGGCCCCGACGGACGATCCGGACGAAGCGGCCGGGGCGTCGGGCGACGACGTCATAGAAGAAGACGTGTTCGAGTCCTCCGCCGGTCCGGTTACACGGGTCCGCTGTCCCAAGTGCGGGCGCTGGCTGAACCCCGAGCTTGCCGAGCCGGATTGACGCACGGGGCGGCGGGCGGACTTTACACCGGGGGGAACCATCTTGTGGTTACGCCGGCGGCCGGCAGGTAGCAGCAATTCACGTAGTCCATCACCATCCGCCTCGCGCTGAACCGCCATGGCAGTGAGCGGATGGCCGACCTCTGCGCGGTTACCCATTTGCTCGGCACTCCGTTGGTCCCGCGGTCGTAGTACAACGGCACGACCCGCTGCTCGAGTATCTCATAGAGCGATTCGCGGTCCGCGTCGTCCTGTTTGGCGGCGTCGGAGTGTTCCCCGCCGGAGCCGATGGCGAAGCCGTTGGTCCCGTCGTATGCCTCGGCCCACCAGCCGTCCAGCGTAGAGACGTTCAGTCCGCCGTTGAGCACCACCTTCTGTCCGCTGGTCCCGCACGCCTCCAGCGGTCGGCGCGGAGTGTTCAGCCAGACGTCCACTCCCTGGACCAGGTGGCGCGAGACGTTGACGTCGTGGTTCTCCAGAAAGACGACTTTCCCGGCGAAGCGTTCGTCGCGGGTCACCTGAAAGACCCGCCGGATAAGCTCCTTGCCGTTCTCGTCGGCGGGGTGGGCCTTTCCGGCGAAGATTATCTGCACCGGACGGTCGGGGTCGTTGACCAGTCGGTCCAGACGGTCGAGTTCGTCCAGCAGCAGGTGGGCGCGCTTGTAAGGCGCGAAGCGCCGGGCGAAGCCGATGGTAAGCACGTCCGTCCGGAGTCGCATCGGACCGTCCGTCTCGCCGCGGGCCTCCTGTTGACGATGCAGGCGGCGGTCCACGTAGTCCACCAGTCGGGCCTTGAGCAGTTGCTGCTGCTCCCAGAACTCAACTTCGTCGATGTCGTCTATCGCCTGCCAGGTTCGCGGCTCGTGGAGCACGTCCTGCCAGTCGCAGCCGAGCTGGTTGTAGAGCTGACCCAGCGGTATCGCCAGCCAGCTTGCCACGTGCACGCCGTTGGTGACGTGCCCGATGGGAACGGCCGATTCGGGCAGGTTCGGCCAGACATGACTCCACATGGCCCGGCTGACGCGGCCGTGCCGGGCGGAAACGCCGTTGCGGTAACGCGACATCCTCAGCGCCAGCACGGTCATGCAGAACGGCTCGGCCGTGTCGTCGGCGTTGACGCGTCCCAGCGAGAACAGTCCATTCTCGTCGAGTCCGAGTTGCTCGCGGAGCGGACGCAGGGCGGCGGCGAACATGCCGGCATCGAATCTGTCGTGCCCCGCCTCGACGGGGGTATGGGTTGTGAAGACGCACTTGCCGGCGACGTCTTCGCGGATTTCCTCGAAGCTTCGCGCGTCGCGGGTCATCAGTTGCCGCGCACGCTCCAGCGCCGCCAGCGCGCTGTGCCCCTCGTTCATGTGCACCACGCCGGGTTCGATACCCATTTGCTCCAGTGCGCGCATGCCTCCGACGCCCAGCAGCATCTCCTGGCGCAGTCGGGTCTCCGGGTCGCTCTCATACAAGCGGTCCGTCAGGTCGCGATGGCGTTCGTCGTTTTCCTCAACGTTCGAGTCCAGCAGCAACAGGCGGCATCGGCCCACCCGGGCGGCGCGCACGCCGGCGCAAATGGTCTCGTCGCCGCAGGCCACCTGTACCCGCACGGCGTCGCCGTTCTCGTCGGTCGCCCAGTCCAGAGGAAGCTCGTCCACGTCCGCGGAGAAGTATTCCTCCCGCTGATTCCCGTTTTCGTCCAGCCGCTGGTGGAAGTACCCCTTGGCGTAGAACAGGCCCACTCCGACCATCGGCAGGCCAAGGTCGCTGGCGGCCTTGAGATGGTCGCCCGCGAGCACCCCAAGCCCGCCGGAGTAGATGGGCAGGGACTCGTGCAGTCCGAACTCCGCGGAGAAATACGCCACGGGTTGGGCGCGCAGCGGGGCGGCGTGGGTATGGGCCCACGTGTCGCGCGCCTCCAGGTATGCGTGCATTTGGTGGAAGGCCCGGCTGATTCGGGCTTCCAGCGCAAGCTCCCAGGCACGCTGCTGGAGCGTCTCGGTATCCAGACGTGAGAGGAACTCCACGGGGTTGTGGTTGGTCTGGCGGAATAAATCCGGGTCGAGATCGCGGAAGATCTCTATCAGTTCAGGCCGCCACGTCCAGTACAGGTTCCTCGCCAGTTCTCGCAGTCTGTCGGCTATGTCCACGGTCCGCTCCTTGTTCTTCGGTTGGTTTCGCGTCGCCGCACCGGGTACGGCTTGCCGGGGACGTTTGTTTATCCTATGCGCCTTGCGCCTTTGCCAGCGCCGAGATGCGCTCATAAACTTGACTTGCGAGGGTTACGCCGTGCATACGATAAACGACAGTCTGTAGTTCGTCTCGCCTGAACAACCATCGAGGTGATGCCACATGGCGCGCAAGCGAGGTCGATTTCACGTTGGAACGTCCGGCTGGCAATACGATCACTGGAAGGGAAGGTTCTATCCCGAGGACATCCGCAAGAAGGACTGGTTCGAGCATTACGCCCGGCAGTTCGACACGGTTGAGATAAACAACACGTTCTACAACCTGCCCAAGGCCGAGACGTTCGACAAGTGGCGCGAGCAGACGCCGGAGGGGTTTCTCTATGTCCTTAAGTACAGCCGCTACGGCTCGCATCTGAAGCGGCTGAAAGACCCCGAGCAGCACATCGGAATGTTCCTGGACCGCGCCAATCGGCTCGGTGATTTGCTCGGCCCGATACTGGTGCAGCTTCCGGGCAATTTCAAGGCCGACAGGTCCCGACTGGCGGAGTTCCTCCAGGCCGCGCCGACCGACGAATATCGCTGGGCGCTGGAGTTCCGCGACGAAAGCTGGCTGACCGACGAGATATACGAGCTGCTCGGTGAGCATAACGCGGCGCTGGTGATACACGACATGCTGGAAGACCACCCGCGCGAAACACCCGCCGACTGGGTGTATCTGCGCTTCCACGGCGATAATTACGCCGGTTCCTACAGCCCGCAGGCGCTGAGCGCCTGGGCGAAACGTATTATCGGCTGGCTCGACGAAGGTCGGGACGTGTACGCGTATTTCAACAACGACGCCGAGGCAAACGCCCCGGCCAACGCGCTGGACCTGCGCAGATACGTCGAGGGAAGCTGAGCTTACACGGGAGATAGGATGTTCCTTAAATGGTTGCCTTGGAGGCCCATCGCCCGGCGAATCGCGCGGGCGCACGGGCTGCTGGACCCGGTAAGTGTGCTTGCCCGGTTGGAGCGCATAGCCCAGCCGTCGGAAGTCTCCACCCCCATGGAGCTGCTCCGCGCCGGCGTGGTGTTCCACTCCCGCGGGCTTATCAACACCAAGGTCATCCAGCATAACCTCGACTGGGTCTGGCCGTATTGGGTCCGCCGGCAGTTCGACCCCTCCGACGAGGCGTTCGTCCCGCGGGCGTTCTCGGCCACACACGTCAACCTCACACACCGGAACTGGACGGCCGTCGGTCTGCCGGGCCGCGGTGAGTTGCCGCTTGTGGACCCGCGGGGGCTGCTGACGCCGCTGTTTGACGGCTGGTCCATAGACGCCTGGATCCTGACCGACGACGGCAGGGAGCTTCTGCCTCCCAATACCGACAACGCCGAGCAGCGCCTCATCACCGAGGGCGCATCGCCGCAAGTGAGAACCGAAACCGCCGAGGGCAAGCTGCGATTGGTTACCACCAGTTGCGTTGAGAATCTCAACGACCAACCCGTGTGCGTTCTGCGGTGTCAAGCTTCCGCCGACGCTCCCGGCTGGCTGGTTGTGGCGCTTCGGCCGTTCAATCCCGAAGGCGTGAGCTTCGTCAGCAAGGTCTCGCTCACCGACCGCCGGCGGCGGTGGCGGATAAATTCCATGCCGCGCATACAGTTCGACCGCCCCGTGGAGAGCCACGTGACCTCCAGCTACCGGTCCGGCGACGTTTACCCGGACACTGCCCATCGCGAGCAGTCCGACCAATGCACCTGCGCCGTCGGGTTGGCGACGGCGGCCGGGATGTACCGCCTCGACGATGACCATTCAGCCGACGCCGAACTCCATATCGACCTGACGCCGGAGCGCAAGACGCCCAAATCACGAACGGTCGTCCGCCCCGGCCGATGGAGCGACGAGCTTGAAGGGCTTTGCGAAGTCGATGTCCCCGATTCCCGCTTCGTGCGGCTGTACGAAGCCGCCGTTCGCACGCTGTCTCTGCTGACCACCGACGTCGAGGCGGTGCCCGGACCCTACACCTACAATCGCTTCTGGTTCCGGGACGCGGCCATGATGCTGCACGCCATGTTGTGCATAGGACACACCGACCGCGCGCGTCGCGTGCTGGACGCCTTCCCGGACCGCCAGCGGGTGGACGGGTACTTTTACTCGCAAGACGGCGAGTGGGACTCCAACGGCGAGGCGTTGTGGATTCTGCACCGCTATTGCGAGCTGACCGGCTCAGTCCCGCCGGAGCAGTGGACACGGCCGGTCGTGTCGGGCGCAAGGTGGATACACCGCAAGCGCCGCGGCGAGAAGCGCGACGGGCTTCACGCCGGTCTGATGCCCGCCGGCTTCAGCGCCGAGCATCTCGGCAACAACGATTACTACTACTGGGACGACTTCTGGTCCGCGGCCGGTCTTCGCGCCGCCGCCGCGATGTGCCGGCTCTGGCGGAAGCCGGAAAAGGTCAGGGAATTCGACGCGGAAGCCGAGGACATGCTGGCGGCAGTGGAGCGTTCGCTTCGGGACAGCCGGCATATCCGCCGGCGACCGGGTATCCCCGCCTCACCGTATCGACGCATGGACGCCGGGGCGATCGGCTCGGTGGTGGCGGGGTATCCGCTTTCGCTCTTGCCGGCGCGGGATGAGCGCCTGCTGGCGACGGTTGAGTTCCTCATGAACCACTGCTTCGTAAAGGGAGCATTCTTCCAGGATCTCATCCATTCCGGCTTGAACGCCTACCTCACGCTGCACCTTGCGCAGGTGCTGCTGCGAGCCGGCGACGGGCGGTTCTTCGCCCTCGTCGAGCGCGTGGCGGAACTCGCCTCGCCAACCGGGCAATGGCCCGAAGCCATCCATCCGCGAACCGGCGGAGGGTGCATGGGCGACGGACAACATGGCTGGGCGTCGGCGGAATGGGTTATGATGCTTAGGAACATGTTCGTCCGCGAGGCCGACGGTGGTCTGGTGCTGTGCTCCGGCATACCGACCGAGTGGCTGAAAACGGGTAAGACCATGCGACTCGGTCCGACGGCAACGCCGTACGGACCCGTGAGCGTGACTCTCGAGCCGCGCGACGGCACGCATCGCCTTGGGTGGCGCGGCGAGTGGCGCACGCCGCCGGAGTGGCTGGAAGTTCGGCTCAGCGGCTGCGAACCTCAGCGTCTCGAGCCGGCGGAATCCGGGCAGGTGGAGTTGAAGCCGGCGGGCAAATAGTTCACGGAACGCGCAGATGAAAATTGTGATGTTCACCAACACGTATCTGCCGCATATTACCGGGGTCTCCCGGAGTGTGGACATGCTGGCGCGGCTGTGCGGGGATCGCGCACACGACGTGCTAATCGTCGCGCCGGACTACAAACGCCGCCCCAGGCGCGAGCCGAACGTCGTCCGCGTTCCGGCGATACGGGAGCTTAGCGGGACGGATTTCTCGCTGGCGTTCCCGCCGGGGATAGAGCTTGTCGACGAGCTGGACCGATTCGCGCCGCAACTGGTCCACTCCCATTATCCGTTCCTGCTGGGCAACACCGCCGTCCGCACGGCCGCTTCCAGAGACCTTCCGTTGGTGTTCACCTACCACACGATGTACGAGCACTATACCCACTATGTCCCGCTGGACATCGACGCGCTGCCCACGTTCGCCGCCAAGGTCGCCACGGGTTACGCGAACCTGTGCGACCGCGTCATCGCGCCGAGCGAGAGCACCGCGGAGATACTCCGCGAACGCGGCGTGGAGACGGAAATCTCCGTCGTTCCCACCGGCGTGGAGCTGGAGAGGTTCACGAACGGCGACGGCGCGCGCTTCCGCCGCAACACCGGTATCCCCGACGACGCCATGCTGCTTACCTACGTCGGGCGCATCGCGCCGGAGAAGAACATGGACTTCCTCACCGACGCCGTCGCCGAAACGCTCGGCCGCATCGACTCCGCGCACTTCGCGGCCGTCGGGTCCGGTCCGTCGCAAGATCAAATCCGCCGGCGACTGGACGAGCGGGGACTCGCCGACCGCGCCCACCTGGTCGGCGTATGTCAGGGCCAGGACCTCGTCGATGCCTATCACGCTACCGACGCATTCGTGTTCGCCTCCAAAACGGAGACGCAGGGCGTGGTGCTTATCGAGGCGCTTGCGGCGGGCTGTCCGGTGGTGGCGCTGGACGCGCCGGGCGTGCGGGAGGTGGTGCGCGACGGTGAGAACGGGTATCTCGTCGCGACGGAGGCACCGGCCGCCTTCGCCGACGCGATACAGAGACTCGCCGAACTCGACGAGACGGACCGACGCGCGATGCGCGACAGCGCCCGCGACTCGGCCCAGCCGTTCGACGCCGAACGATGCGCCGACAGGATGATTCAGGTCTATCGCGACGTGCTCTCGGCCGAGCGGACACCCATCGACATCGAGGCCAGTCAGTGGCTCGGCCTGCTGCGTTCGCTCAAGCGTGGCTGGAACCTGTGGTCCAACCAGATTACCTCCGCCGTCGAGGCGCTGCTGGAACACTCCGGGCAGGGCAGCATCCCCACCGCCAATAATCACCGCCGCGAATAAACACGGCTTTTGAGCAATCGCGTCTGTAATCCGCCAGGCGTCCCGCTTATACTGGCGTGGGACATTTTTCCGGACACCGTATAAGCAGGAGGTCTTCCGAAGTGACTGCAAACGGCAACGGCCCGCGCGACCTGGTCCGCGTGGGAGACACGCAGGTTTCGAGGTTCATCGTCGGGCACAACACGCTGTGCGGCTGCAGCCATCAGTCCCGCGAGCTGGACGAGCAGATGCGGCAGTATTACACCGACGAGAACGTCCTGGCGCTGTACGACCAGGCCGAGCAAGCCGGACTGCGGACGCTGCTTATCCGCGGCGACTTCCGTATGCTCAACTGGATAGAGCTTTATCGTCGTAGCGGCGGGACGATGGACGTGTTCAGTCAGACCGCCAGCGAGATGCACGACATTTTCCAGAATATCCGCATACTGGCCGCGGCCGGCGTCAAGGGCATCTACCACCACGGCTCGCAGACGGACAAATTCTGGCGGCAGGGGCGCATCGACGAGGTGAACGACTATCTCAAGTGCATGCGCGACTGCGGCGTCGCCGTCGGGCTTGGCACGCACCAGCCGGAGATTATCGAATACGCCGAGGACGCCGGCTGGGATATCGACTTCTACATGGCGTGTTTCTACAACATTTCTCGCAAGCCGCGGGACTCGTCCATCGTCACCGGAAAGGTCGCCTACGAGGGCGAGGAGTATCTCGCCGAGGACCGCGACCGGATGACCGCGACCATCCGCGCGACGGATAAGACCTGCTTCGGGTTCAAGATTCTCGCGGCCGGTCGAAACTGCTCCACGCAGGACGAGGTGGCCGAGGCGTTCCGCTACGCCTACGCCAACATCAAGCCCACCGACGCGCTGGTTATAGGCCTGTTCCCGCGCGACCGCGACGAACTCGCCCTGAACCTCCAGCACGCCGAAGCCGCCTGCCAAACGGCCGTCTGACCCCCCAACCCCTCTCCC
>JBKHJB010000089.1:0-9161 GCA_046538345.1 Phycisphaerae bacterium
CGACAATGTCCACACTTGGCGGGAGGGGGTGGAATCGGTAAAGTGGTGCCCCGATGTCCAACGCAGGCGAAAATCCGAGCCGGGAAATGCATACCATCCGTGACACCGTCGAGGGGGTCTGGGTGGCCATCGTGCTGGCGTTCGTCCTGCGGGCGTTTCTTATCGAGGCGTTCGTGATACCCACCGGCTCCATGGCGCCGCGACTGCTGGGCGAACATTGGCCTTTGCAGTGCCCGGCCTGCGGGTACGAATACGACTACGGACTCGGTCAGGACGGCGGAGCCGCAGGCAAGCGGATGCGCAGCATACCGGCCGACGCGCAGTGTCCGAACTGCACCTACCCCTATAATCGCAGCCGTCAGGGACGCTATCTCAACAGCGGCGACCGCGTGCTGGTGCTCAAGTACGTCTATAACTTCCGCGAGCCGAGGCCGTGGGATGTGGTCGTTTTCAAGAACCCGCAGAACAACCGTGAGAACTACATCAAACGTCTGATCGGGCTGCCCGGAGAAACCATCGAGATCGTCCACGGGAACATTTTTGTCAAACAGCCCGGCGAGCAGGACTTCAGCATCCGCCGCAAGCCGCCGAAAGCTCAGGAGGCGACGTGGCAGGTGGTGTTCAACAACGACTACCGCCCTGACCCCTCCGTTATAGAGCGGACCGAAAGAGACGGCCGGGGCGTGCGTCCGCCGAGGTGGGAGCCGATCGCCGGAGAGGACCGTTGGGAGCTTGACGGTCTGAAGGGGCGGCGCTTCAGCTTCGCAGGTGGTGAACGGGCCGAACTGAAGTTCGACGCCCCGCGAAACCGCTTTCTTCCCTGGTACGGCTACAATGCCGCCAGGGTTATGCGTACGGCCGCCGTTGACAAGAGTCGCGACGTGTGCAGTGATCTGAGACTGTCACTGATGTTTGTCCCGCGCGAAAACGCGGCCCGGGTTATGCTGGAGACCAGCAGTTTCGACCACGGGTTCCGCGGCGAGGTGGACGCCGACGGTTCGGTCTCCCTGTGGCACAGGCCGCCGGGCGGCGATTGGCAGGCGTGGGACCGCGAGAAGATTAAGCCGCTGAAGCTCGATGAATCCGTGGAGGTGGCGCTGGAGCACGTTGACCTTTCGCTGAAGCTCCAGGTAGGCGGCGAGACGGTTCTGGAATTGACCGACGGGCGCTACCCGTTCGATTATGAGTGGCTTAAAGACCGGATGGCCCGGGCCGACGCAGACCCCGTGCCCGCTCCGCGGGTGCGGATAGCGGCCGCTGGCGGCGCGAGCGAGCTTTGGCACGCGAAGCTAATGCGGGACGTGTACTATACCTCCCCGCCGCAACGCGAGATTCCCGACGGCGTAGCCGGCGACTATGCCCGCAAGCTCCGTCAACTGGGACGGAACGTCGGCGAAGGCAAACCCGGTTGGGGCACCACCGCTAATCCCATCAAGCTGCATAAGCACGAGGACCGCGAACTGGACGAATTCATGGTGCTCGGAGACAACAGCCCGCAGAGCTTGGACAGTCGATCCTGGACGTATGCGGCTCCGACGTTGCGGCTTACCGACGATAGCGGCCAGCCCATATATCAGCTCGGAACGGTTCCCCGATATTGTCTGACCGGTCGAGCACTGCTGGTGTATTGGCCGTCGGGTTTCCGCCCGCCGGGCCTGCCGGGCCTGCCGCTTATACCGAACGTCGGTAAGATGCGATTGATTCGCTGAGCGCTATCGGGTACTGTCCGCCGGGCCGGTCTGACGGCGAGAGCCCTGACAGCGACGTTTGTAGTGCGCTAAAACCCGGCGGCTTTTTGCGGGTTATGCACATACGCGTCGCCTGTATTACAGTCTCGCCGGCGGTGTGTTCGGGTAATTGTTTTGGATCGAATTGCCGGCACAGGCATCGCCGGCGCGATTGCCGGCGTGAGCTAACGAGCGTATGATACTATCAGATAGGGTGTTGCGCATATTGGCCGGTTCGACTTCAGGCGTGCGTTACGCCGGTGGAGATACGCTGCTGTGGGGCGGATGCCCCGAAAGCCGCCGCGTGACGCTGTCCTGCGTTGGTTATCCACAAGTTATCCACAGCGGATTCGAGGGCTGGGACACCACCGAATGATCCTTCTCCAGACCAAGGACCTCGTGAAACGCTACGGCGGCAGGGCCGTGGTGGATCATGTCTCGTTCGTTGTGGGGCAGGGCGAAATCGTAGGCCTGCTCGGACGGAACGGAGCCGGCAAGACGACCACCTTCCGTATGACCATCGGGATGATCACCCCCGACGATGGAACGGTTATCTTCGACGGCGTGGACGTGACGCGCATGTCGATGTACAAGCGTGCCCGCCGGGGCATGGGTTATCTCTCCCAGGAGCCGAGCATCTTCCAGCGGCTGACCGTAAGGCAGAACCTCCTGGCGATATTGGAGACGATGAATTTCAACCGGTCCGTGCGCAACGAGCGGTGCGACGACCTGCTGGAGCAGTTCGGGCTTACACACGTGCAGGACCAGCTTGCTCGGACACTCTCCGGCGGCGAGCGGCGCAAGCTGGAGATTGCCCGGGCATTGGTGACTAACCCCACCATGATCCTGCTGGACGAACCGTTCAGCGGGGTGGACCCCATCGCCGTGGAGGACCTCCAGAAGGAAATTCGGGGGCTTAAGGACCGCGGAATCAGCATCCTGCTGACCGACCACAACGTCCGGGAAACGCTGTCGGTTACGGACCGGTCGTACATTGTTGACAACGGCAAGGTGCTGCGGGAAGGGCGGCCGGGCGAACTGGTCACCGACGAGCTGGTCCGCAAGACTTATCTCGGGCATACCTTTCGCGGCGACGAGTTCGACCGCTGAACCATCAGGGCTCGGTAATGGGGATGGCTATGGTGAAGGTTGTGCCTTTGCCGGGGGTGCTTTGAGCTCTGATATCCGCGCCCATCTCCAGGATGAGACCGTGTACGACCGACAGCCCCAGCCCCGGGTTGGTAGTCTCTCCGCCGGCGACAAGCCCCTTGGTGGTGAAAAACGGATCGAAGATCTGCGATAACTTCTCCCGGGGGATACCCACCCCGGTGTCGGCAAAAGTCAGAACCGCGTTGTCGCCCTCACGTGCGATGCCGATGGTGATGGTGCCGCCGTCGGGCATGGCCTCTTCGGCATTGCTCAGCAGGTTGTTCAGCACCTGATGCATGCGCTGCGCCTCGACCGGAACTGTGGGAATCGGCTGGAGGTCCAGCTTCAACTGGATGTCCTGCTGGGAAAGGGGACGCTCCACAAGATGCACGAATGTGAGCACCACCTCCGTCAGGTCCACCAGGTCGCGACGACGGGGGGTGCCCTGTTCGGCGAAGCTCAGCAACGATTGCGTGATACGCGACGCTCTGTCGGCCGCCTCGGCTGTCATCTCCAGGGCGCGCCGCATGGCCGAGTCGTCCCCGCTGCGCAGGGCGTAGTCAACGAAGGTCGCCACGCCGCCCAGGATGTTGTTGAAATGATGGGCCACTCCTCCGGCGAGCGTTCCCAGGGCGGCCATTTTTTCGCTCTGGGCCAGTCGGTGTGCCAGTCGTCGCTCTGACGTGCTGTCCGAGAGCCAGGCGCAGAGACCGTGCACCGACCCCGGCGAGTCTCCAACCGCCGAGAGCACCACAGCCAGATGCCGTTGGCCGTCCTCACCGGGAAGCTCAAGCTCCGTCCGAGCAGTCCGATGGTTTTCCAGCACCTGCCGGGCCTTTCGGCCCAGGTCCTCGCGGTGTCCTACGGGGACACTTTCCTCGAGCGTTCGTCCGACGAGTTGCTCGGGATCGACGTTCAGCAGGTCGGCTGCCGGGCGACTACAGAAAAGTAGCCGGAGGTATTCGTCGGTGGCTATCAGTGCGACCGGGGCGTTGGAGAACGCCAGGCGAAGGAATTCGCTCGTGGGTCTGGAGGCATTGTCCCGTTTTTGTCCACTCATCTGTTTTCGTCCCGAGAGCCAACCATTCTAACGCCTGGTAAGACTCAGTTCGGGTCGCACGACCAGCAGTTTTTCGAACGCCATGCCTTCGCTTCGGCGGACGAGCAAGTTCCGCCCAACGCTGGTACTCCGTCGGCTCTGGGTGCCGGGACCGATTACCATAATGTCATTCTCGCTTAAACGAAGCCGAAACATCAGGTTCTCAAAGCTGGTCCTCTCGGCACTGACGACCAGTCGGTAGTTTTCTCCCTCGCCGACATAGCGGGCTCTGCGCTGCCTCGAGCGGATCTGTGGCACCGCGGTGAGCAGTACGAATGAGGGGTTCTGGACGTCCACGGTCGCCGTAAACGTCAAGATATAATCGCCCCCGGGGTAGTCGGCTCCGGTCAGGGTCCGGTCGTCGCGTGAAGTGAAGATCGTTGCGGCGGGTATGTCCTCCTTGAGCATGACATCCACGGGCCGTCCAGGCAGCGACACCAACTGACGGCTACGCATCTCGCCGATGGTCATCTCCCTGAGAAGTTCGGAGAGGTTGTCCCACGCCTCGGCCGGAGCGGTCCCCACGCGCAGCCCGTTTCTGCCCAGGGCGGCCTGACGCTCAGCGCCTACGGGTTCTTCGTCGAGGTAGCTCCAGAGGTCCTCGGAGCGGCTGGCCAGACCCGCCGGCACCTCCAGCGTCCAGACGCGCAGACGCACATACACAACCGGCGGAAGAGACTGCGCGGGTTCGGTCTGTTCGCCGGCGGGCATGGTCATCCCCTGAGAACCGGTTTCGCCCGAGTCGTCTTCCCCGCGCACGCAACCGCTGGAAAGTACCAGCCACGCCAGCGGGAGAAGAATAAGGAGTCGGCTCATGGGTCGCATCGGTCGGGTCATTCGTGTGTGGTAACAACCCCATGCTATTTTCGCCGGCAGGTCGAGTCAATCTCCCTGACCGGGCGCAAAAAGCGGACCCCGCCGACGCGGATGCCGACGGGGTCTGCCATATCTGTCGCAAGAGGCGGTCAGGCCTCGGATTGGGGCTGCTGGGACTGCTCGGCGGCGGCAGCCGCCTTCTGTGCACCGGCGGCAAGTGTCGAGACTATCACCCGGTAGCCCCGGCCGAACTTCATCTGCACCACCAGCCAGACCAGCACCGTAACGACCGGATATGCCGCATACCGGGCGTAGAACAGCACCTTGTTGCCCCAGCCATCGCCGAGGCGGGCTTTGCTGTCGGTCAACTCGCCCAGGTTATAGAGCGCCCCCGAGGCAAAACTGCCGGCCAGCACGTCCTGCCAGGGCACCAGCAGGGCGAAAAGTATCAACGACCAGAAGAAGGCGCTCATCAGCCCCGCTACGCCGCCCATCCGCTCCAGGAGCGAAAGCTTCACCGCGAACATCAACGTCAGCATAAGCAGCAGGGCGGACACCAGGGCGATGAACTTCACAGCCGGCATAATCCAGTGCAGTGCGTGGTACCAGCCGGAGGCCGACGATGCCGGTTGGGTCGCGCCGAGCTGCGCGGCCTGGTTGGTTACGCCGACAAAGTGCACCAGCACGAAGCACACCAACTGAACCACTATCGCCGCGGCGATCAGCAGCCAGAAGATGTTCTTCGCCAGCCGGACGCTGTCGAACGCCTCGGCGTACTCTGAGATGGAAGTTTTGTATGGTTCGGCGCTCATGCGATGCTCCCTTCGATTCTACTGTGACGCACTTTCCTGCAAGACGTCTATTGGAATCGTATCGGCTTTCGGCCGACGTTACATGAGCTTTGCCGCCTCGACGAAAGCGCCCTCGGCGGTCGCGACGGTCTGGGCGACGTCCTTCTCGCCGTGCGCTGCGGAGATAAACATCGCCTCCATGGCGCTCGGCGCGAGGTAAACCCCTCCTGAGAGCATGGCGTGGAACCAGGCGGCGTAGGCGTCGCGGTCGGCCGCGGAGGCGGTCGCGAAGCTCGTCACCGGCGGTGGCGCGAAGAAGCAACTCATCATGCTCCCGACGCGGTTGACGCAGACTCGCCCGTCAAGCCCGGCCGCTTCCGCGGCGCGGCGCAACCCGTCGTGCAATTCGGAAGAACGCTGTTCCAGAGCTTCATAGATGCCCTCTTCCCGCAGCACCTGGAGTGTCGCCAGACCTGCCGCCGTCGCCACCGGGTTGCCCGAAAGCGTGCCCGCCTGGTACACCTGTCCGCTGGGGCTTAGTTCGTCCATCAGCTTCACAGGTCCGCCGATCGCGCCTATGGGCAGACCGCCGCCGATGATCTTGCCCAACACCGTCAGGTCCGCCGAGACATCGTAGAGCGCCTGTGCGCCGCCGTAGGACACCCGGAAGCCGGTGATGACCTCGTCGAACACAAGCAAAGCCCCGGCCGCGTCGCAGAGGCGGCGGAGCTCCTGGAGATAACCTTCTTTCGGCGGAACCACGCCCATGTTGGCGGCTACCGGCTCGACGAGCACCGCGGCGATTTCGCCGCTGCGTTCGCTGACAAGTGCCTGGACGGCTTCGGCGTCATTGTAGCCGACGGTCAGCGTATCGGATGTTGCGCCCTTCGGAACGCCCGGGGAGGAGGGCGTACCCAGAGTTGCCGCTCCGCTGCCCGCTGAGACCAGCATGGAGTCGGCGTGGCCGTGATAGCACCCGGCACATTTGACGATCTTGTCGCGCCCGGTGACCGCCCGTGCCAGGCGGATAGCGGTCATGGCGGCCTCGGTGCCGCTGTTGACGAAGCGGACCTTTTCCACGCTCCCGATGGCCGCGGCGATGACCTCCGCCAGTTGCGTCTCGCCGGCGGTAGGCGCGCCGTAGGTGGTTCCGCGGCGGGCGGCCTTGTTGACGGCGGTGACCACTTCGTCCGGGGCGTGCCCGAGTATCGCTGGTCCGTACCCGCACACATAGTCGATGTACGTGTTGTTGTCGGCGTCGGTAATGTTCGCGCCCCTGGCGCGAGCGATAGTCGGCGGCGTGCCGCCAACGGCGGCGTAGGCCCGCACCGGCGAGTTCACCCCGCCGACCAGCACCTTGCACGCACGCTCAAACTGCGTCTGCGATTTTTGGGTCCGTCTAGCCATCAATGCTCCCTAACACAAACGACGAACCACCTCCAAACAATGGAGTGACATTATACGGCCGCTGGCGGCGGGTAAACAGTCGCTTGGGAAGCGGGACGAATCGGTCGTCGGGGCAGGCATGGCGGACGGACTCGTGCCGGCGGGCTTTGCTTAGTCGCCGCCTCCTGGTTCCTCCAGGATTTCCTTTGCCGCCTTGCCGAACTGCTCGCCGACAGCCATGCGTATATCTACAGGCCCCAGACCGTGTCGTCCGATCCGCCGGGTCTGTTTGTCGAGGATCTCCGTCCAGCGTTCGTTAACCCGCACGATCATTTCCGGGTCGGCGTTGCGAGGCGCCAGAGTGCTCGCTTCCACGCGCCAGCCGTCGTCGGTCTTGCGCAGCTTCATCGGGACTTTGCCACGGACTATGATCGCCTCGGCCGTGTCGTCGGAGGTCTCCTCTATAACCGCGTGTTCGTAGTGTTTGGTGTCCTCCGGCGGCAGATACAGCCGGGCTTTTTTGTCGTAGCGGACGTCCTCCCACTCTCCCCGACCGTACGCTTCGATGAACTTCCGGCGGAATGCGCGTCCGGCCTGGTGGAACTCGAACAGCGTCTCGACGACGCGCATCTCCTGCTCGTCGCCGACGAAGGTCGCGAGGTGGTCTTCCTTGCGCCCCTCCAGCAGCGACTGGTGCATTTCTATCAGCGCGTCGCGCATGGGCGAGGGCGGTCCCGGCTCGTCGGATGCCAACTCGCGGTCCGGGCGCGGACCCTTACGGCAGCCCGCCATCGTTCCGGCCAGGAGCAGAACGAGCAGAGAGATTTTCAGCACCCGCCGCATCTCGAAGAGTTTGGGCAAGCTACTTCACCACGATGTTGACCAGTCGTCCGGGCACGACGATGGTTTTGACCACGTCTTTGTCGCCTACGGCCCGGGCTACGCCGGAGTCGCCCATGGCGGCCGAGAGCACCTCGTCCTCGCCGGCGTCGGCCGAGACGCGGATACGTCCGCGGACCTTCCCGTTGACCTGCACGGGAAGCTCGACCTGCTCCTCGGCGAGCATCTGTTTATCATACTCCGGCCAGGGGTGGTGGGCCAAACTCTCCTGGTGTCCCAGTCGCTGCCATAGCTCCTCTGCAAGATGCGGCGCGAACGGCGCCAGCAGCAGGACGAACCGCTCGGCCTGCGAGCGGCTGAGCCGACCGGCCTTGTTGACGGCGTTTACGAACTCCATCATCGCGGCGATGGCGGTGTTGAACTTCATCTCGTCCACGTCGTCGCCGACCTTGCGTATCAGCTTGTGCAGCGCCCGCTCCAGGTCCTCGTCGCCGGACTCGTCCGTAACGAGTGAACCGGTGTCCTCGTCCCCGGCAATCATCCGCCACACGCGCCGGCAGAACCGATGCACACCCGGAACGTCGCGCGGATTCCAGGGCTTATCGCCCGCAAGCGGGCCCATGAACAGCGTGTACATGCGGAAGGTGTCGGCCCCGTATTCAGCGATGACGTCGTCGGGGTTGATGACGTTCTTCAAGCTCTTGGACATCTTCTCGACGGTTTCGGTCAACTCCTCGCCGGTCTCGAGGTGGACGGGCTTGTCGCCGGAGTCGTCCACCATCTCAGGCGGCACGGGCATGCCCCGCTTGTCGCGATGGGCGAAGCTCAGGACCATGCCCTGGTTCCGCAGGCGGGCGAACGGCTCGGGCGTGGAGACGTGGCCGAGGTCGTAAAGCACCTTGTGCCAGAACCTGGCATACAGCAGGTGAAGCACGGCGTGCTCGGCCCCGCCGACGTAAAGGTCCACACCGCCGCTGCGGTTCTCGCCTGAAGGGCCGAGCCAGTATTTTTCCAGCTTCTGCGAGCAAGGGACGTCGTCGTTGTGCGGATCGCAGAACCGCAGATAATACCAGCAGCTCCCCGCCCACTGCGGCATGGTGTTGGTCTCGCGCTCGGCTGGCTCGGAGCATACCGGACAGGTCGTATTCACCCATTCGGTCGCCCGGGCCAGCGGAGGTTTGGGAAGCGCCGTCGGGTCGGAGGAGGACTCCGGCGTGAAGTCGTCCATCTCCGGCAGCAGCAACGGAAGATTGTCCTCGCTGAGCGGCACCGTCCCGCAGTTCTTACAGTGTACTATGGGGAACGGCTCGCCCCAGTATCGCTGTCGGCTGAACAGCCAGTCCCGCAGCTTGT
>JBKHJB010000090.1:0-9145 GCA_046538345.1 Phycisphaerae bacterium
GTAGCATGTTCGGGGCTGAAGCGCCGGGGGCGATTCCTGTATAATGGCCGATTCGCCGCGGACAGCTAACTCAGCAGGTAAAAGAGATGCCCGACTTGCAGGTCGTATCGGAGATGGAGCCGAAGGGCGACCAGCCCCAGGCCATCGACAAACTCGCCCGGAACATCAACGCCAGTCAGCGGCGCAACGTGCTGCTGGGCGTCACCGGTAGCGGAAAGACCTTCACGATGGCTCATCTCGCCCAGCGCCTCGCCAGACCCACGCTGGTGATCAGCCATAACAAGACCCTCGCCGCCCAGCTCTACGAGGAGTTCAAGGACCTTTTCCCCAACAACGCGGTTGAATACTTCGTCAGCTACTACGACTACTACCAGCCGGAGGCGTACATCCCTCAGAGAGACATCTATATCGAGAAGGACGCCTCGCGCAACGACGAGCTGGACCGGCTGCGACTGTCGGCTACCACCAGCTTGACCAGCCGGCGGGACGTGATAATCGTCGCCAGCGTATCGTGCATCTTCGGGCTGGGCAGCCCGGAGGAATACAAGAAGGTCGTGGTCCCCATACGCGTGGGCGACTTTGTGGAGCGTGACGAGCTGCTGCGGTCGCTGGTGAACCTCCAGTACGACCGCAACGACGTGAACTTCAAGCGCGGGACGTTCCGCGTCCGCGGCGACACCATCGACATCTATCCCGCGTACGAGCAGTTCGGCTACCAGGTTGAGATGTTCGGCGACGAGATAGAGGCGATCCATCTCATCCACCCCACCAGCGGCGAGGTGCTCAGCGACACAGACCAGGCGTTTATCTTTCCGGCGGTCCACTACGTCGCCGAGGAGAGCACCATCGCCTCGGCGGTGGAGAGCATAAAGGCCGAGCTTAACCAGCGACTGATAGAGCTGCGGAACCAGGGTAAGCTGCTGGAAGCCCAGCGACTGGAGGCACGGACGCGATACGACATCGAGATGCTGCTGGAGGTGGGCTTCTGTCCCGGCATCGAGAACTATTCGCGTCACCTGGACGGCCGAAAGCCCGGCGACAGGCCTTACACGCTCATCGACTACTTCGACGACGATTACCTGCTGATTATCGACGAGTCGCACGTGACGCTGCCGCAGCTCCGCGCGATGTACGCCGGCGACCGCAGCCGCAAGGAAGTGCTGGTCGAGCACGGCTTTCGCCTGCCCAGCGCGCTGGACAACCGCCCGCTGACGTTCGACGAGTTCGAACGGCTCTGGGGCGACGTGGTTTTCGTATCCGCCACGCCCGGCGACTGGGAGCTGGAACAGGCCGGCGGAGAGGTGGTCGAGCAGGTCATCCGCCCGACGGGTCTGGTGGACCCCGCCGTGGAAGTTCGACCCGCGAAGGGACAGGTGCAGGACCTTATTGAACAGGTCCGCGGCCGCGTTGCCGACGGCGAGCGGACGCTGATTACCACGCTGACCAAGCGGCTGGCCGAGGACCTGTCCGAGTACATGCGGCAGGAGGGCTTCCGCTGCAAGTATCTCCACAGCGAGATAGACACGCTCGAGCGGGTGGACATCCTCCGCGAGCTGCGGGAGGGCAAGTTCGACGTGCTGGTGGGCGTTAACCTGCTGCGCGAGGGACTGGACCTGCCGGAGGTCTCGCTGGTGGCGATACTCGACGCCGACAAGGAGGGCTTCCTGCGCTCGGCGACGAGCTTGATACAGACCATAGGCCGATGCGCCCGGAACGTGCACGGGAAGGTGTACCTCTACGCCGACCGCATTACCGACTCGATGCGAAAGGCCATCGACGAAACCGAGCGCCGCCGTCGGAAGCAACTGGAGTTCAACGAGAAGCACGGCATCACGCCGCAGACCATCCGCAAGGCGATCCGCACGTCGCTGGCGGATCAGTTGCGGGCGCACCGCGTGGCCCGCGAGGCCGTCCAGATGGCCCCGGAGGAGTACGACCGCACCGAGCTTATCGCCGAGCTGGAGCGGGAGATGTACACCGCAGCGGAGAATCTCGAGTTCGAAAAGGCCGCCCGCCTCCGAGACCGCATATCCGAGCTTACCGGCGACGAATCGGCCGAGAGACCGCCGGAAAAACGCGCCGGAGCAAAACGGTAACGGCCTGGATGATTGGTTAACTGGTTGACTGGTTAATCGGGGGAGCCGTTGATCCGTCGTGCGCGTACGCCCGGCATATCTGCCCAACGAATCACGAGTAGCGAATCGCGAAGTAACGGCCCGCAGATATAGCATACCTGCCCGGCGGATAGCGGCTTCCCCCCGCGTGGCGGCGGGGGGTTGCGCTTCCAACAACCGGCCGCAACCTTGCCCATGAGCCACTGTCGAAGGCGTGGCGTTCCTCGAATACCATCCACCCGCTTAACTGTTTAACGGCTCAACGGCTGAACCGCCTGGCGGCTCACTCGCTTTTCTCGGCCGCCGGCTGGGTTTGTTTCTTCTTGTGCTTTCTCCCGCCCCGGCGGCCTCGGCGGCGCTTCTTGGTGGCGGTGGACTTATCCGACGATTCGTCCCCATCGGAGGACTTGGTTTTGTCGCCTTCGGACTTCTCGTCCCGGCCCGGGTCGGACTGCTTCTGTTCGGCGTCGGTGTCTTTGGAGTTTTCAGAGCCGTCCTGCTCGGGCGGGTTCTTTTTCTTGCGTCTCCGGCGGGACTTTCTCTTGCCCGAGTCCTGCTGTTTGTCGTCCTTTTCCGAGTTGTCCTGGGATTTCTGCTGCCGGCTTTTCTCATCGCTCGGCTGGTCCTGGTCGTCCTGCTCCGACGACTCCCGGGCGGCAAGCCACTTGTCGTATTCGGAAACGTCCACCGTACCGACCTGGGAAGGTTTATCGCCGGTCTCGCCCTGGTCCCAGTTTATGACGCTTCCGCGATTATTCGTGCACTCGATGTTGATTTGCTCGCTGCCCATGTCGGCGGAGGCATGGATGCGGACGGCTTTTTGCGACTGCGACTCGATGCGGCATATCTGCTTGCGGTGGAAGTTCGTCAGCCGCTCGGCCACGGACGGCGCGATGGTCACCGAGATCGTCGCGACGTCCTCATTTGCGGCCGCCCGCTGGATATCCCGCATCACCAGCAGGGCCTGCGACTCGGACGAGCGGACCAGACCGGTGCCGTTGCAGTTAGGGCAATGACTGTAAATATCCTCTTTCAGCGACGGTCTCATGCGCTGGCGCGTCAACTCAACCAGGCAAAACGCACTCATCCGTAGCACCTTGGTCTTGGCGCGGTCGGTCTTCAGATTGTCGCGGAGAATCTTCTCAACGGTGCTGCGGTTCTTCTTGTTCTGCATGTCGATAAAGTCGATCACGATCACGCCGCCGAGGTCGCGGAGCCGAAGCTGGCGGACTATTTCGGCGGCCGCCTCTTTGTTCAGCTTGGTTGCGGAGGTCTCCGCGTCGCTGTGGTCGCGGTAGCGTCCGGAGTTGACGTCGATGGAGACAAGCGCCTCGGTCTGGTCGATTACGATGGACCCGCCCGAGGGCAACTCCACCCGCCGTGAGTAGATACTCTCTATCTCCTGCTCCAGACCGAACTCGTGGAACAGTCCCTTTTGCCCGACGTACACTTCCACGACGTGCTTGGTCCGCGGCATGGCGACGTCGAGAAACTCCCGCACTTTCTTGGCGACCGCGGGGCTGTCGCAGATGATGCGGTCGATGGAGCTGTTATAGACGTCGCGGATGGTCCGGGTAACCAGGTCGGACTCGCGGAACAGCTCCGCCGGGGGCTTGGAAGTGTTGACGTGCTTGCGTATGGACTTCCACATCCGTTGAAGGTAGTTCAGATCGCGGTTCAGATCGCGCTTGGAGCGCCCCACACCGGCGGTACGGAGAATAAAGCCCATATCGCCGGGCAGGTTAAGCTCGTTGAGTTGCTTGCGGGCCTGATCGCGAAGCTCCTCGTCCTCGACCTTCCGCGAAACGCCGAGCTTCTTCATCCCCGGCATCATTACCAGCAGCCGACCCGGAACCGACAGATACGTCGTCAGCGTCGGGCCCTTGGTGCCGATTCCTTCCTTGGTCATCTGTACAATGACTTCCTGTCCACGCCGCAGGCACGCCTGTATGGGGGGACGGTCGCGGTGCGGGCGTTTGCGTCCGACGGCCTCGGAGCTTTTGCCGCCTCCGGGGAAGTACTGCGGGTGGAGGTCGGAGATATGCAGAAAGCCGTTCTTCGCCAGTCCGCAATCCACGAAGGCGGCCTGTATGGATGGCTCGACGTTGGTGACCTTACCCTTGTAGATGTTCCCCACCCGACTGGCCGTCGAGGCCCGCTCGACGTACAACTCCTCCAGGGCGCCGTCCGAGACAATGCAGATACGGCATTCCTGACCTTCAACCGTGTTGATGAGCATCAGTTTTGACATTGTGTTTCACCGTTCCTGTCTTTGGGGCGCTCGTCGGTGTCCAACCGAACGTGCGTGCGGACCACCTCGGCCAGCAGGGGACGTTCGGGAAGGGACAGCAGACGGAGCACTTCGCCCGGACGAGGCCAGAGATCGCCTCTGGGTTGGGCTTTCCACCACAACCGTCCGTCGCGGACCTCCAGGTCGCTTACCATCTCTCGGAGGTCGATTTCGCGGCGGGCGAACCCGCCACGGCGTCTTTTCGCCGAGACCAGCCGCTCCACCGGCCAGGTGTCGCGCTTGAGCAACTCCTCCAGCGGAGAGTCAACGGCCTCGACGTCAGCCACCGGACAGTAATAGTCCATACCGACGGGTTGGGGGGTAGCACGGGTCGCCGGCTCGCAGGTGTCGAACTGCAGCCCGCGTGGCGACTCTCGATTAAGCCCCTCTCGCATCCGGCTGGTGTCCACGGGTTCCTCGGTGACCAGCAATAGCGGGTCGTCACAGACCGCCACAGCCACCGGCCGGGGGCACAGAAGCGACAGTCGCGGGCGGGGGTTATACCCCTGAGAATACCGCAACGGCACTTCCGCCCGCGCCGTGGTCCGCTCCATCACCCGCGCCATGTCATGGTGCGAGAGATATCGCAGGTCCCCGTGAACGCGAAAGCGTAAAAGCCAACGTTCGGGCAAAGTCCTTATGCGCCCTTTCAAATGTATTATTACGCCGCGCCACTCGCGGCGTACGATTTTTTCGTAGTTGTTCTATTCCACCAGCGCTTCAGGCAGCACCCGGCGGGTCTCCGTGCGGAGATAGTTGACTACCTCCTTGTCGGAGTCAAAGCTCAGGACCCTCTGGGCCACCTTCAGCGCCTGTTCCATCGTAACAGACCGGACGATTTTTTTAATCTCCGGAATGGCCGGCGGTGTGCACGAAAAACTCCGCAGACCCAGTCCCAGAAGGAGCATTGTGTAAACCGGGTCGCCGGCCATTTCGCCGCACAAGCTCACCGGCACGTCGTGGCGCTGACCGGCCCGGATGACTTCCTGTATCAGCCGGAGCACCGCCGGGTCGGCCACCGTGAACATCGGCGCCACCCGCTCGTTGCCGCGGTCCACCGCCAAGGTGTACTGCACCAGGTCGTTGGTTCCGATAGAGAAAAAGTCCACTTCCCTGGCGAACGCGTCGCACTGCAGCGCCGCGGAGGGCGTCTCCACCATCATACCCAACGGGACATCGTCGCGATGCTCGATTCCCTCTTCCTCGAGATCCTCGATGACGTCGCGGACGATGGTCTTCGCATGGCGCATCTCCAAAAGGTTGGTAATCAGAGGGAACATTACCGATACGTTCCCTTGCACCCCCGCGCGCATGATCGCCCGGAGCTGGGTCTTGAAGGTCTGGAGGTTCTGGAAGCAGTAGCGGATGCTCCGAAGCCCCAGAAACGGGTTCCGCTCCGGCACTCGCGCCCGGGCCTGGGTGTACTTGTCGGCGCCCAGGTCCAACGTGCGGATGGTAACCGGTCGATCGCCGCACTCCTCCAGCACGTCACAGTACGCCCGGTAATGGTCTTCCTCGGTCGGTTCGAGATCCGAACCAAGGAACAGGAACTCCGTCCGGTACAGCCCGATTCCCTGCCCGCCCTTGTCCAGCACGGTGCGGACCTCGTAGGGGAACTCGATATTGCCCAGCAGGCGCACCTCGTGTCCGTCGGCGGTGATGGCCGGCAGCTCCCGCAGGGCGTCCAGACTGTGGATGAACTCGCTTTGACGACGGGCGAACTGCTCGTACTTCTCGACGGTCTGCTCGTCCGGGTCGATAATTACAATGCCCCGGTTGCCGTCTATTACGACCTTGTCTCCGCCGGAAACCTCCGCGGTTACGTCGTTCAAGCCCACCACGGCGGGTATGTCCATCGCCTTTGCGACAATGGCCGTGTGACTGGTCGCCCCCCCGGCGTCGATGGCCAGGCCCAACACGTGCTCGCGGTCCAGACCGGCCGTCTGGGACGGTGTCAGGTCGCGGGCAAGCACGGCTACGTCCTTGCTCAGATGCTTCAGCGAGTGCCGCCGCTGCCCGATAAGGTTCCTCAGCAACCGCTTCTCGACGTCATAGACGTCCTTGACGCGTTGGGCGAGATATTCGGGCATGTCCCGGAAGTCGCCCGCGTATCCCCGCAGGACATTGGCAACGGCATACTCGGCCGTTACGTGACCATTGAGGATGGTATCCGAGAACTGCTTGAAAAGCTGCTTGTCCTCCAGCAGGCCCAGATGGAAGTCGAATATCCCCGCGGTTTCCTTACCGAGGCGTTCGGAAGTCCGCTTGCGAAGGTCGAGTATTTCCTTTTTTGACACAGCCAACGCCCGTTTGAGCCGATCCAGCTCGGCCTGGGCGTTATCAACGGGCACATGGCGCTCGGGGATCTCAAACTCCTCGGTATCGAGGACGATCGCCGTCGCGACAACCGCGCCCGGTGAGACGCCTATGCCCTTTTTGACCTTCATATCTCCGATGTTCCGTTACTGCCCGACGCAAGACCGGGCGGTGTTTGAAAAATCACGCCTCGCCCGTGTCGCCTTCCATTTCGCCGAAGCCGCTCTCGACCAGTTCCGCCAGCGCGGAGACTGCGTCGTCGGCGTCGTCGCCGTCGGCAACCACTTTCAGCACGGTGCCCTGCGTGGCGGCCAATCGCATCACCGACATTATGCTTTTGGCGTCCACCGACAGGTCTCCGTTGGAGACCTCAACCTTGCTGGTATAGCGGTTGGCGAGTTCTACAAACTGCATCGCCGGACGGGCGTGAAGCCCGAATTTGTTCGGTATTGTTACCTGTTTCTCAGCGCTAGCCACTTCTTTTTTCCGGAGCCGCTAAGCTCGCTGCGAGTGCTTACGTCGCGAGTTTCAAGCCAGTTCATCCGCTTCCTCTATAAGCTCCACGATCGCCTCGGTCGTCTCGCTCTGTCTGAGGAACTTGCGGAAGATATCCCTTTGCACGTGCTGAAAGATCGTCTCCATCGCCTGAAGGTGCTCGTCGGGGTTGTCCGGGCTGCTTAACAGCAGGACCACCGAGTAAACGGGCTTGGAATCCAAGGCCGCGAAGTCGATGCCCTCGCTGGATCTCCCGATCGTTCCGATGGGCTTCTTGAGTCCCTTGAGCTTCGCGTGAGGCAGCGCGACGCCCTTGCCTATCCCGGTGGTCGCCTGATGCTCTCGCTCCAGGACGGTCTCGGCGACTTCGCCGGCGGACTTCTTAGGCAAAGCGCCGGCGCCGGCAAGGGCCTGGACAAGCTCCCAAATCACCTCGTCGCGTTCCTTGCCCTTCAATTCCGGGACAATCGCGTCGGTGACGATAATGTCCGCTAGCTTCATGCATTGCTCCTGTCGTGGGGTAGTCGCACCGCGCCGCGGAGAGTCTCCGCAAGTGCCGAGCAACCGCTGCGCCGTGCATCGGGTGCGGAGGTGAGTTTACCGGGTTTGCCCACCTCTGACCAGTGCGGAGACATGCGATTTTACGCCGTCGGCGCACGCTACCCCCCGTCTGGACGCCGAAGCCGCTCCCCGCCGCGAGTCAGTGACAAAACAAAGCCCCCTCGGGACGACTAAAGACCGCCCCCGCCCATGGTCTGCTCATGTGACGGACCCTGGTGGTCGCGAACCTTGTCTTTGAACCTACGGAGCTGCTCGGTGATCTTGTCCAGACAACCGTCTATCGCCCCGTATATATTCTCGTGCTGAGCCGAGGCCACGAAGGTTCGCTTCTTCTTGGCGTGAGCGATAATCTCGGCGACGGCGTTATCGCCCTCCTTGTCCAGGACAACCTCGATTTCCTTGATATTGCTGTAATATCGCGGCAGCTTGGAGACCTTCTTGTCCACGTAACCGTGAATTGAGTCCGTGGCTTCCATGTGTCGAGCATCAACCGTGATGTTCACTGGGGCGTCTCCTTCCTGCGTTTCTTCTTCACTAACGGAAACAAACTCTGTCGGGCTTGCTCTATCTCGGCCTGGGCGCGTTGCTCATTGAGCGGCATTATCACACCACCGCTGATGGTAAACCGCAGCGCGTCCTCTATATTCATAGGCAGGTCGATGACCTCCTCACGTCTCACTGTAATTGTATAGCCCGTCATCGGCGTTGGGCTTGACGGGATAAAAATCGTCAACAACTCGCCGCCCACATTGCTCTGAATGGTTCTCATGCCCGGAGCCGTCACCAGACCTATCGACCAAATTCCCTTGCGGGGATACTCCACCGCCACCACCCGGTTGAATTCGATTTTCTGGTCTGAGAGCAGAAAGTCTGTTACCTGCTTGACATACGGGTAAACCTGCTTGATGATCGGAAGGCGGATAAGCGTCCGCTCGATCATCCGCCATATGCCGCGTCCCAGGAAGCTCGCCACGAATCGCCCGAATATATAAATGCCGACGATCGCCAGGACGAAGCCCACCCATATAAGCCACGGCTCGTAATATTCGTACCTTATGTAACTGTAAATCTCCCCGACGTTCTCCCATTCGGCGTCCGGACCACGAGCTCGCCAGATGATATTGGAGACCAACCAGATTACCGCGACGTTGATATACTGTCCGACGTACTCGTGGACTTTCCGAAACAGCCATACGATGATGACTATCGACAGGACGGTCGGGAGGACAGCGGCCAGTCCCCGCAGGAAAAATCGCCTGAAGTCGCTGCCAAAACTCTCCGCCACCGGGTCGCTCCAATCGGGCCGGAAGGCGGCCCTTCTTTCTTGGACGAAGTGTATTCCCACACCCCCGGCGCCGTCAAGTAACCG
>JBKHJB010000003.1:0-36940 GCA_046538345.1 Phycisphaerae bacterium
CGCAGTCTTCAGCGTCTCGGAGCTCGTGGGCGACGGCGTCTAGAACGCCATTAACGAATCGCGGGCTTTCAGCGGTGGAGAATTCCTTCGCCAGGCGGATCGCCTCGCTGATGACCACTTTGTAGGGAGCCGTCCCGGTGCGAAGTTCGTGAACGCCCAGACGCAGTATGTTGCGGTCAACCACGGCCAACCGTCGGACGTCCCAGTTGCGGGCATGGCGGGTGAGGATCTCGTCGCAGGCGTCGCGGTCCGCGAAGGCGGATTTGGTGAGCTGCCTGGCCGCGTGAGTAACGGTCAGCTCGTCCCGCGCGTCGTCGATGAACTGCTCGACGCTCTGCATGGAGCGCGCGCCTTGAGCGTCCAGACAGCACAATCCCTGAAGGGCGAGGCGTCTTGCCCGGTGGTGCACTTTCACGGATGCGGTCCGCTACCTGCCGCCGCCGGGAAGCTGGCGGAGCAGGTTTACGGTCTCGACGGCCGACCTCGCGGCGTCGGCGCCCTTGTTGCCGCTCTTGGCGCCGGCGCGTTCGACGGCCTGCTCTATGCTGTCACACGTCAAGACCCCCAGCAGGCAGGGAACGCCGGTAGCCATCGCGGTCTGCGCGATGCCCTTGGTAGCTTCCGACGCGACGTAGCGATGATGCTCCGTACCTCCGCGGATGACCGCGCCCAGGCAGATTACAGCGTCGTAGTCGCCGCTTTTGGCAAGGCGCGAGGCAATTACCGGTATCTCAAAGCTCCCGGGCGACCAGACCACGTCCACCGCCTCGTCGGAAGCGCCCATGCGGCGCAGCTCGTCGGTACACCCCTGCAGGAGGCGGGCGGTGACAAATTCATTGAAACGGCTGACCAGGACGGCGAATCTGGCATCCGCCGGTACGATCAGCTTTCCGTTGTATTCGCTCATGTCGGTATGCTCCTTGGAAGCGTCAACAGCGACTAAGTATAGACCTGCCGGGGGAATGCTGCAAGCCCCGCAATGGGCGAACCGCCGGGTGAAGCCGCTCATCGCCGGGAGCATTCGACCCCCTGTGGTCCTGCCCACCGAGGACTCCCGGCCGACCGGGGCGGCTGAGGCGAGGGGTTTTGCCCTCCCGCCTCCGCCCCAAAACCCCTTCCACAATCCATCGAGAGGTGTTAATCTACGCAGTCTTGGAAAAATATACGGTCTAGGCAATCAAGTCAAACCCGTTCTGAGGCCGATGGAAAAGATGGTGTCCACGTCGCCGCTTTCATGGCGGCGACGGGAAAAGAGCCGGCGGAGAGCCGCGGGAGGTTCGTAAAGTGCGACACAAGGCCGTCTTCACAACGGGCGAGGCCGCCGAGGTTTGTCGGCTATCGCAGCAGACCATTATCCGCTGTTTCGACAGCGGACAGCTCCAGGGCTTTCGCGTCCCGGGCAGCAAGTTCCGGCGCATACCGCGCGACGCGCTGATCAACTTCATGGAAGAAAACGGCATCCCCACCGACGCCCTGGGTGGCAATAAGGTTCGCGTGCTGGTGGTGGACGACGACCCGGAGATTATCGAGCTGTTCGTGGACGTGCTGGAATCCGACGGCAGGTTCGAGGTCGAGACCGCCAAGACCGGCTACGACGCCGGCGTCCTGACGCAGAAGTTCAACCCCGACATAGTCGTGCTGGACTACATGCTTCCGGACGTAAACGGCGACGTGGTCTGCCGGACCATACGCGACAATCCGGACCTGAACCACATCCGGATACTGTTCATCTCCGGCGTGGTCGCGCCGTCGGAGGTGGACCGGCTCAAGGAAGCCGGCGCCGACGATTTCATCAAGAAGCCATTCAATATGGACCAGGTCGTTGAGCGGATGACAAAGCTGGTCAAGGCCTGAGCGTAAGAGGCGCATACCGTGCCCGACGATGCGCGACAATCCCCGCCCAGGGAGCATGCCCTTACCGCCGAGCGGATCGCAGAGGATTTGCGCCGTCGCGACGGCGTGTCGCTGGATGTGCTGGCGGCCGCCGCAATCGTGCAAGAGGCCCGTGCCGGCGCCGACGAGCAACGGCTCTGCGAGCTTGCCTCCGCCGACGCCGCCGTCGCCGCCCGACTGCTCTCCGCCGCCCGCAAATGTGACACGCACGTCGCGGACCTCAACTCCGCTGTCGCAATGCTCGGCGCCGACGGTGTAACGGCCGTGGTGGTCTCGGCTCCCACCTTTCGTACAACCGACGCGCCGCGGGGCGCGCTGAACCGGCGAAAGCTGGCGCTGCACTCGCGCGCCGTCGCGGCAGCCGCGGAACTGAGTTGCCAGAAATCCGCCTCGCTCGCCGAACCCCGTCGCGCCTGGCTGTGGGGGCTGCTGCACGACATCGGCAAGCTCTCGCTGGCGGAGGTCGCCCCGAAAAGTCACGCCCGCGCCTGCGACGAAGCCCGCCTGCACGCCGACGAGCTGGCGGTTCAGGAGCGGCGCATCATAGGATTGGACCACACGGAAGCCGGTCGCCGCCTGGCCGAAATATGCCGTCTGGACGACGAGACCACGCGGGCAATCTGGCTGCACCATCAGCCCGCCGACGCACTACCGGCGGACACCGGGACCAGCGAACCCGCCATGCTGGCAACGCTGGCAGACGTACTGGCCCGCCAGGCCGGTGCGGGCGATTCCGGCAGCCACTGCCCAGCCCACGTCCCGACCGAAACGGTACAATCGCTGGGACTCGGCGAAGCCGATTTAGCCGACATACGCGAGGCGCTGGCAGCGGAAGCCGCCAAGATACGCCCGCTTCTGGAAGGTGACGAAGACGCGGCCGAGCGAGAACTGCATACCGCCCGGCTGGAACTGGCACGCCGGCAGTTGGATGCGCCCCGCCTCGCGGGCGCCGCTGAGCTGCTGGACGGATTTGCCTCTGAATTGGACGCCGACTCGAAACCGTCGGACGTGCTCGAAGCCGTCGCCGCAGCCGCCGCGGGAGACGAGCCGGTCGAGGTGCTGGCATACGCGATTGAGCCGGGGGGCGAGTCGGTCCTGTTGTTGCGCAGAACTCCGGCAGGTCGAAACGAAAGCCGCATACTCCCCGCGGACAAGGTAGTTGCCGACGGGCCGGCCCCGGCTGAGACCAACGCGGAAACCGTCGCCGGGATGCTGCTGGCCGACGCGGACGCCCTTACGGATTTCGCCGGGCTTGCGGGTCTGTCCCACCGCGCGCTTAGCCGCGGCGGGACATGGGCCGGGGGCGTGTTTGCGCCGTCCGAGGTAATCGGGGGCGATTTCCAGGCCGCAGCGGGTGTGATGGCTGTGGTGCTGGCATTGGCCGGTCGAACGTCGGTCGAGCGACAAACGGCCGAGCAGCTCGCAGCCGCTGGTCGGACGATGGACCAGAGCCGTCGCCTGCTGGACGAGAACCGCACGCTTGCGACCATCGCCGAGATGGCCGCCGGCGCCGCCCACGAGATCAACACCCCTTTGGCGGTGATTTCCGGTCGGGCGCAGTGGATGCTCTCCCGCAGCGAGGACCAGACCGAGCATCGGACCTGGCAGACAGTGGCGGACAAGGCCCAGCAGGTAAGCGACGTGATAACAGCGCTTATGGAGTATGCCCGGCCGCCGGCGCCTCAGCCGGAAGCGATCGACCCCCGCGAGTTGCTGACCTCGGTCGCTGGGCGATTTTCCGCATCGGAACATCCTCAGGCCGGGAGCATTCGTGTCGATATAGAGACAGACGACGATGTGCCGGTCGTCTGGGCCGACCGCTCGCAGTTGTCCTCGGCGCTGAGCGAGCTGCTCAATAACGCGGCGACTGCGGCGGCCGAGACGGGTCGCCGGGAAGTACGCCTCTGGGCAAAGGGCGACGCCACCGGCCAGCGCGTGGTGCTGGCGGTCAGCGACGCCGGGGGCGGCATGGACCCGAAGCTGGCCGGGGCGGCTACGACGCCGTTTTACTGCTCGCAACAGGCCGGACGACGACGAGGGCTTGGGCTGTCGATGGCCAAGCGATACGCCGAGATAAACGCCGGCTCGCTGCGAATAGCCACCGCGGCCGGCGCCGGAACGACCGTAAGAATAGAGCTACCTGCCGCAGGGAGCAGCGATGAACACCGACAGCGGACAGAAAACAGCACATAGCACCCACAGCGTGCTGGTTGTGGACGACGAGCCGGAACTGCGCGAGCTGCTGGTCGATGCGCTTTCGGTGCCCGGGCTGCACGTGGCTGCCGTGGGCAGTGGGCGCGAGGCCGTCGAGCTGGCACAGCGGTCCGCGCCGGACTTCGTGGTCGCGGACCTGCAACTTTCCGACTGCACCGGGTTGGATGTAATCGACCGCGTGCGGGCGCTGGCGGGCGACGTACCGGCTGTGGTCATCACCGGACACCGCGACCCGGACTGGCTCAGCCGTGCTTCGCAACGCCGACCGGTTGAGATGATGATAAAGCCGTTGGACGTGGATCGACTGCGAGAGACCATAGAGCGGGAAATCGACCGGCGGGAACACTTCGAGCGGAATCACCGTCGGACGCAACGCCTGCGTCGGCTCGCCCGCAACGCCAACCAGCAGCGCAAGACCGCCCAGCGAGAGCTGGAAACCACCTGCGCGGACCTTTCCAGCGCCTACCGTTCGCTCAGCGGACAGGTGGTGCTCCAGAACGCCGTGCTCAGCTACCAGCAGGAGCTGCTTTCGGCGAAAAACGACGACGACGTTTTCCGCGCCATGTTCCGTACGTGGGTTCACCGCTGCGGACCGGTTTTCGGTGTCAGCATGGTCTGCAACGACGAGGCGAAGCTGCGGATCGCAGGCAGGTTCGGCGTGCCGCATCCCGACGGCATCCGCTTCTGCGAGCACCTGGCCCAGCCGATTATAGACACTGTCCTGACCACGCCGGACATCGCCCCCATCGACGCCGGAGAGATTGCCGAAACCTTCGACGGGTGCATACGCAAGTATCTCGTCGGCCTGACCGTCCTGCCGGTTCCCCTGCTGCCGTCGCCGGGCGAGATGATCGGGCTGGTGGTGCTGTATCGCAAAGGCGAGCAGCCCTTCACCGACGCGGACCTTTCGCTTGCCGAGGTGCTCAGCCACCCGACAGCCGTCGCGCTGCGACGAAACGATTGACGGCGTTAGTTTCGGGCAATGCCGAAGGCATCCCGTTGGGAGTATGCCCGGCAGCGCAAGCCCACGCCGTAAGGCGGGGCCAAAACACACACCGATGCGCAGACAAAAGGTCCGGAGTCTCCCAAAAAAACTCCGGACCTTTTCGTAACGCTTCAGTTCCCGCTTGCGGTTCTTCCCGGCGCTTCAAGCACCGGACACCGTCAGCCGCTCAACGGCTCAACTGATTGACTGCTTCCCTGATTAACCGGCTAACCAGCTACGTTCCCATATCGAAGCTGGCGAGGTACTTCTTCTGCTCGCCGGTGAGCTTGTCGATCTTGATGCCCATGCTCTTGAGCTTCAGCCAGGCGACTTCCTCGTCGATTTCCGACGGTACGCCGTGGACCTTGACGTCCAGCTTGCCTTCCTGCTTGATGGCGTAGCTCGTCGTCAGCGCCTGGGTGGCGAAGGACATGTCCATAACGGCCGCGGGGTGCCCTTCCGCGCAGGCAAGGTTGACCAGTCGGCCTTCGCCGAGCACGAAGATGCGTCGGTCGTTGGGCATGACATATTCGTCGATGTTCTCTCGGATGCCGCGGTTGACCTTCTTGGCGTCGTCTTTGAGCGCCTCGAGATTCAGCTCGACGTTGAAGTGCCCGCTGTTGCAGACGATGGCGCCGTCCTTCATCTTCTTGAAGTGGGCGCGGTCGAGCACGTGGATGTCGCCGGTAACGGTGATGAACAAATCGCCGATGCCAGCCGCCTGTCGAGTAGGCATCACGCGATAGCCGTCCATCGCCGCCTCAAGCGCCCGGACGGGGTCGGTCTCGCAAATGACCACGTTGGCGCCGGCGCCTTCGGCACGGGTGGCTACGCCCCGGCCACACCAGCCGTAGCCGATGACCACAACGGTCTTGCCGGCCATCAGAATATCCGTCGCGCGGATGATCCCGTCGATGCTGCTCTGCCCGGTACCGTAGCGGTTGTCGAACAGGTGCTTGGTCATCGCGTCGTTTACGGCGAAGACCGGGAACTTCAGCACGCCGTGGTCGGACATCGCCCGCAGCCGGATAACGCCGGTGGTGGTCTCCTCCATCGAGGCGACGATGCTGTCGCCGTAGTCGCTCATATCGCCGTGCAGTGCGTTTACCAAATCGGCGCCGTCGTCCATCGTGACGGTGGGACGATGCTTGCAGGCGTTCTGGATGTGGCTGTAGTAGGTCTTGCGGTCCTCGCCCTTGATCGCCTGGACGTTAACGCCGAAGTCCTTCACCAGCGAGGCGGCGACGTCGTCCTGCGTGCTCAGCGGGTTGGAGGCGACCAGCAGCAGGTCGGCCCCGCCGGCGGCGAGCGTCCGCGCCAAATTGGCCGTCTCAGCGGTAACGTGCAGACATGCGCTCATGCGCCGACCCTTGAGGGGCTTGTCCTTCGCGAACCGGTCGCGAATCTGGGCGAGCACGGGCATGTTGTTGTCCGCCCAGAGGATGCGGCGCTTGCCCTCGGTGGCGAGTTTCAGGTCCTTTACGTGGTAGTCCTTTGCCTTTGCCATGCAGTATCTCCTGTCAAATTGGGGGAAAGCGATACTTCGAGCCAAGCTATCATAGGCCCGGCGCGGCGAATTGCAAGGATTGCTCGTTGCCCGTATTTGATCCACACCGCACGGGCAGCGAGAATTTCCCGGCTTTTCCGGAACTTCTGAACTCCGGTGACGTCAAAGCCGACAGCAGCAACAGCAGCCGCGCTGCAATTTCTCGGGTATTGATTTCGGCCTCGCCAACACAACGGCGGCGGCCCATACAATATGGAACAACCGATGCCTGAAACCATAGGAGAGAAATAATGGATGCGAAACGATTTGTTGTTCTGATGGCGCTGGCGGCAATTGCCCTGCCAGCGTGCGCTGACGAGGAAGGCGTGGCTCTTACCATCTATAACGGCGGATACGGCGTGGTACGGGAAGTCCGCGAGCTGAACGTGCCCAACAGTGGGCGGGTGATGTTCACCGACGTAGCCGCACGCATCGACCCGACGACCGTGCACTTCAAGAGCATCACCGACCCCGAGGCGAAGCTGCTGGAGCAGAACTATCAGTACGACCTGGTCTCGGCCGACAAGCTGCTGGACAAGTACATCGACAGAAATATCCGCATCGAGACGCAGGCGGGCGGGTATTCCGGCAAGCTGCTCAGCTACGATTCGGGGCAGTTGGTGCTGGACCTCGACGACGGTGGCATCGCCATGGTACGCAGGGGCGAGAACGTACGCGACATCCGCTTCGGGGAGCTTCCCGAAGGCCTGCTGACCCGCCCGACGCTGGTCTGGCTGGTCAGCACCGACACCGCCGGGAAGCACCTTGCGGAGGTCTCCTACCAGACCGACGGGCTGGGCTGGCACGCCGAGTATGTGTTCGTTCTGGACGAGGCCGACACCAAAGCGGACCTCTCCGGCTGGGTGAGCGTGGACAACAAATCCGGCAAGACCTACCGCGACGCGAAGCTGAAGTTCATCGCCGGCGACGTCCACCGCGCGCCGCGCCCACCGGCGGTCCCCCGATACGACGGTGCCCGTACGGGCGCCATGGCGGAAGCGGCGCCCATGGAGGAGAAGGCGTTTTTCGAGTACCACATGTACATGCTGCCCAGACCTTCCACCGTCGCCGACAACGAGGTCAAGCAGCTCGAGATGTTCCCCACGGCCCGCGACGTCAGCGTTACCAAGAGGTTCGTCTATAGGCCCCTGTCAGGATTCCGCTGGAATCCGGGCCGGCGAAATACGGACGCATCGGCCGCCGGCGGCGACGGTAAGGTCAACGTCCTGATCGAATTCGTCAACAGCGAGCGGAACAACCTGGGCATCCCCCTGCCGGCGGGGAATGTCCGCGTATATAAGCGCGACGCCGCCGACGACGCGATGGAGTTCATCGGCGAGGAGCGCATAGACCACACGCCGAAGGACGAAGAGCTTTCGCTGATGATCGGCAACGCCTTCGACCTCGTCGGCGAGCGCCGCCAGACGGACTTCAAGGTGGAAAGCCGACGCAACTGGATGAGCGAGACCATCGAGATCAAGCTCCGCAATCGCAAGGACGACCAGGCCGTCACCATCGACGTCAGAGAACCCATGTACCGCTGGCGGAACTGGCGGATAACCGAATCCTCGCACGAGTGGGAAAAACGCGACGCGTTCAACGTGGAGTGGTCCGTGCCTGTCGAAGCCGGCGAGGAAGCCGTCGTGACCTATACGGTCGAATATACCTGGTAAGCGAAACCATCGCCGCAGCGCAGTGAGACCGCGGTGCGGGCGGGCAAAATACAGTCCGCTCGCGCCGCGGCTTTATGCGCCCGGGGTTGCCGCCCTTGCGGGAACCGGTATCATGGAAAACCTCGAAACTGCCCACGATAGCGAAGAGAGGTTTCTCCCGATGGCTGATTCCCGCCCGAATATCCTGTTCATAATGTCCGACGACCACGCGTCGCACGCGATAAGCGCCTACGGCAGCCGTATCAACCAGACGCCGCACATAGACCGCCTGGCCGCCGGCGGAATGCGGATGGACAACTGCTTCTGCACGAACTCCATCTGCACGCCGTCGCGGGCAACGATACTTGACGGTACGTACAACCACGTCAACGGCGTTACCACGCTGAAAACGCCGATGGACAACCGCCGAACCACCTTCCCCAAGCTGCTCCGCGAGACCGGCTACCGGACCGCCATGGTCGGCAAATGGCATCTCGGGCAAGGCCCGAAGCACCAGCCCACGGGGTTTGACTTCTGGAGCGTGCTTCCCGGACAGGGCGATTACTACAACCCGGAGATGATCGAGATGGGCGAGCGGAAGAAATTCCCCGGCTACGTCTCGGATATCATCACGGAGAAGTCCATCAACTGGCTGAAACAGGTCGGCACGGACAAGCCCTGGATGCTGCTGTGCCACCACAAGGCCCCGCACCGCCACTGGCAGCCGGGACCTCGCCACAAGGACATGTACGCCAACGTGGACATCCCCGAGCCGGATACCTTTTTCGACGACTACAGCAACCGCGCGACGGCCGCCCGCGAAGCCCGAATGCGAGTGGCGGACATGGGCGAGGTGGATACCAAGGTTTCGCCGCCGGAGGGGCTTTCCGCCGAAGAACTGGCCCGCTGGAAGTACCAGCGCTATATAAAGGACTACCTCCGCTGCGTCGCCGGCGTGGACGACAGCGTCGGCGCACTGCTGGACTATCTCGACGAGACCGGACAGGCCGAGAACACCATAGTCATCTACACCTCCGACCAGGGCTTTTTCCTGGGCGATCACGGCTGGTACGACAAGCGCTTCATGTACGAGGAATCGCTGCGGATGCCGTTTCTGGTGCGGTTCCCGCGGGAGATCGCTGCGGAAACCGTCAACGACGACATCGTGCTGAACGTGGACTTCGCGCCGACGCTGCTGGATATCGCGGGCGTCGAGCCGCCGGAGGCATTCCAGGGCCGCAGCTTCCGCGAACTGCTGGGCGGGCGAACGCCCGACGACTGGCAGAAATCCATGTACTACCGCTACTGGATGCACGGGGACGGCAGTCATAATGTGTACGCGCATTACGGTGTCCGCACCCACGATTACAAGCTTATCTACTACTATGCCGACGGACTGGACCAGCCCGGCTCGGCAGGCGAGCCGTGCGAGCCGGAGTGGGAACTTTTCGACCTGGAAAACGACCCCTGCGAGCTGAACAACGTCTATAAAGACCCCGCCTATGCCGGAACGGTCCGCGAGCTGAACGAGGAGTTGAACCGGCTTCAGGCGGCCGTCGGCGACGAACCTTACTCGCGCGGGTAAGTTGTGCCGCTGAGACTGTGGCCGACTGCAAGTCTGTGCTATTATCTGCCCCGAGATGGGCGAGTATACGGACAGATCGATTGCCGACGGACTGAGCGTTACCGACCGTGAGCTGTTCGAGCGTCTGGGTTGGTTCATTCACGCCCGCTGGTTTCTCGGCGTGCTTGGTCTGGCGATGCTGCTGGTCAGCTGGGTCGCACTGGGCGTCCGCTTCCAGCCGGCGGGCGCCGAGCCGACGCCCGTACCGGCGGTGCTGACGATAGCGGTAGTGTTCGCCTACAACGCCTGCTTCAACGTGGCCTATCACCTCAGCCGTGTCCGCGGACTGGTCGGCCACACTCTCACGGTCTCTCTGGCGCTGGGGCAGATTCTCTGCGACATAGCGGCCATCTGCATTCTGGCGCACTTCACCGGCGGTTTGGAGAACTGGTTCATAATCCTGCTGCTGGTGCCGGTGGTAGTGGCGACGGAATTTCTGCCGCACGCCACGGCGCTGCTGGCGGCGGGCGCCGCGGCGGCCGGGGTGCACCTGCTGGGCTGGGGAGAGCTGAACGGCTTCATTCCGCACGTAAACGTGGTAAGCGAATCGGCCGGTTCGCTCCGTAAGGCGGGCCTGTACGACGACCCGTACTACGTGCTTGAGGTCACCACAGCGATGACCGTGACGCTGTTCGCGATGACCATAATCGCCTCGACCATTACCCGCCGATTGCGGCAGCGCGAGCACGAGCTGGAGCAGGCCTACAGGCACTGCCACCTCGCCGACGAGGCCAAGAGCTTCTTCATGCGCAAAGCCGGACACGAGATGCGTGGTCCGCTGGCCGCCACGCACAACATACTCAACGCCATCGACGCTACCGGCGAGAACCTTACCGAGGAGCACCGGCGACTGATTACCCGCGCCACGATCCGGCTGAACGGTTTCGCGGCGATGGTGGACGACCTGCGGCGGTACTCTCGCCTGCAATCGCCGCACGACATGCTGCAGTCCGGTCTGACCGAACTGTCCGGCGTGGTCGCGGAGGTCGCCGAGAACCTGCGTCCGCAGGCGGCCGAGGCGAAACTGACGCTGAACTGCAACATCTCTCAGGTTCACATCCGCGCCGATCGCGAACTGATACGCGACGTTGTGCGGAACCTTATATCCAACGCCATCCAATACACGCCCGCCGGCGGGGAGATAGAGGTTACCGTCCGCCGCGACGGCCGGGACGCCGTGCTTACCGTGGCCGATACCGGCATGGGACTAAGCGAGGCGGCGAGAGAGCATATCTTCGAAGACTTCTACCGCGCGCCGGAGGCACGGAAGGCGTTCCCGGAAGGGACGGGGCTGGGTTTGGCCATCTGCAGGCGAATAGCCGAGATGCACGACGGCAGCATACAGGCCCGTCCGCGCGAGACCGTGGGCACCATATTCGAGGTGCGCCTGCCGGCAACGGAAGCGGAAAACAGTTAAGCCGTTAAACAGTTGAGATCGGGGCCGGCGCCTGATTACTGGCTACCGACTACCGGCTACCAATTACCGGCTACCGGCTACTGAACACCGGCGGGCGCAAGCCCGCCCCGCTTACCCTTGCTTGGTCCAGAACGGTCCCTTGGGCTTTTTGGGTCGTTTGGAGCGCGGGGGCTTTCCGGGCAGCTTGACGGTGGTTTCGCTGGCGGCCTGCTCGGCCTCCTTCTCCCGAAGGTGCTTGCGGATGAGGTACTGCTCGGCCACTCCCACGAACGTCGAAGTCATGATGTAGAGGTTCAGTCCCGACGGCATCTGATAGAAGATGAACAGGAAGAACACCGGGAACATGTACTTCATCATCTTCTGCTGTTTGGCCTGTTCCGGCGACATGGACGCCTGGGCGGACATCTGGGGGTTGAACTTGCTCTGAAGCGCCATCGCGATGGCCATCAGAATCGGCAGCAAGCTGAAATGGTGCCAGCCCAGGAACGGCACGGCGTATTGCGCCGACCAGGTGAAGATGGTATCCGGAGCGGCCAGGTTGGTCAGCCAGAACGGCAGCAGACCGGCGTGTCGCAGCTCCACGGAGGCATTCAGACCGGAGTACAGCGCCAGCCAGATGGGCATCTGCAGGAACATCGGCAGACAGCCCAGGAAAGGCGAAGCACCCGCCTTCTTGTAAAGCGCCATCATCTCTCGGTTCAGAGCTTCCTTGTCGTCGCCGTATTTCTCCTTCAACCGCTGCATCTGCGGGGCCAGTTTCTGCATCTTGTGCATGGAAACCTGCCCCTTCTTGGTCAGCGGATGCAGAACGGTCCGCACGAGTATCACCAGGATGATGATCGCCAACCCGTAGTTGCCCAGAGTGGCGACGGAGAGCTTCTGCAACAGCCACATCATCCCCAGCGAAAGCTCCGACCAGGCGCAGAAACAGCTCCTCAAGCTGATGGTGCTTACGTAGTTGAGGTCCTTGTACTGCGGGCGGAAATAAGGAGCGCCGGAATCGGCGAACATGTCCCGCTTCTTGGGACCGGCGAACACGTCGAACGCCATCTTCCGCTCACCGCCCGGCTTCAGCGAAACATCGGGAAAATCAACGGCCGCGCTGAAGGTCCTCGAATCCTGCTCCTCCCGAACCGGATAGATGCGGTACGCGGCGCTTTGCCTCTCGGCGCCGGGACCTTGTCCCTCGTCGGGTCGGAGGTACATCATCGAGCCGAAGTACTTGTTTATCACCCCCACCCAGACGACCGGTCCGTTCTCCGATCCCTCGTCGGTCAGAATGTTCTCTTCCGGTTCGGCGTCTTTCAGCCGACCGTGGTCGTAAAGCTGAACCCCGACGGCCTGGTTCTCGACCGACCACCTGCCCACAGCCCCCTGGCGCATGTCGCTGCGGTAGTCCTCCCTGGGTACGCCGGTTGGCCCCGCCTGGGTGAGCGAGACCTCTATATCGCGTTCGGAGAGGTTTTCCACCGCCAGTGACAGCTCCAGGGTGTAGTCCTCCTTGCGAACGGTGTAGGTCTTGGTGACCCGCAGTATCTTCTCAAAGTCCGACGGAGTCCCATAGGCCAGCGAATATACGAAGGCAACGCTCTGGACGTCCTCGTCGTCGGTTTCCGACTCCGAGCTGATCCGCCAGGGCAGTTTTGCCAGGTCAACCGTAACCTCCGGCATACCGGCGGCCCTTACGGTCAGGTTGCCAGTGGCGTACGGCAGGTGCTTAACCTTGCCGTGCGACACCGGGTTCAGCAGCTCGTAGTGACCCTGGTACTTTTCCGGATTCTCACGACGTTTGGTCTCATACTCTTCGGGAGACTTTTCCCATAGCTGCTTGTCATCGACGGTGACGAAATACTGCGAGAGCGTCGCGGTATTGACGGCCGCTCCCTCGGACGTCAGCTCCAGCTCGAAGGTGTAGCCGCTACGCGGGTCGCGCGAGCCGATGCGATGTGTGCGCACTTTTCCGGCAAGCTCGTGCAGCCAGCGGGCCTGCGACGGATCGGCTTCGCCCTCTGCCCGCTGCTCTTGCTGCTGCTCCGCCGGTTCCGTGTCCGGTTGCTCGTCGCCGGGCAGTTCATCGGCGTCGGACGAGGCAACATCCGGCTCGCCGGACGGTTCGTCGGCTTCGCTGTCCTGTGGATCCTCCGCCTCGGGCGCCGTCGCGGCGGAAGCTTCCGCCTCGTCCCCCTGCTGCAGGTCTGCTGTCGGCACGGTCGCCTCACGGTCGGAAAGCTCCCGCTCGTGCTGGAGATTCATATACATCACGAAGAACAGCACACCGGCCGCAAAGAGCACCAACGATATGGTCAGTCTTCGTTTATTCACGGGGTAATATCCCTATCGTCCTTCCAGCAGTCGTGTGCCGAGAAAGTCGTCCAGTTCCGCGATGGCACTGACCTTCTCGGCTGTGGCGCGGGCGTCGTATTCCACCCGCACGAACCGCACGACGTCGTCATCGACCAGCGTGTAGCAGGCGCGGGGATCACCGTCGCGGGGCTGACCCACCGAACCGACGTTTATCAACGCCTTGCGCCCTGGCTCGACCACATAGCCGTCCTCAAGCTCCTCAGGGCCGTAAAAATCCGGAGTGGGTGTGTCCAGGAACACGCCCGGAACGTGCGTGTGTCCCATGAAGCACAAGCTGCCGAAACGATCAAAGGCCGTCTGCATCTTGCCCGGACTGCTGAAAACGTCGTCGGGGAAAACATACTCGTTCACGGGCCTTCGCGGACTACCGTGCACCAGCACCGCCTCTTCACAGACTTCCTCGTCCGGCTCGATTACGTGCTTGATGGGCAATGAGCCGAGGAAGTCCCACCGGCGTCCGCGCAGCTCGGTATCCGGTTCCTCGTTCAGTTGGCGTCGCGTCCAGAAGCACGCGGCCTCGGCGCCTATATTGAAGCGATTCGGCTCATAGAGCACCGCGAAGTCGTGATTGCCCATCAGCGTCACCCTGGTCCGTTCGATAAGCAGATCCAGACAGGGTCCGGGGTCCGGGCCGTAGCCCAGCACGTCGCCCAGGCAATAGACGGCGCTGACGTCCCGGCTGTCTATGTCGGACAGCACCGCCTTTAACGCTTCCAGGTTGGAATGGATATCACTGATGATCGCCAGCATCGACGTTCTCCTGCCGGCTTCGTGCCCGCGAGGGAAGTCGGTATGCTAGTCGCCGCGTACGCACCGTGTCAAACGGCTTTGCCCACCCGGACGATGGGCGCAGCCGCCGGGTAGCGTTAATATGCCCGACGGTGAGCAGACCATGGAACACCCCGTATCCATAGCTATAGAGACTTCAGGACCTTCAGGCGGCGTGGCGCTGGGTTTCGGCGACGAGCTGGAACGCTCCGCGACATTCCCCGCGCGGGGACGCCACGCCACGCAGCTTATCCGCCACATGGACGAGCTGCTGAAAGCCCTCTCGCTACAGCCGAAGGACCTCGAGGAGTTGTACGTCTCCGTCGGTCCGGGCAGCTTCACCGGGTTGCGAATCGGAGTGACGGTCGCACGGACCCTCGCGCAGGCGGTCAGCCACTTGCAGTGCGTGGCTGTCCCAACCGCCGCCGCGGTGGCAGAGAACAGTCTGGACCTTTGCCGGGAACACCTGGCCGTGGTTTTCGAGGCCCGCGACGAATTGCTGTACGCGACGATTTTCACCAGGCGGGACGACCGCCCCGTCGCCGTCGATACACCAAAGGTGGCGAAGCTGCCCGAAGTCCTCGCCGAAGCGCCGCGTCCCCTGGTGCTTGTCGGCGGCTGCGTGAACAGCGACGACATCGACGACGAACAAGTAACCATCGCCGAACCGGCGCGGGCGACACCGACAGCCGAGGGCGTCTGGCGAGCCGGCAGACGGGCGGCACGCGAGGGCGCCTTCACCGATCCGTTCCAACTGCTGCCCATCTACGCGCGTCGCCCCGAGGCCGAGCGGCTCTGGGACAAACGCCACGGGCGGTAACGCGCCGAAAGGATGTTCAATGTCCGGACGGCGCGATATCATGGAAACGTCTTTTCAGAAAGGTCGCGGCATGCAAGTGCATACGCAGTTCTCGGTGTACCTTATCAACAAGCCGGGAGTCCTGGCGTCGGTCACGGGCGCCCTGGCCAAGCAGAAGGTAAACATACTCGCTCTGGCGCTGATGGACTCCGGCGAGCACGGGGCGCTTCGGCTGGTCTGCGACGACGCGGACGGCGCCCGAAAGGTCCTCGGCAAGACGCACGACCGATGGACGGAGTGCGAAGTCGCCGTCCTGGAGCTCGACAATCGCCCCGGCGCGTTCGCCAACGTCGCCAAGCGACTGTCCGACGAACACGTCAACATCACCTACGCCTATTGCTCCGCCGGCGCGCCCGGAGGCAGGACCACCGCGGTATTCAAGGTGGCGCCGGAAGACCTGAAAAAGGTCGGCAAGCTATTGGAAGACCGCTCCGAAGGCAAAAAGAGCCGACCGGTCAAGCGCAAGCCCGGCGTTTAGAACGGGGCTGGGCGAAGGCGGTCAATCCTCGACGAGCAGAGCCGGCTCCCATCGCGAAACCGCAGGGACACACTCGTAGCCAACCGCGTTACGCAGTCGTCGGGCCCCGTCTCCGGAGACGTGCGGTAGAATCGCCGTGCTGAGCTTCGCGCCTCGCGCGCCATAGTTGTTCTGGTACCGCTCGATTATGCGATTTCGCATGCGCCATAGGACCGGCGGGAAGTAGATGGCCCTTTTCGCCACGTCGATGCGAAGACGGTCGTGGTCGTCGATGAAACGCTCAAACCGCTCGGCGACACGCTCGCGGATGTCTTCAGAACTGAACGGCTTGCGCGGCAGCTCGGCCCGCTGCATGCATACCCCCGGCGACGCCGCCAGGACACGAAAATCGTCGTAGTCTTCGAGCAGGTCGTCGATATCCGCCAGCGTCATGGTACGACCGTCGAGTGGGAAAGGCCGGTCAACCAGCTCCGCCCGGTCCATGCGCCTGGGACAGCCGGAATCCAGCGCCAGCTTCATCGCCCATGCCGCCCGGGCGTTGTACCAGTAGGCAAGTTCCGCATCGACGGAATCAAACAGCTCGCTGGTAACCGTCGGCCCCGCCACCGCCAGGAGCTTCACCTGTCGCAGCAAAGTCTCCGACGATTCCTCAAGCATCCGCGGCGATAGCCGGTTATCCTCACCCACCGCTGCATCGAGCACTCCCGCCAGCGGAGAGTAGTCCACCGCCGGATTTACGCCGCGGGTATCCAGCGAGACCGGCCCGGGCGCTTCGGCGCAGCCAGCCACCAGAACAAACAACGACAGGACCGTAAGTGTCTTGCAAGCAGGCCGCCACATAACAAAGATTGTACCCGCCCGAACGAGGTGGACAAGCATTCCCGCACATGAAAGAACCGAAACGCAAAAGACGACTTACCCTGCTTGCCGGCATCTTGGGTGTGATAGCGGGGCTGGTGCTCTCCGTAGGTCTGGTCGGTAAATACCGGGTGCTTCCGCGAATCATCCGCTCGCGACTGCAGGACTCGGCCGGGGAATTCTGGGGCGGGCAGTTCAGCGTCGGCGAGGTTGACTTCCGCTATTTTTCGGCCACCCGTCTGCGCGACATAACGCTGCGCGACGCCGCCGGAAGGGACTGGCTGCGCGCCGGGGAGGTCCGCGTGGAAGTGACCGACGCCATGCGTAAACCCCGCATCGAGGCGGTGGAAATTGACTCCCTGGAGCTTATCGCCCAGTGCACGAACGGACGATGCCGCCCACCGCTGAAAGAGCTGTCCGAGGACTTTCGCCGGCTGCTGCGGCAGGTTCGGAACTTCGAGACCCGGGACGTTCGCATTCTGCGTAGTGACGACGGCGGTCCGGAGCGACTGCTGGCGCGTCTGGATTTTCGCGCCGCGGCGGACGGCGAACTGAGACGCGCCGTCGCCCGCGCCGGGACCGAAGATTCCCGCTCGCTTCGGATGACCTTCCATGCCCGCCCCCTCGACGACCGCAGATGGAATGTCAGCCAGGGCCGGGCCTACCTGAACGGCGACGAGCTTATCCACAGCGCGGAGATGGTCGTCGAAATCTCCGACGAGGGCGTCGAGGTCGACAACATGGAGGCGGACTTCTGTAACGGCCGACTCACCGCCACTGGCCGCGGCTTCGTCGCCCCCGACGGATGCATGGAATATCGGGCAGACGTCAACATACACGACTCGTCGCCCGAACTGCTGGCTCAAGCGATGGGCTGGGGCGAGTTGCCCGCGGGCACAGCGGACGCTTCGGTGAAGTTCCACGGCGGCGCCGGGGGGCTTGATACGCTGCGGGGACTGGGAAGCGTCGATCTGAGGGATATGGCCTTCCAGCACGCTGGCGGCTTCGCCGACATCCGCCGACGACTGGGCCTTTCGTCCGGCTGGGAGCAATGCGACTTCCAGGTGGAGTTCCTGCTGACCGGTCCAATAGTCACCGTCCGCAACGGGACCCTGACCGCCGCGGGGGTGACCGCCCGCATCCAGCCCGGCGGAACCATAGACCTGCTCAGCCGGGAGCTGGATTTTTACGTGACGGCTTCAGCAAAGGGCTACCTGTCGGAACTCGACTTTCTCCCCTCCGCACAGGCGGTGTCGAAGCTCTACGGAAAGCTCACAAGACAGCGGGTAAGAGGACGCTGGGACCGCCTGGAAGGACTGCGCATCACGCCGGCTCCGCTGCAACGCTAAGGCGACGACATGTGGAACATGCTGCCGCTCTCGACCCGCAGCTCCAACGGCGCCGGACAGGACGTCGGCGACCGGCTCTGCGAACACCTGGAGTCTGCGACAGTCCGCCTGAAGTAGGAACCGCAGAGCCACGGGCAATAACAGCGCCCACCGTGCCAATGCGCAAACCGCGATATCAGAGTCCCGGACGCTTGGACGCCTCCAGCCATCGCATGCGGTCGCGGGCCAAACGGTGATATGGGCTGGGCGGACCGGCCAGGACCAGGCGGAAATACTCCCGCGGGTCTTTCAGGTCCGGGTTCAGTACCAGCTCGGGGGTCTCCGAGGTACGCATCGCGATCATTCCCAGGAGATAGTTTGCCTCTATCGCGGCGTCCGTGGGTTTTCCCTCGGCAAGCCATATCAGCATCTCGGCCCGCTGGTAGGGGTCGCGGATGTGCCTGGCAACGGCGAGCTTGAGGTTGTCGCCCAGGGGGGTGTCCTCGTACTTGCCTGCGAGTTCCTTCAATCGCTGGGTGTGATCCCGCTTGAGCGGGTTCAGGGAGGTATACTCTCCCAGCGCACGGGCGGCTTTGGGCTCGTTAAAGGCGTTGTTCTGCTCCATCAACCACCGCAGGCGCTCAACCGCGAGCAGCGCCTCGGCATAGTACCGCTGCGAGGGGATGCTCGGATGGGGCATGAAAAGTCCGTTGTGCGGCTCGGCCCATTGCAGCGGCAGGGCTTCGGGGAACAGCGAGCTAAGCCCTTCGTAAGCCCGGCTGAGGTGCTCGTCGGCGCGGGAGACGACCGCAAGGGGTTCGTCGGCGTCGGCCGCCTCCGCCAGCGACAGAACGCCCAGCCGCCACCTCGCCAACGCCGCGTGGGCGCTTCCGGGATGCTCGTCAATCAGCCGCCGCCAATGGGAACGGGACCTCGGCAACGGATGAGACGCCGAGAACCGCACCAATCGCCGCTCGGCGTCCAGCGCCTGTTCGTCGAGCTGCAAGCTCGCCGACTGGGCCTTTATCCACAGCACCACCGGCTTACGGTCACTGTCGCCATGAGTCGTCAGAAACTCGTCGCACTGTTGCGACAGGGCGCGCCTGCGGCGGACAAGCTCGTCTTCCAGCAGGTTCCATATCGCGCGTTCACTCTGCACGACGATGTCGTTGTGATCAATCCACGCGTTCAACGGTACGGGCTGGAAAAGTGCGTCGCCCGGCGCCAGGCGACCCTCCTTCTGAGGCGGATTTACTATCATCGCGTAGGCGAGTTCGTCGGCGCCTATCTTCAGGTGGAAGATGGTCATTGGCGGCGCCAACAGCACCGCCAGCACCGGCCAGACCACGCCGGGGCGAAAGCCCGTCACACGAGCCAGCGACAGCACCACCGCCGCGGAGACCGCCACCAGCACCAGGGCGATGAGTATCGGCATGCTCAGCAACCATCGCTGGACCGGCAACACCGATGCCTCGTCCAGCCCCACGAAGCTGATCGCCAGCAGGAAAGCCGCCACCGGCGCCATGCCCAGCAGCACCGCCAGAAAGGGCAGATCGCTTCGCAGCGGCGTGTACGCCGCCAGCACACAACCCAACGCCACAACCAGCGCCAGCACAGGGGAATGCCCCACGGCCGCTATGACCACAACAAAGACGGCCGCGAAGACCAGACGATACAGCACCGAGACGATCAGCGGCACGAACAGCACCACCGCCAGCACCAATCCCCAGACGAGGATCATCCACGGGTGCGTCAGGATGCTCAACGGGTGCAGCAGCATTTCGCTGAGCGTCATGACAGCGTCGTGACGGTACTCAGCGAGGCCGAATCGACTCCAATGCCCCGTAGCCAGATACCGCCAGAACACGTTGACCACGACGAAACCGGCCAGGTTTATGAGCAGAAACAGCCCCGTACGCAGGGGTCGCGTGCGCCGCAACAAGGGCTTCGCCCCGCGGTGGTGGTCGAACGGCTTCGCGATGTTTCGTGCTCTGGCGGCCATCGTGTGCGGCTCCGTCGCCGATACGACTCAGGGAGCGCCGGCTCTGGTGCGTCGCGACGCCAGGTCGATAGCCAGATGCATCGCCGCCGACATGCTGCCCGCGTCGGCGATGTTCTTTCCGGCTATGTCGAACGCGGTGCCGTGGTCCGGAGAGGTGCGCACCACCGGAAGACCCAGCGTCAGGTTCACCGCCTCGCGCCAGGCCAGCAGCTTCACCGGTATCAGTCCCTGGTCATGGTACATCGCGACCACGCAGTCGTACTTACCCTCGGCCGCCTTGATGAACAGCGTGTCGGCGGGAAAGGGACCTTCCACATTTATGCCGTTCTCCTGGGCCATCAGGACCGCCGGTGCAATGACCCGCGTTTCCTCGTCGCCGAACTGCCCCGCTTCGCCGGCATGGGGGTTCAGACCGCAGACGGCCAGTTTCGGACGCGCCACGGCGAACCAATCCCGCAGCGCCTGGTCGGCAAGCTCTATCGGGTTGAATACGCAACCTATCGTCAGTACGTCGCGTATCTCCATCAGACCAAGGTGTATCGTCGCCAGCACGACTTTCAGCGGCCTGGAAACGAACATCATCGCTACGTGGCGGACGTTGAACTTGTCTTTCAGAAGCTCGGTATGACCGGGGTATTTGCGGTATCGCGCCTTCTTCCACGACTCCTTGGAAATGGGCGCGGTGACGATGGCATCGAGCAATCCCTCCTTGGCCGCATCAATGGCGCCGCGGCAGAATGCCATGGACGCCTGTCCGCCCAGCCGGCTCGGACCACGCGCCATCGAAACCGGCAGCGCCAGATCGTCGTAGTCCAGCACCACCAGGTCCCGCGCGCATCTGCGGATATTCTCGTGGTGGTCGCGATGCAGCGGAAGGTTCAACTCCAGGGAGTCGGCGGTGTATTCAATCTGCTCGCTGAAGCCGAAAATAAGGAACCGGGCGCGGCGGCGGAGCTGTTCGTCTCCAAGCGCCTTGACGATAATCTCCGCCCCGACTCCCGCCGGGTCGCCCATCGTCACGCCGATTGTCGGACGCTCGTTGTCCATCGCCTTCCGCCGATTCAGGCAAAACCTTGTTCCTTGAGCTTCTCCAGTGTCAGACCGCCGGTCGCGTGGGAAAGCCCCTCGAGATACCGGCGGACGTACTTGCCCAGAATGTCCGTCTCAACGTTCACCTTCTCGCCGACTTCCAGCCCGCCAAGTGTGGTCTGCTCCAGGGTCGTCGGTATAAGCGCCACCGCGAACGTGTCTCCGGTAACCTCCGTGAGAGTAAGGGAGACGCCATCGACCGCGACCGAACCTTTCGGGACCATCCATCCGGCGAGGTCCCTGCTCGTCGAGAAGACCATTTTCCACGGCTCGGCGCGGTGGATGTCCGCGACAGCCGCGACACCGTCAACGTGGCCCTGCACGATGTGCCCGTCGAGCCGCCCGGACGTGCTCAATGCCGGCTCGAGGTTGACACGGTCACCGGCCCGCAGATCCGACAACGTCGTGCTGGACAGCGTCTCGGATCCGACGTCAAATTCCACGCCCGGCGGGTCGATCGCCGCGGCGGTCAGGCACACGCCCGAGACCGAAACGCTCTCACCGTATCCCAGTTCCGTCGCCACGGGACCGCAGTCCACGCGCAGGCGACGACGCCCTTCGGCGTCGCTTACGCTCTCGACGGTTCCCACATGTCGCACGATTCCGGTGAACATGAACTTTCATGCTAGGTCCGCCGCCTGCCCGCGCCAAACAAATCCGCCCCGTCATGGCGCGGACGCGGGGCGGTCTTTTCCGTATAATGGCCAAAGTAGCCGGATATCGGGAAAGGACAGCGGGTGGAAATACAGGACGAAAAGCTGCGAAAGCTCCCGGACGCCATCGAGAAGGTCCTGCTGGGCAAACGCGACGTCGTGCGGCGGGTCCTGGTGGCTCTGCTGGCGCAGGGACACGTATTGCTGGAGGATGCGCCCGGTGTCGGCAAGACGGTGCTGGCGAGGGCGGTCGCCAAAAGCATCGACTGCCGCTTCAGCCGAATCCAGCTTACGCCGGATTTGCTGCCCAGCGACATACTCGGCGTGAGCGTGTACGACGCGGACACCGGGCAGTTCGTCTTCAAGCGCGGGCCTCTGTTCGCGCACATCGTGCTGGCCGATGAAATCAACCGCACCACGCCCCGCACGCAAAGCGCCCTGCTGGAGGCGATGAACGAATCGCAGGTAACGGCCGACGGGAATACCTATCCGCTCGGACCGCCGTTCATGGTCCTGGCGACACAGAACCCCTACGAGTACGAGGGCACCTACTTCCTTCCGGAGAACCAGCTCGACAGGTTCATGCTCCTCGTACGCATCGGGTATCCGGACACCGAGACCGAGCGGGAGATTCTGCGAACCCAGCCGTCGCAGACCCGCCTCGCGAACATGGAGCCGGTGATGGGCATCGATGAATTACTTACCTGGCAGAAGCGCGTGGGCGAAGTGCGTCTGAGCGAGCCGATTACCGACTACATCCTCGCCATTGCCGAGGCCACCCGCCGCAATGACGAGTTGAATATCGGGCTTTCCCCGCGCGGGTCGTTGGCGCTTATGCGCGCCGCCCAGGCGTCCGCCCTGCTTGACGGTCGCGACTACGTTGTGCCCGACGACGTTCGCGACCTGGCCGTCAGCGTCTGCTCGCATCGCCTGATGAGCAGATCTCTGACGCAGGACGGTTCGTCCGGCACCGAAGCGCTGTTCGAGAAGATTCTCGAGACGGTCCCCGTTCCGCAGTAATACAGGTGCGATGCCATGAGCCGCAACAATCGGTCACGGTACAGCCAAGTTCGGCTCCGTCTGACACGGCCCGGCTGGGTGGTGGCTTTTCTGGCAGTGTTCCTGCTGTTGGCGTCGGTGCGGACGCAGCAGTCCATGGTCTTTGTAATATTGGGGGCGTTCGCCGGAGCGCTGGTGGCTTCGGGAATACTCGCCTCGCGAATGGTCAAAGGCGCCTCCGTGCACCGCGACGCACCCGACCGCATCTGGCAGAATCAACCAGTGCACCTGGGCTACTTCGTTCACAACGAGCGTCGCCGAGGGTCGGCACTGGGACTGGGCGTGGAGGAAGTCACCCCCGAGGGACTCGCAGCGGCCGAGGGGTTCTGCGTACACCTTCCGCCGCGGGCGACGTTCCGCGCCGGGGCGCGATTCGCCGCAAAGCGTCGGGGACGATTGGTCCTCCACGGAGTCCGCGTCAAGACAGTCTTCCCGTTCGGTCTTATAGCGGCCGGGCGCGACTCGCCTCTGCATCGCGAGATAATAGTCTGGCCCGAACGGGGACGACTTAAGACCAACCTGCTTCATCGAGGCGCCACGCAGACCTCGGCCAAGCCGCCCAGTCGCTCCAGCGGCGGACAGGACGAATTCTTCGGACTGCGGGAATACCGACAGGGGGACAGTCCGCGGTGGATTCATTGGCGACGTTCAGCGTCTCGTCGCGTGCCGGTCGTTCGGGAAATGGCCCAGCCGCTGCCGGAACTGCTCTGGGTGGTCCTCGATACGCAGCGAAAAACGTACGACGACGACGCACGCGCGCGGGCGGAGCGGAACCTGCGATTCTGCGCGACGCTCGTGGAACAGGCCTTCGCCCGCGGCTACCAGGTGGGCCTTGCTATGGGCATGTCCACCGGACCGCTGATAATTACGCCGGCATCGGGACGAGGGCAGCGACGCCGTGTGCTGGACGCGCTGGCCGGCGCCGATGAGAACACCACCACCGAGCTGCGTTCCGTCATTGGCGGCCTGGACCCGCGCGGTATCCGTAACGCGCGCGTCGTCGCGGTAACCAGAACGTCCGACGGCATCATCTCCGGCGGCCAGACACTGCGCTACGCGCGTGAAGGTCTTACCGTCCTGCCGGAAGAGCAACTTGACGAAGTGTACGCCGACCAGCATCGGCCGGAGGAAGGTTGATGCCACTTCGCAGTTTCACACCCGCGGAGCTGTCGCTCACCGAGCGCAAACGCCTCGAGCAACCGTTGCTGGGGATGATCTGGCTGGGCGTGATCATGTTCGCCCTCGCCGAAGGTCAACTCTTCTACCTGTTAGCCGGAACGCTCGTGGTAGGCGTGAACATGCTCGCCGTCAGAAGCGGCAAGGAGGTCTCCCTCCAGCGGTTGTTCGTGAATCTGGCGGTGCTCGGCGCGACCGGCGTGCTGTTCATGGAGGTATTCTTTCGCGACCTTCCGACGCTCCGTGCGCTTGGGCACTACCTGATACTCATCCAGCTCTGCAAACTGTTCGAGCGGAAGCGCAACCGCGACTACGCGCAGATGCTAGCGCTATCTCTGACAACAGTGGTGGCCGCGGGGCTTATCAGCACACAGCTCTGGTTCGCGGTGGCGCTGGCGGCGTACCTGGTTCTGGCGGCGCGGGTTACGATGATTTTCACGCTCAAGCGCGGACTGGACGCCGCGGCCGGGGCACGTCTGCCGGTGGAGGCGGCCCCTCTGCCTCCGGATCGCGTCGCCTGGAACGTGATCCGTAACTGGCCCGGTTCCGCGCTGCGGCGGCGACTGCTCGTGGTGCTGGTAATAATGGCGGCGACGTCCCTGCTGACTTTCCTGCTGGTCCCCCGGACCTCCGCCGGTCCGGGTCTGCCGCCGGAACAGCGAGATCAGACCGGACCCATTATGGAGCAGGACCTTCGCCTGGGCGACGAGCGGGATATCTACCTGTCCAGCCAGGTGGTGATGCGCGTTCGCGTGGAGGGCGGTCCCGCGGGATCTCCTCCTCTGTACCTGCGAGGCGCCGTTTACGACACATACGCCGACTCCCGCTGGTCCCAGGGACCGCAGACCCGCTGGGCCGCCCCGCTGTCGGCGGCGGGCCCGCCACCGACCGACGACCCTCGCGGAGCAGTCGTACAGACCGTCTCCATGCACCCGTCGCTGCTGCCCGTGGTGTATGCGATCTACCCGGCTGTATCGGTCCAGACCGACGCCGGGAAGGTGCGGCACAACTCGCTTATGTCGGCGCAGATTATGACCGACGACCGCGGCAACGGACCCGTGCGCTATAAGGCCGCCTCGTGGCGACGTCCGCTGAATGCCCGACAGAAGAAATATCTGGCGGACCTCCGGGCGGCTGCGGGGGAACGACCAGGAACCGGCTCGGAGAACATTCGCACGCCTCAGCGTGTCCGCGAACTGGCACAACAGTGGTTCGCCGAACTCACCGAACACGAGAGCGACCCGTCGGATTTGAAGGTAGCCGCCTATCTGGCGCAACGCCTGCGCCGCGAGTACGATTACACGCTGAATCTGCCCGCGACCTCCCCGGACCGTGACGCGGTAGAGGATTTTCTGCTGCACACACGTCGGGGACACTGCGAGTACTTCGCAACAGCCCTGGCGGTCATGTGCAACGCCCTGGACGTCCGCGCCCGGCTGGCGGTGGGCTTCCTGGCCGACGAACGCGACTCGCTGACCGGGCAGTACGTGGTCCGCGAGCGCGACGCCCACGCCTGGGTGGAGGTTTTTACGCCCGAGACGGACTGTGTGGTCTTCGACGCGACACCACCGGGATCCGTCGAGCAACCCCCGCCGGGCTGGCGAGAGCGCTTGAGCGGATTCTGGAATGATCTGCAATTCACGTGGTACGACCGCGTAGTGGGCTTCGACGCGGAGGTGCAGAAAGCCCTTGCCCGGCGCCTGTGGCACCTGGCCGCCGACGCCGGAGACGCCATAGCGGCCGGGGTCAGCCGCCTGCAGCACAGCGTTCACGGGCTTCTTGCGTTCGGGTATGTAGACCGCGTGGTGGTGGTCGTTATGCTCGTGCTGGTAGCTATGGGAGCGGCATCGACGGGGATGCTGATAGTGCGGGTCGTTCGCCGCCGGATGAGGGCCCGACGCAGACTTACCGACCCGCTCCTGCGCGCCGAGGGACGATTGCGGTGCATACCGGAACTGCTCACGGAGCTGGAGAACCGCGGACTGCCCCACCGGTCCGACTGGACGATCCGCCGTAAAGCGTTAGCGGCGGCCGAGCAGTTCCAGCTTCCAGTCGATACGATGCTGAAACTCACGCGGGTTTACTATCGTCTGCGATGGGCGGGACGAGTACCCGACGAGCGGGAGATGCGAGAAGCCGAAATCGCCGTACAGACCATTCGCCGGCAACTGGCCGCCTGAGGATAAGGCGCCGTTTGCTTTTGCCGCGTCGGCGCGGTTAACTCTCCGCCCGGGACAGGATTGCAGCTTCAGAGGTGTTCTATGCGCGTAGCTTTGGCAGGGCCGCCACAATCCGGAAAGACCACCCTCTTCAGAGCCATTGCTTCCGCCGTCGGCAGCGAGGTGGACACACATCGCCCGGACCAGCCGCACGCTGCCGTCGTGAAAGTTCCCGACGAACGGGTGAACTGGCTCACCCGGTTGTATGAATCGGCGAAGGTCACCCACGCCGAGGTGGAGTTCCTGGACGTGCCCGGGATGGACCTGTCCGATTCGGCGGGCAGGAACCGAGCCCGTACGCACTGGGGAACCATGCGGCAAAGCGACATGTTCGTTCTGGTGGTCCGGGCGTTCGAGGATGCGTCCGTCCCGGCCTATCGTGACCGCATAGACCCCGTCGGCGACGTGCGGGAAATGCTGGACGAGATGATATTCGCCGACCTGGACCAGGCCACCGCGCGGATAGAGAAACTCCGGAAAGCCCTCAAGAAGCCCGTCGCGGACCGGACCGCTCAACAGCGCGAGCTGGAGGTCATGAAACGACTCGCCGAATCGCTGGAAGCCGAGCAGCCGGTATCGGCGGCTATACAGAACGATGCCGACGCGAAACTGATACGCAGCTTCGCCTTCTGCTCCATGAAACCGATGCTGGTTGCGCTGAACACCTCCGAGAACGATCTCGCCGGCGGCGACGAAGATATCGCTTCGCTGCCTTCCATACGCCTTTCGGCGAAGATAGAGGAGGAAATCGCTCAGCTTCCCCCCGACGAGCGGACCGAGTTTCTGGCGGATTTGGGGCTTGAGGAGCCGGCCGGCGACCGGTTGATAAGGTCGTGCCTGCGACAGATGCGACTGATAACCTTCTTTACCGCCGGTGAGAAGGAAACCCGCGCATTTACCGTCCCCGAAGGCACGGACGCACTGACCGGCGCGGGTGAGATTCACAGCGATATCGCCCGGGGGTTCATCCGGGCGGAGGTGGTATCGTACGACGACCTGCGGGCCGCCGGCGACATGAAGACCGCCCGCTCCGCGGGCGCCGTCCGCCTGGAAGGCAAATCCTACATCATCCAGGACGGCGACGTTGTATATTTCCGGTTTAACGTCTGACGTCTCCGGAGCTGTGCCCAGGTGAGCGCACTGAGAAAGGTAAAACCCGTCCGCCGCCGATGGTGGCAACTGCTCGCTCGCGGAGCGGTGGTGATGGCGCTGCTGGCGGCGGCTTTGTATGTGACGCTGCCATGGTGGCTGCCGAAGGACATGGTCCGCCGATACGTGGCGGAGGAAATGTCCCGGCAGATGGGCGTGGAAGTAACCATCGCGGAGGTCTCCACGAGCTGGTCGCGGGGGATCGTCCTGCGTGACCTGCGAATCCACAGCGACGAGAGCTTCGGCGCCGAGCCGATGGCCCGCGTGGACGAAATACGCATGGACCTTTCGCCGCTGGAGGTGCTCTTTAAAGAGAGTTTCGACCGCATGGTGCTCGTGGGCGCGGAGATGGATGTACGTGTCGATGGCTCCGGGAACGTCAACGTCGCCCCCCTGTCCCGTTTGGAATTCGACGTCGCCCCGCAGCACGTTTCTTTGAGCAAGGGTGTTCTGACTTTCGCCACGGCGAGCAGCGACCACCTCGTGCGCTTCGATATCGCAGATTTGCAGATAGACGGCGGCCGCATAGAAGACATCAGTCGCGTCACCATGAGCGCCCGGCTGCGGCAGAAAGACCTGGACGCCCCGGTAAGTCTCCAGATGGGCGAGTCCGTCAGGGCATCAGCCGCGGCAATGGCATCGCTGAACTTCGGCAATCTGGACCTGTCTCAACTACCCCTGCCGGAGATGCTGCAATTGCCCATACGGGAGCTTTCCGGGCGATGCGACGGCTCGATAGACCTTCAACTCGACCGCCGCGGCGTGGTGGACCGTTGCAGGGTGGACTTCGACTTCCGTGAACTCAGCATCCAGCCGGACGACGGTATGGAGCTGCCGGTGGTCGAGACCGCCGCGGTGCGTTTCTCCGCGCGGCTGGACCCCATCGAAGACATCCTGGAAATCGAGTCCGCTCGTGTGGACATGCCCGGCGTGGAGCTTACCGGGCGTGGGCGCATGTCCACGGCGCTGGGAGGCGGCGGTTGGGATTCCATCGAGGAGCTGGATTTCCGCGCCCGCGTGCACCCGGACCGCCTGTCGGCGATGCTGGGCCGGGAACTGCCCGGCGGACTGGACGTTACAGGCCCTGTGCAGGTGGCCGCCAAGGTGCGGCACGACGGGGCCGATGTGCGTATGGAGGTGGCGGCAGACGCGAGTGAGGCGTCTGTCGAGCGCAAAGGAGATGTCCTCAAGCCGGCAGGTCGGAAGCTGCGAGGTGAACTCTCGGGATTGCTGAACGATCGGAATTGGCGATTCCGCAGCAACACCTGCGAGCTGGAGCTGGCGGACAACTCCGTCTCCGGCTCACTGAGAGTGGAAAACACCCGCCGGCTACTGCGAACGGATGTGTCGTCCGCGACCGACTTGCTTGAGGCGATGCCGGGCGTGGGCTGGCGCTGCCGCTGGAGAATCGCAGACCTGACCGCCGTGACGGACCTTTTGAACTCTGTACCGTCGCGCGAAGACGTTCAGCTCTCCGGAACCGTCAGTGGCCGTCTTGTGCTGGAGCCGGGAAGACGCCCGCACGTGGATGCCTCCATCAAAATACCGGCCGACGCCGAGTTGAGCATCGGTCCGTGGTTCACCAAACCCCCCGGGGAGGAACTGGCGGTCACATACCAGGGGCGGATAGAGCCGGACGAAGCCCGGCTGGGCGAAGGATTGATGACGCTGGCGATCGGCAGCGCCCGACTGGTAGCGGGGGACGTAGCCCTTGAGATCGCCGAGGAACCGGACACGCGGATGTCGCTGGCAGGACGGTTCTATGCGGCGTCAGTAGAGGACTTGCTCCAATGTTTCCCTGAGGACGAGGAGCTGGAAATAACCGGCGCCTTCAGCGGTCGCGGCAGGGCTTCCGTCGGCCCCCGGGGCATGTCGGCATGGTTGTTTGCGGACTTTTCACACGCGTCGCTGCGCGTCGAATCCCTCGCCGTCAAACCGGCCGATGAGGCCTGTTCGCTCTCGCTGCGACTCCGGGCAAACGAACCTGTCGGCGGCGCGTGGAACTTCTCCGGAGAACTTCGCTCGGCCTGGGCTACCACGGCGATGGAAGGAACCGTCCGGAACAACAGGCAAGGAGAAGCGGAACTGTCGCTGGACGTCCGCGATGCGGCGCGACTGGCCGAACATCTGCCCCCGTTGAAGCGCGCTTTCGGTGGCGCACGGCTTAGCGGCGCCGCCAAGGCCGAGGGAAGACTGCAGTGGCTTGAGCGCGGTCCGGCCCTGCATCTGAATGTGGACGCAACGGGGCTGGAGTATCGCGGTGGCGATGACATGGGCTACAAGGCGGCCGGGACGCAGGCGCGGCTGGAAGCGTTCGCCCGCGCGTCGGACGCCGGTGGCGGTCCGCAGCTCGACCTGGAGAGATGCAAGCTATGGTTCGGCGAAAGTACGGCAAGTGTCAGCGCCACGCTCGGCGGCAATATCGCCAGGGCGCTGGAGCTTAACCGGACCTTGAACGAAGCCGTGGACCTCGACGCGCGGATAGAGGCCGCCGTTGTGTGGGACGACGCTCTGCGCGAGCTTCTGCCGGATTGGGACCGCCGGACGGCAAAGTACGAATTGCAGGGCGAGCTGGGTCTTGAAGCGAGGATTCGCACCAACGACGCTTCGCTGGAATTCGACGCCGGGCTTGACGCGACGGAGCTGGCGGGGAAATTCGTGGAGTTTCCCGGCCCGGACATTCCGGCGGAGCTGAAACGTCTCGGGCTGTCAACGAAACCGGCGGTCAAGCCCGCCGGGGTGACCTCGAAGTTGAGCTTAAGCGGCTCGGCACAGAGGGACTTCTCCCGCATAGAGTTGCGCGCACTGACGGCCGATCTGGGCGGGGCGAAGATTTCCTCCCAGGCGACACTTTCCCGACCGTCTAAAGGCGCGTCCTATCGCCTGAACACCGCTCGGGCGGAGCTTGCCATCGAACAGACCGGAACTGTCCAGACTTTCCTGCCATGTGTCGAACCGTGGGCTTTGGACGGCTCACTGTCGGTGCGGCTGGACTACAGCGATCGAAACGGCGGTACTGTCGAACATCTGACCCTGGAGACGGACGAACTGGCCGGTCACATCGGAGGAAAGGACGTCCTGCTCGACGGCGAGATAACCTTCGAATCGGTAAGCGACATCATATGCGAGATGCCGGAAATCCATGCCGTCCGTAGCGACAAGCTCCAGATTGAGGCGGGCAAGAACCGCGCCTGGCTGATACTGGACCTGGAAAACCTGAACAGCCAACCAACCGGGCGCGCGGACGTGCTCTGCGAATACGCCGACGACCTGGACCTGATGCAGTGGCTGCTGGACGAGGACGCTCCAGCGGTGTCGGACGAGGAGCTTTCGGCCAATGAGGCATCCCAACTCCAGGACGAGGCGCGACGGCTGGTGCTGATGGCAAGGCATTATCTGGCACAGGCGGATTTGACGCTGAACCTCCGCGCACGTCGCATGCGGACCTTCGACCCGCGTGTGGAGGAGGCGTATGTGGTCAACAATCTGCGCCTGCAAGCGCGGGCCGCCGAAGGACAGGTCCAGGTGGACCTGATAGCAGGGCTTAACGGTGGAACGTACCAGCGGGAGCTGGGTGTGGACCTGTCCGAATCGACCCCGACAGTCATCAGCCGCACCGAGATGAGCGACGTAATCGCCACCGAGAGTATCCAGCCGCAACTGGCGCTGTATTTTCCGGGCAATACCGTACACGGTGAGTTCAACCGCACCGAGGACCTCACCATGCCGTTGCGCGACATGTTGGCGCAGGCAATGGACCCGCGATATCCGGTCCGTCCGACAGGCCGGGCCAAAACCGTCACCATCGACGGCGTTGTGGTCGGCCGGGCCGCTCCCAAGTTCGTCACACGCATATTTCCGGGCCTGAACCTCGCCCGCTACGAGTATCGCAAGATGACGAGCTTCACCGAGTTTCTCCCGGACGGCACAGCCGTCAACGACATGATCTTCAAAGGACCCATCTACGACGTATATATCGAGGGCACCACGACCGCAGACAACATGGGCGAGTACGAGATAGGTCTGATACTACTGAGCACGCCGCAGTCGGCCGAGTGGAACCATGCCTATCGGCAGGGACGCATCCCCATACTGCACTTCAACGCGCGCATCGAGGGCGGCGAGTTGCACGATACCAAAGTATGGTACTTCTGGCCAAACGAGACGCTCTTTACGGTATTCCTGAAGAACAACCTCTTCTACCGCATCTGGGTGGAGGCCCGAAGAGACCCAAACGAGGAGCTACCTCGTATCGAGTGAAGCCGGATCGAGCTTTCATCGCGCTGTGGCTTCGGGTGCGGTTTCGATTTGGCTTTGTTCTTTCTCGTCGGGTCTCTGCAGTCCACCCATACCCAGCCGGGCCGCCATGCGGTAGATGGTTACGTACAAAGTGGGGACGACCACCAGAGTGAGCACCGTCGCAAAACCCAGACCGAAGATGACGCTGACGGCCATTGTGCGCCACCAGTCCGCGGACTCGCTGGAGGTCGCTATCCGCAGGTTATGAAAGTCTATATGCAAGCCGGTAGCCATCGGTATCAGCCCCATGATGGTGGTGATCGCCGTGAGCATTACCGGACGAAGGCGCGTGACACCGGCTTCAACAGCGGCGGAGGTCACGTCGTGGCCCTGCCGCTGGAGGTCGCGCGTGTAGGCCAGCAGAACGATGGCGTTGTTGACCACCACGCCCGCGAGTGAAATCACGCCGATGCCGGTCATCATGATGCCGAACGGTAGTGAGGTGACGAGCAGACCCGTCAGCACGCCGATCATGGACAGCACGACGGTTATCATTATCACGGCCGGCACCGACAGCGTGTTGAACTGCGTCACCAGCACCAGCACGATCAAAAGAAGCGCCATAATCAGCGCTCGCTTCAGGAACGCGCCGGCCTCTTCCCGGTCTTCCTGCTCGCCGGCGTATTCAACGCGATACCCGCCGGGCATATCCAGCTCGTCGATCCGCTGCTGTACGTCGCTTAACACATCCTGCGAAAGACGCCCCTCGGCGTCGGCGGTTATGGTGATAACCCGGTCCTGGTCCACCCGGTAGATGGTCCCATACCCGCCGCGGTACTGGAACTCGCCCAGCGAGCTGAGCGGAACGGGTCGGCCGCGAGTATTGGGCACGCGAAGGCGGAGCAGGTCGTCTATCTTGTTGCGCTGATGCTCCGGAAGGCGCACGGTAATGTCGTATTCGTCGTCCAGCTCGCGATAGCTGCCCACCTTCTGTCCGAAGATAGCCATTTTCAGGAAATTGCCTATGGTCCTGGGGTTAACTCCCAGCAGCATGGCCCGGCGGCGGTCCACCTGGAACGCCATCTCCGGGCGTGACGCCTCGTAATCGTTGCGCAGGTTCACCAGCCCGGGCACGTCGCGGATCATCCGCTCGGCCTGGCGACTGAGGTCCTCGAGGACCTTGAAGTCCTCCCCTATAAGCCGCACCGTCACAGGCGCGCCGGTGGGCGGGCCCATCTCCTCCTCCGATATGCTGACCTCGGCGCCGGCAAAGTCTGTCAGTTCCTCGCGCAGCTCCCGGACAATCTCTGCCGACGGGCGCGGGCGGTCCTCGTAGTCCCGGAACACGAGCGTGACGTTGGCGACATGCGGTCCGGAACCGCCTCCGCCCAGAAGCACACCGCGTCCGCCCGTGGAGCCGACATTGGTGACGTAGTGCTTAAGCTCCCTTCCGTACCGGGGATGGTCAAGGTACTTCGTCACACGCTGCTCGATCCGCTTGGCCAGTTCATTGGTCTTGTCGATATGGGTTCCCTGCGGGGCGCGGATATTTATAACGGCCCGCCGGGGATCGGTCGTGGGGAAGAACTCCACGCCCTCGCCGCGCTTGACGTAGTAAAGCCCCAGCCCCACCAGCAGCAGACCCACCAGCGAAAGCACCACCGCGCGATGCGCCAGCGCCGTGCTCAACAAACGTCGATAGCCGTTCAGAATTCGACTGTTGCGCTCGCGCCGCTTGGCTTTTCCGGTAACCAGCGTGCAGACCACCGGGCTTACCACCAGCGCTACGAACAGCGAGCTGCACAGTACGATAATGACCGTCGCGGGCAGGTACTTCATGAAGTCGCCCACGATGCCCGGCCAGAACAGCAGCGGAATAAACGCCGACACGGTCGTCGCTGTGGAGGTAATCACCGGCCAGGCGACCTGCGAAGCCCCCCTTTTGGCGGCTTCGATACGCCCGTAGCCGAGCTGCATATGCCGGTAAATGTTCTCGACGATGACGATGGCGTTGTCCACCAGCATGCCCACCGCCAGAACCAGCGAGAACAGAACGATCATGTTCAGCGTGAACCCAACCGCCTGAACAATGAAAAAGCTCATCGCCATGCTCAGCGGTATCGCCACCGCCACCACAAGTGAGCTTCGGAACCCCAGAAACAGCATCAGCACGACAACCACCAGCAGAAGCGCAGCGCCGATGTTGTTCTCCAGGTCCTTGACCATCCGGTCGATGTCCTCCGACCGGTCGTCTGTGATGACGAACTCCAGGGCGTCGGGGGCTTCTTCTGCGGCAGAGAAGAAAATATCCTTCACTTCCTCGGCCACGTCCACGATGTTGGCGCCGACGCGCTTGCGGACAGCCAGGGTCACACTCTGTCGGCCATCCACGCGGGAGTAGGTCTCGCGGTCCTTGAACGTGTCCACCACACGCGCCACGTCGTAGAGATAGATGGGCCTGCCGTCGCGCACGGTAACCAGAAGCTCCATCACCTCCCGTGGCTCGACGAACTCCGCCGGGACACGAACATTGAACTTCATCCCCTCGGTTTCCAGACCGCCGGCCGAGACATTGACATTCTCCGCCGGTATCAGCTCCAGCACCTCCGGAATGGTCAGCGACCAGGCGGTCAGGGCGTCCGCATCGAACTCTATGCGGATGTCCCGCTCCAGAGTGCCGAGGATATCCACCTCCAGCACGCCGGTGACGCGCTCCATGCGGTCCTGAAGGTCGTCGGCCATGTCCTTGAGCCGCTTCATGGACACGTCGCCGGTGATATTCGCGTATATGATGGGAAACTCCGCGACGTTGATCTCGCGGATGATCGGCTCGTCGGCGTCGGTGGGCAGGTCGCCTCGCGCCTGGTCCACCTTCTGACGGACATACTGCAGAGCGTCCTCGATATTCACATCCGGCTCGAACTCCGCAACTATCGTGGAGACCCCCTCGGCGCTGACGGAGCTTATCTCCTTGACCCCCTTGATGCCGGAAAGCTGCGGCTCTATCTCCCGCGTGACGGTGTTCTCAATGTCCTCCGGCGAGACTCCCTCGTAGGTGGTGGTCACCAACACGTAGGGAACGGCGACATCCGGAGCGGCCTCGCGGGGAAGCGTGATATAGCTATACGTTCCGGCGACCGCTATGAGCATGACCATAACGGCTACGGTTACGCGGTTTCGGATTGCGGCATCGCTGAGGATCACGGGAATTTCCTCACTACTCGACGGTTCCCGCCCCACCCGGCGGCGGAACGCGGGAACTGTCCGGAAGGAGCATCTCAGCGCTGGGGGACGACTGCTCGGCGAGCACCTTCACCTGCTGACCCGGTCCGACATACTGGCGACCCTCTACTATCAGCCGGTCGCCGCTGGACAGCCCTTCTGTAATCTGCACCCACTGGCCGATGATCACACCCCGCTCGACCTCGCGCCTGCGGGCCTCACCATCCTGCTCCACATAGACCGCATAGGAGTCTTCCATGCGGACTACCGCGCTCAGGGGGATCATCAGCACCTCTGTAAGCTCACGGCGGACAAAAGCGACCCGGACCATCTGCCCCGGACGCAGCGCCCTGTCGGGGTTCTCTACAGTCACCTCCACGCGACTGGTGCGCGTCTGCTCGTCCGCCAGTTCGCTGATGTAGGTTATTGGTCCCTCCGCCCGGCCGCGGTCGTGGATGACCCTTGCGCGGTCGCCTTCGCGGAGAAAGTGCACGTCACGCTCGGGGACCGCCACCACAACCTTCACGTTGCTGGTGTCGACTATCCGTCCCACCACAGTGCCCGGCGCCACATACTCGCCGACCTCCACCGGCCGGCGGTCAAGGACACCCCCGGCGGGGGCCTCGATGGTGGTACGCTCCAGCTTGGCGACCGCGGATTCATAGGCGGCCTTGCTGACCTCCATCGCCGCGCCGGCGCGCTCGACCTCGCGTGGAGTGGCGGCGTCCCGCTGTGAGACCGCCAGAAGTCGCTCGTACTCGCTGCGGTCGTAATCGGCTTGGGCGCGTGTGCGGTCCACCTCCGCCTGAAGAAGGTCGGTGTTCAGACGGCATATGACATCGCCGGGGCCGACCCGCTCGCCCTCCTTGACCGGGAAGTCCTCGATACGTGCGGACACCTCGGCCGCCACGTTCACCACGCGGTTTGGCTCCACGTCGCCGGGCGCGGTGAACGCGTCCGGAAGGGACGGTACCGGTTCGACGACCATCACTTCCACGTTCACCGGTTTGGGCTCCGTGGGGACGGCCTCTCGGCTCTGCCGCGGCAGGAGAAAAACGATCGCGAGCACGGCGAGCGCCACCACCGCGACCACGGACAGCGAAATCAGCAGTCCCCGACGGCCGGCTCGGGACGGCTTTTCGGAATGTTTCTCGTCGCCCGGTTTCCGTTTGCCCAATTTCATGCTCCCTGGTCGGTCTCGCCGGTAAGCCCGGCCAACACTGCTCGCTGTAACGCCTCAAGGAACTCGCGGTCCACGCGAGATTCGCCCTCGAGGATGGCCTGTACGGTTATGCCCCGCAACAGCGAGATTATCAGAGCCGCGGCCATCGACGGGTCGAAACGCCGCGGAAGATCCCCGCGCTTAAGACCCTCCCGGAGCATTTCTGCCAGCTTCTCCCGGCGACGGGCGTACATCGTGCTCAACCATCTCGATGTCTCGCCGGTGCGCTCCTGACGCGCGGCCGTTGCCCAGAACTCCAGCACCAGCCGCCCTATCCGGATGTAGTCGTTGAGCCGCTCGTACCACGTCTCCAGGAGCTTGGAAATTTTCTCCAACGTGGGCAAGTCCTGTCCGGCGATTGTGTCCAGCACGCGGTCGTCCGCGGAAACGGCACTGGTGAACACTTCACGAAAGAGGTCCCGCTTGCTGGAGAAATAGTTATAGACGCTGCCCTTGGAGATCCCCGCCCGACCGGCGATGTCGTCCATGGTGGTCTCAGCGTATCCGTGAGTATCGAAGACGACCGCGGCAACCGAGAGTATCTCCTCTTTCCGCTGACGGGATGCGCCGTTTTTTCCATTGGTCTCGTCGGCCAATATGTGCGCTCCTGCTGCACTTCGGGCGACCGGTTTGACTTTTCTGCGAAACCGCCCGGCCTGATGTTCCACCCTGGCGGTATGCGTCGGTAGCTTGCACGGCTGCTTTTTGCTGGTCAGTCGTCCGGAAACTACACGCGCCGACATTTTGACTGACCAGTCAGTCAAAAGTATTATAGGGTTCCCTCGCTCGGAACGCAAGCGATATTGTACATTAGCTAAGCGATTTACTTGCAGTGGCTTGGGTTTGTTTTTGACTTCGGCGTTCGCCCCGCAATCCGCCGGTGGAAACTGTGGGGGTGACCCCCTAAGCAAAAGGGCCGCGACC
>JBKHJB010000091.1:0-9007 GCA_046538345.1 Phycisphaerae bacterium
ACACCGGCGCCTTCCTTATGCCGGGCGCTGATGCCCTCATAAGGATAGTTGGCCCCGTCGTTCCAGAACCCGCCTTGTTCGCTTTCGTCTATCTCCCAGAAGACTATCTCGTCGGATTTGAACAGGTCCAGCGAAAGTGCCGGAAGATGGTCCCCATACCCGCAACTGGCGCCATTCTGACCGTAGCTTGTAATCTGCCGGACCGGCTGCTGGGGGTCCAGCGGTCCGGGGTCGTCGGACGGGCATCGGAAAATCTCCGGAGGAACGTCCCCTTCCGATACGAACAGTCCCGTCTCGACAAGCTCCCGGAGAGCTTCGGCATCTAGATGCGACAAGCCCTCGGGCGGCGGTTCGTACAACCAGCCCGGTCCGTGCCGCGTGCCGTTGCCCCAGTTGACGAACGGCATCCCGCCTCCCTGGGAATCGTTGACGTACAGGTGCATCGCCGAGCCGAGAGACTTCAGGTTCGTCATGCAGACCGCGCGTTTGGCAAGTGCCCGCGCCTGGCCGAGCGCAGGCAGCAGAATGCTCATCAGCAACGCGATGATAGCGATGACCACCAGAAGCTCGATCAGAGTAAAGCCGTTCCGCCCACGACTTTTGAGCGTGCGCGAAAAACCCGGTCTGGTCAACATGGAAAAAGCTCCGGTAGATCTGGTCAAGCGGCCGCTGATTCAGGACACAAGCTAGCCGAATTAGACATATAGTGTCGAACAACGCGTCGCGAGTCAATGCAAAACTTGACCGCAGATATAGAAGTGCGACGCCGGGGCGGCAACATGGGCTTGAGTGCAGAGACATGCATGTATGTTTGCGGAGACAGCTTGGACCGACAGAGGCGCTGCGAGGAATACATCGATCGCTGCGAAAACTGTCGCCGGCGATGATGAGCGGGAATTGCGGCTCATGTGTGCTGAGCTTCTGGGCGATTCAGAGCAACCTGCGCTGCGGCGTTACGACCCGTAGCGGAAGGTGCCCAGAGACACGACTCTCCCCTCGGCCGTGTAGTAGTGTGCGCAGAAACGCTCTTTGTCCAGACTCGTCAACACCAGTGCGTCGTACTTGTCTTTGCGGGCCTGTCGCAGTTCCTCGCTGTCCGGGCCGACGCGGGCGCGGTTTTCGACCTGATCGAAATGCGCGTGGAACCTGCATAGCGAATCGCGGGCATCCGTGAGCATTTCCTCGGATGGGACAAATCGCCATGGAGTTGCCGGGCTTTCCTTGCCCGGATAGAGTTTCGCCTCGGCCTGGCCGTTCTCGTAGAACACCAGACCGCCCCAGGCACGTAGCTGGTCGGTCCTGTCCAACCTTGCCATGCGTCTCAGGGCCAGTCTTATCCGCGGGCGGTAAAACATTTCGTTGAGCAGGTGAAGCCGCCAGAGGTCCGCGACGCTGATACTATCGGCCTGGACCCAGAAATTGTCCGCGTATTCGTCGTCGGGGTCGCTTCGCCGCCCGGTATAGCTGATGTGCTCGCGGGAGTTGATGCCTCTGCCGACCTCCAGGACCAGTTGCGTGCGTGGAAGATCTCCGCGCAGGGGGTCGCGCGACAGTTCGGAGAGCAGATGAAAGTCCCGCAGGCGAAACCTGTAATCATGCTCCCGCCGCCACTGCCGGCATAGTCTGGCGGCCGCCTCTATCCGGTCGGTGCGACGCGCCGCGTGGGTGGCCACCGTCAGCAAAGACTCGCGGTCTTCCGGCAGATACTCGAAACGTCGCAGGAATATCTGCAGCGCCCTGACTGCGTCGGAGTTCGGCTGCAGAGAAAGTATGAGCCGGCTGAGCGCCTGCTTGTCCATCCTTGCCCGCATCACCTCAAATGCCGAGCCGCGTGCGGAGAAATCCCTCGCGCCCAGAGCGCCAAGCAGCGCGTCGCGCCAGTTCTTGCCGGTGATGCGCTCGACAACCTGGCGAAAACGCCGTTCACCCTCCCCGTCGGCCGGCTCGCGCGCCCATATTTTCACGACCTCGCTGAGCACTTCCGGAGTGGGATGGCGGGTGAGCCAATCGAGGATGGGTTCCCTCAATCGGGACTCGCTGTCGGGGTTGGAAAACGCCCCCACCACGAACCGTGCCAAGCCCGGATAGTCGCGCTCCAGAAGATACTCCAACACCGCCCTGCGTACGGACTCCGGAGTGTGGTTGTCGGCCAGTAGGGCGGCGAGGTGCTCGTTGACATCCCGGTCTTTGACGTCCAGCTTATCCAGCAGGCGGAGTGAGTCTATGCGTTTTTCGTCGGGCAGCTCGTCGTCCAGTACCCGCTGGACGTTATGCAACACCACCATCCTCTTGGGATAGCTCAGCCGTCCGGCGACTCCCATCTGCGCATGCTCAGCGGGGCTGGACGGTGGCGCGGGCGGCGGCTGGCCGCACGACAGCACGCCCGCCGTCGCGGTGGTGAGAATTGCCAGTAAGACCCTCTTTCGCTCCATTGATAATCGTAACCGCCCGGTGGTGTGGCGTGATTGTAGCTTGACCCGCCGCCGGCTACAAGCCGGACATCGCCCGCGCGGCGCTTGCTTCCGGCGTCGTGGGCGTATAATCTGATGTTTCACCTATTAGCCGCAATACCATCTTACAGGAGAGTTTCATGAGCGCCCTTGAGCAAACAGACCCCCGAGTGGCCGAGATTATCCGCTCCGAGCAGACTCGCCAGAATGAGACGCTTGAGCTGATCGCCTCGGAGAACCATACTTCCCGAGCGGTCATGGAGGCCTCCGGAAGCTGCCTGACCGACAAGTACGCCGAGGGTTACCCCCACCGCAGATGGTACTGCGGGAATGAGTATATCGACGCGGTCGAGGAGCTGGCTATCGCCCGCATCCGCGAGCTTTTTGGCGTGGAATACGCCAACGTCCAGCCCCACAGCGGCACCAGCGCCAACATCGCGGTGTATATGGCCGCTCTGGAACCGGGCGACAAGGTTATGGGCATGCGTCTGGACCACGGCGGACACCTCTCGCACGGCATGAAGCTCAACTTCTCCGGTCGGCAGTACGAAATCGTCAGCTACGGCGTCCGCGAGGATAACGAACTTATAGACTATGACCAGCTCCGCGAACAGGCGATGGCGGAGCGGCCTAAGATGCTCGTCGTCGGCGCGTCGGCCTATCCCAGGGTGCTGGATTTCCAGAAGCTCGGCGAGATCGCCAGGGAGGCGGAGTGTCTGCTGCTGGCGGATATCGCCCATATCGCGGGTCTGGTGGCGGCGGGCGTGCACCCCTGCCCCGCGGGGCAAGCCGACTTCATCACCACCACCACCCACAAGACGCTTCGCGGACCCCGCGGCGGCGTAATCATGGCCAAGGAGGACTGGGCCAGGAAGCTGAATGTTGCGGTCTTCCCGGGCATTCAGGGCGGACCGCTCATGCACGCGATCGCCGCCAAGGCCGTCGCATTCGGCGAGGCGATGACCGACGGATTCAAGCAATACGCCCGGAACGTCGTCTCCAACGCGCGGACGCTGGCGGAAGCCCTGGGCGAAGCCGGCTGGCGGCTGGTTTCCGGCGGCACGGACAATCACCTGCTGCTGGTGGACCTCCGCAGCCGCAACGAGGAGCTGACCGGCGCCGAGGCATCGGAGTGGCTGGAAGCGGCCGGCATCATCGCAAACAAAAACGGAATCCCGTTCGACCCCAGACCGCCGATAAAGACTTCCGGTGTACGTCTGGGCACGGCCGCGGTGACAACCCGTGGCATGGGTGGCGACGAGATGAGGCGAATCGCCGCGTGGATAGACCAGGTGCTTGCCTCCAACGGCGACGAGAAGGCGATTTCGCAGGTGCGAGGGCAGGTGCGCGAACTGTGCGAGCGTTTTCCTGTGCCCAACAGCATCGAATCGTCCCCGGCGGGACAGGACTGAACCCCCTTTACGTCAACGCGCGGGAGCGCATAGATGCGTGAGCTATATCGGATCCTCGACGCGAACTTCAATCGGGCGCGAGAGGCGCTCCGCGTTACCGAGGACTGCGGTCGCTTCGCACTGAACGACCCGGCCATCACCTCCATGGCCAAGCACATGCGCAGCGACCTCAAGGGCATCCTGCAGGAGATGCCCACCTCGGAAATGCTCACCAGCAGAGATACCGCCGGCGACATAGGGACCGAGCTTACCAGTCCGATGGAATCGTCGCGCGAGGACCTGGGCGATGTGGCTGCCGCCGCGTGCAAGCGCTTGAGCGAGGCGCTGCGGACCCTCGAGGAATACAGCAAAGTCGTCGCTCCGCAGCAGACCGTGCTGCTGGAGAGAATGAGGTACAATGCCTACACGCTGGAGCAACGGCTGATAAGTCGACTGTCTCTGGGGGAGAGATTCGCCTCGGTGCGTCTTTACGTGCTGGTATCGGCGGCGGTGTGCAACGGGAGCTTGCGGGAGTGTGCCCGGGCGGCTGTCGCCGGCGGCGCCGACGTGCTCCAGCTCCGCGAGAAGCGCCCGGAGGTAAGCGACGCGCAGCTTTTGGCGATGGCGGCCGAACTGCGGGAGTTGACCGACGAGACATCGCGTATGTTGATTATCAACGACCGTGCCGACATTGCCGCCATCGTCGGGGCGGACGGAGTGCATCTTGGCCAGACCGACCTGCCCGTTGGAGAGGCGCGACGGCTGCTTCGACCGGACGCCATAGTCGGCAAGAGCACCCACACGATCGAGCAGGCCCGGGCGGCCGTCAATGAAGGGGCGGACTACATAGCCGTCGGCCCGATGTTCTCCACAGGCACCAAGGACGCCGGTCCCGTCGCGGGTCCGGAGCTTTTGAAACAGGCAAGCGACGAAATCGGAATTCCCATCGTGCCAATCGGGGGTATCAGCGCTGAGAATGTGGACCAGCTCATAGACGCCGGCGCCCGGCGTGTGGCGGTTTGCGCCGCGGTCTGCGCCGCGGACAGCCCTCGGAAAGCGGCCGAGGAAATCCGCGCGAAGTTCCCTGAATAATCACCCGGCATTATGCCTATCGCAGGCGGACCAAAGCGCTACCCACGCGGTTGCTCTTATCCACGGCGACTATCCAGGCGGTCAGTGGCTTGCCGTCGTCCGGCAGGGGAGCCGGCAGTTCCACGATGCCGTCCTCGCCGCGGGCGCTCTTATCCGCCCAGAGCACAGTCTCCGTCGGTGAAACACCGTCCAGCCGCACCTGTTCGCGCGGTGCCGAGCCGGCCCTGCGGTTGTCGCGCCGCAGACGCTCGGGCCGGCGCCTGTCGCGGGGGTCGGCCGGTCTGCGGGTAAGCTTGCCCAGTGCCTCACTACTGTCGAACGTAAGCACCTGTACGTCGCGTGTGAATCCGTAAAAGGCGTCTTCCACGCTCGGCCGATCTATATTCGGCTCCCCGGAGACCAGTGAAACCGTTGCCGAAGCCGCCACCGGATCGCCGGTTCGCGCATCGGTAACTTTGATGCGCAGCACTGGGCGGTCGGATTGCCCGGACACAACTTCCGCGTCGATATTCAGCAGTTGGTGTGTCGGCGGAACGGTGACGCCCGTCTCGGCGCTGAGGACCTCTCCACCGCGGATCGCAGTTGCGACGGCTGTGAAGTTCGGCGACATATCCTCCGTCACAGGCAGTTCCACCATCGTCCAGCCGCCGGAGACGTTCACCGAGTCGGCGAACAGCAGCTTGTTCGCCTCGCCGGTCACAAGCACCGGTCCGGACTCAAACGGCGCGGTAACAAGTAACCGCAACTGATCGCCGGTTTGCAGCTTTCCCGGAGACGCGACAATGTTCAGCTTCTCCGGCTGCCACGGCAGAACATCGCCCTCGCCGGGGGTGACAATAAAGCTCGTCTCGTCCGCCACCGCCTCCGGGGACTGTGCGCGAATCATATACCGGCCCGGCTGCGGCGGGATGAAGGTTGTGCCCCCTTCTTCCTCAATCGTCAATTCGAACGAACGCGGCACGCCTTCGCGGTCTCCGGACGCGGTGAGCTTGACAGTCGCTTTCCTTGGCGCCCCGTCCGCCCTCGTGGCCGATACCGCTACTCGCACCGGCTCGCCGGCGGAATATATGCCTCGGTCGGTCGATACGGCGAGGCGGACCGCATCACCGGCGGCACGTGCTACGCCTCTTGCGGCGGCTTCACCGTGAAAGGCCGTCACCACGAATTTCGCCCCCAGATGCGGGGCGTCCTGAAAGCCGTCGGCCTCGATTGTTATCGTCGCCTCACCTTGCTCGTCGGTCTGGATCACACCGCCGGAAGACGCCGGGCTGACGGAACTGTCCGGCAGGTACGTAGCGGGGTCGAACGGCTCCTTGCGTATGGACAGCCGGAGGTCTGTTTCCGGCGAGACAGTACCGTCGGCCTGCACTGCCCTTACCACGAACTTCATCTCTTCGCCGAAATTGTACGAGTCCCGCGCCGGGCGCAGTTCCAGCCGGAGGTCGGAGGAATCGGCGTCGAGCACTCGAAATACGTTTGCGCCCCCGTCGCGGAAAGGCACGGCCAATTGGCCGATTGATACGTTGATGCGATAGTCGCCCGCGGGACTGTCCGCATCGGGTGTCCATTCGCCGCTGAAGGAACCGAACTCGTCGGTCACGTGCTGCCGCGTATAGACCACCTCCCCGAGCGGGTCGCGTATATCGACGCGAACCTCCTGCCCGGGGCGGTTTGCGTATCCACCATCGTCAACTGCACGGACAATCTGCCTGTAATGGACCGTATCGCCTTTGTGATAGACCCCGCGGTCTGTGAAACCATACACCCTCCAGGCGTACTGCCAGCCCCACGGAGCCCAGTAGTGTTCCTCGGAGATACACAAGCTCTGGTGGTCGCCGCTCCGGGCGGTCGCCAGCCATCGCCTGGCGCGTCCGGCGTCGAGTGAGTCCAGCCGAGCCAGACCTGCTTCATCCGTGCGACCGCGGGCGAACAGCGGCTCTCGCCGCCGGTATGGCAGCCAGGCGGCCGAAACATCCGCCTCGACGACGGGCATATCGTCGCGCACGGCAAAGACGACCGTCTCGGTGGCATCGGCCTTGGCGACGGTCGTCAGGTCGCTCACTACGACTAGGCATTCGGCCGCACTGTCGCCGTCTTCACCGACAGCGCGCACCCTGTAGGCGCCCGGCGCATCGACGGGGACCTCTATGGGGTCGCCATCGCCGCTTTCAGCGTCAGTGGCGCAGAAGTGCCAGCGATGCTCGCCTTCGTCGTCGATGGGGACCGTCCACCGGGCGACGGTCTCGCCCACGGCTTCCTCCGGGAAAGACACCTTTGGCGCGAACCAGTCGCATTCGGAGGTCGCCTCCGGCAGGGACACAGCCGAGGCAGACAGCCGCAGCCGCTGTACATTACGGCTGCGCCAGTAAAGCACCGGTCGCCGGCCGAGATGCACCGGCCCCGGAGACCAGAGCTCTACCTGTGGCGAGGTTATCTCCTGAAGCATCCGCCCGACGCTGGGCGCTCGCCTATGCTCCCCGTACCGGTCAATGAACCGCTCCATCTCACGAACGGCGTCGGTATATCGCTCAAACTTTCGATAGGCCTGGCCAAGCTCGTACTGGGCGGTCGCGGCGGCGGTGGTGTCGCTGTAGTCGCGCACACATTGGCGGTAATATTCGATCCCGCGTTGGGCGAACTTCCACTTGGACAATTCCGCCAGGGTCCTTCCGGCCCGGTAGATCGCCTCCGCCCGCAAGTCTTCGCCCACTTCCAGGTCCACCGCCCGCTCGTAAATGGCTACGGCGTCTTCGATGGCGTGGCGCTCCTGCTGCTGTGGCGACCAGGCGCGGGCCTCTTCTCCGAAGCCGCTGGGTATGACGTCGTAGAATCGCCGGATAATCTCGGCCTGGGCAACATACGCCTGCCAGGCGTTTCTGTGGCTTCCCTGCCGCTCGAACAGCTTCCCCGCCCGGGCGTACTTGTCGTATGCCCGCTGGTGCTCCCCCCTGTCGGCGTAGTACACGGCTTGGGATACCTGGAACTCGGCATCCTCGGCAAGCGAGGGATATTCCTCGAGAAGTCGCTCGGATTCCTCCCCGGCGTCCGGGGCGCCTTGCAGTAAGCCGCACAGAGCAGCGAGGCGGTCCGCCCTTCTTCGCTGGTCCTCCGTAAGGGCGTTTTCCGACGCCTTCCGGGCCTGCCGTCTCGCCTCGTCATACTGGCGGTCCGCGAACAGGCGTTGGGCCTGTTCAAGCCGGGATTCGGGCTTTTCCTCCCCCGTCGAGGCATCCTGCTTGCCCCCGAGGGCAGCGGAAGCCATCGACGTCAACAGCACCACCACAAGCACCCGAGAGAACCCCCGTGACATGGCAAGACCTTTCGAAGTGGCCGTGTAATCTTCGGTCAGTTTCTCACGCCATCAAAGCGTCGGCGTCTGCTTTGCTGCGAGTGGACCAGAGATGATAGCGGCTTCGCGGCCGCGGTGCAATCCAAGGCAAGGGCGCATAAAGATGGGCGACCCATGCACGCGACGCGCGGGGGGGGACGCGCCGGCGAATGCAGAGCCGCCCGTGTTTGCACAGAGTCCAGCTATAGGGTTATTACTGTAACACTTCGCACGAAGGTAGGTTTCTGCCGGTTTCCATAAAACACATAAATTTTTGCCCCGCCCCGCGATTGATGCAGCCGGTCAGCGCAAACACAGCCCCGACCATAGCTAGCGGTCGGGGCTGGAAAAACCACACCTGTTATTTCTGCCGCCGATGTCAGCGGTTTTTGCGTTTGCTGCGCATGTACTCGAGACGGTCCGTCCCGCAGTGCGGGCAGACGTCGCGAACGTCCGAAGGCGCGGGCCTGCCATGCTCAATAAAGTATTTGGTCCGCTGCGAGATATAGTATTCCCCGCAATCCGGGCACTCGATCATCCGCATCGCAGTTGACTCTTCGCCGCAACTGGGACAGTCCAGCAGCACCATGGACGGATCCCCGGCATCTCGCCTCTGGTCCGCCGGTATGCTTTCCACTTCGAATTCGTGCTCGCACTCGGTGCATTTGAACTGCGGGTTATCCGAGCTTACGCTCCCGCCGGGGCGTTTGAAGACGGTGCTCCACAACGTCAGACCCAGGGCTAGA
>JBKHJB010000092.1:0-8918 GCA_046538345.1 Phycisphaerae bacterium
CTGCCGGCCCGGCTGCCATGTTTTGCGTTGTAGCTCCGGCGGCGGGGTGCTATTGTGGTTTTCCCCCAGCCGGGCGAAATAGCCGGCTCCGCCGGCGAAATCCGCCGAATGGAAAGAATCTGTCGAGTTGGAGACGCAGAGATGCCGACCTATGAGTACGAGTGTCAGGCGTGCGGACATTCCTTTGAGCGATTTCAACAGATGTCCGACTCGCCGGTGAAGGTCTGCCCGGTGTGCGGCAAGCGAAAGGTAAAGCGTCTGCTGGGCACCGGCGCCGGGATTATCTTCCGTGGTAGCGGCTTCTACGCAACCGACTACAGGAACGGAAACTCCAGCCGGGGCAGCGGCGGCTCCGACGCCAAGGACTCCGGCAAGCAGGGCAAGCAGGAAGATTCCGGCGACAAGACAGGCAACAAAGACGAATAGGCCCGACGGGCGCGAGTGTGCCCGTGGTGGGAGGAATTGTTTGGCAGTTTTTGCGGGTGAAAGTATAATCCGCCTCCGAATCAACGGGTTACAGCCCCGGCGCACGGCGGAAACTGCCGCGGGACCGGGGTGCTGACGATGTCGAGTTAAGCCCGTCCGACATGCGTCGGTGCGGGCAATCACCCCGCGCCGGCTGCCCCGTCGCGAAAGTCGGACGACCCGCAAGGGAAAGGACAACACCATGGCCGATGAACAACACGAAGTTCGGCGCGTCAACTGGCAGGAGGTTTTCAGCTTCCCCCAGATCTTCCGGTGCTTCCGGATGGCAATCCATCCGAGCAAGCTCATGCTGGCGATCGCCGCCATCGTGCTGGTCTTCGTGAGCGGTTGGGTACTCGACCAGTTCTGGGCGGTCGGCGGCGGATACGCCTACCCCGGCGAAATCTGGGAATACCACACCAAATCCGCTCAACGATTCGAGCAGGATAAGGAAAACTGGCAGCAGGGCCGACTGGAGGCCGCCGCTCAATTGCTTGCTCAATCGCAGCGCGAGCGGGCCAACCTATCGAGCTACATGGCGAATATCCCGTCCGGCGATCTCAAGACCAAGATGCGCGACGAGATCCAGGAGCGGGACTTCGGCCCGGACCCCAAGAGCGCCCAGTCCATACTTTCCGACGCGCGCGACAACGACCGGAGCTGGTCCGCCCTGGTCTCGGACGCCTCCGACGTACTTGACGACGAGCTGGAGAACATCGAGGAGGTGTTCGACAAGGCCAGTGACAAAGCCGAGGAGGACATAGCGAAACTAGATGACAAAGAGCAGAAAGAGCAAAAAACAGAGCTCTATGAACGTCATCTCGCCGAAGCGCGTCGTGCCATGTCCCTGCGTCGGTTGAGCTTCGACCGGGACCTGCGACGCATACGCGGTGAGGGAATCTTCGCGAGCTTTCTCGACTGGCAGGGCGACTGTGTCAACAAGGCCATCGCCGCGGTGCGATATCGCAACATCACCGGCGGTCTGGCCCAGTATCGCCAGGCGCGCGACACACGCGGCGTACGACCGCTTGCACTGGGACCGGCTCAGACCGTTCAGAACAATCCCGTGCCCCCCGACGGGCAGGGCTTCCTGTACTACGTGTTGATGGCATGGCAGGGCATTGTCTGGCTGTACGCCGAGCACTGGGTGTTCGCGGTGCTGCTGTCGGTGGTGACCATGGCGATTGTGGCCCTGTTCGGCGGTGCGGTGAACCGCATAGCGGCACTGCACTTCGCCCGAGACGAGCGCATCAGCGTCGCCCAGGCGCTGCGGTTCAGTTGCGGTAAGTTTTTCAGCTTCTTCACCTCGCCGCTTATCCCGCTGGGAACAATCGTCGTACTCGGACTGCTGCTGAGCGTCGGCGGGTTGCTGATTAACATACCGGCTGTGGGTGAGATTATCGGCGGACTGCTGTTCGCCCTGGCGATTATCGGCGGACTGGTGATTACCTTCCTGCTGGTCGGCCTGCTCGCCGGTGCGCCCCTGATGTATCCGACCATCGCGGTAGAGGGCTCCGACAGCTTCGACGCCATCAGCCGAAGTTTCTCGTACGTCTTCAACCGTCCGTGGAGGGGTATCTTCTACGGACTGGTAGCGCTGGTGTACGGCGTGATTACCTATCTGTTCGTCCGGCTTTTCGCCTATCTGGCGCTGGTCATGACGCATTCGTTCGTGAAGCTCGGCGTGATCGCGGGCGCCCCGTCTGTGGACCCGCAGGCGGACAAGCTGGACCTGCTCTGGGCCCGTCCGACCTTCAACTCGCTGTTCGGGTCGTTCAACTGGGCCGCCATGAGCGGCGCCCAGCAGGTCGGAGCGTTCCTTATCGGCGTGTGGGTCTTCCTGGTGGCCGCCGCGGTCGCGGCCTATCTGCTGACCTTCGCCGCCAGCAGCACCACCGTCATCTACTTCCTGCTGCGGCGGAAGGTGGATGCGACCGACCTCGACGACGTGTACGTTGAGGAACCCGAAGAGCTGCCCACCCCGCCCGCCGGACCGGAAGAAGCGCCCGAGCAGGGCGAGCAGACCGGCGAAGGCGAAGCCACCGGCGGGAATGAGACCTCCGGCGAGGGTGAATCTTCCGAACAGCAGGGCGGCGAAGGCGGGCAGTCCTCGCAATCCGACCAGCAGCAACGCGGCGAGCAGGGCGGAGAAGAAACACCGCCGCAAAGCTGATACGCCGCTGAAAACCCGACGCAAAACCAGAGCGGCCGCTCGCGGACTGAACCTGCGAACGGCCGCTCCTTTTCTGTCTCAAGCCGGCTTCGTGACACTTAGTCAGCTTGTGGGCAGCTTGGCTATGCTTGCGAACTGCTCCTTAAGCGCCGGGTACAACCGCCGGTACTGCTCGTAGTAGGGCTTGTAGAACTTGCTGCGCTGTTCGTCCAACTCGATGGTCCGGGTAACGCTGATCGCCTCGGAGCATGCCTCGCGGACGTCCTTGAACCGTCCGGTCCCCACTGCCGCCAGAAGCGCCACGCCGTAGGCCGGTCCTTCCTCGGCGTTGATGGTCTCGCAGGTGCAGCCGTAGATGTCCGCCTGCATCTGCCGCCAGAACTCGCTGCGGGCGCCGCCGCCGGAGAGCCGAATCCGCCGGATGTCCAGCCCGCGCTCGCGGAGGATGGTAACCACGTCGTTCATGGCGAACGTCGCGCCCTCCATCACCGACCGCGCCAACTCCTTGTAGGTGGTCCGCGAGTGTATGCCTATCCAGCACGCCCGCGCCTGGGGGTCGGCGTGGGGCGTACGCTCGCCGGTGAGATAGGGCAGGTAGAACAGTCCCTCACAGCCGGGCGGCGCCTCGGCCGCCTGGGCGGTAATAAGCTCGTACGGGTCCACCCCCTGCTCGCGGGCGCGTTCGATGGCTTGCTGTCCAAGCTCGTTGCGGAACCACTGGAAGCTCCCGCCGGCCGCCATCACGCACCCGAACATGCACCACTCGCCGGAAACCGCCGAGCAGAAGGTCTGCACCCGACCCTGGGGGTCCGTGGTATAGTCCCCGCAATGTGTGAAAACCACGCCGCTGGTGCCCATAGTGGCGCTGGTCAGTCCGTCGGTGACAATACCGTTTCCGATGGCGCCGGACGGCTGGTCGCCGCCGCCGCCGACCACCGGCGTGCCCTTGGCTATGCCAAGCGCCTCGGCCGCGTCGGCCGTGACGTTGCCGGTCACCTGGTGCGACTCGTACACCGGCGGCAAAATGTCGGCGTCTATCTCGAACGTGGAGATCATCTCCTTCGACCACGCCCGCTTTTGCTGGTCCAGCAGCAGCGTTCCGGACATGTCCGAAACGTCGCCGGCGTATTCGCCGGTCAGTTGCAGGCGGACATAGTCCTTAGGCAGGAGCATGTGACGGATGTTCTCGTAGATTTCCGGCTCGTTGTCGCGGACCCAAAGCAGCTTGGTGAGCGTGAACGACGTCACAGCCACATTGCCCACCAACTCGATGAGCTTGTCCCGGCCGCCGACCTGTTGCTCTATCTGCCGGGCCTGCTCGCCGGTTCGCTGATCGTTCCAGATAATGGAGGGCCGTAGCGGTCGGCCCGTGTCGTCGGTAATCACCAATCCGTGCATCTGTCCGCTGAGTCCGATACCGGCGACGTCTTTTCCGGCGGCCCCGGCTTTCTCCATCACCCGCCTAACCGCGCGGACCGTACCGTCCCACCAGTCGTCGGGCGCCTGCTCGCTCCAGCCCGGCTTAGGCGCAGAGACGTCGTACTCAGCCGTCGCGGTCGCCAGCACCGCGCCGGCGTCGTCCATCAACAGCGCTTTGGTCCCCGAAGTGCCAACGTCTATGCCCAGATAGGTCGCCATGGGTCGAATCCTTCCTTATTTCCGCAGCCGCAACTCGTCTCCGTGCCAGGCACCGGGTCCCATGCCCGTGCGCGAGCACGGACACGCGAAAAGCCCGACTCAACAACGTGCCGGCGCCGCCGCATTGAACCATCACCATCGGCCGCGTGCAAGTGCCGCAACACTCATGGGAAATCCCCATTCGGCCAGTGCAATGCCTCCGCACCCGCGGGAGCATGCGAAAGGCCTGCCTCCCCAGATATCGTCCAGCTTGACTTGCATCCGCCTGCCGGACTACTCTTGTGGTGTGCCGCCGCGGGTGGGTTAAGAAAGTCACGTCGTCGCCCGCACCGGCAGGTGTCTTGCGAGGATATCCATGGCCGATTCGTCCTCTCACAAAGCGTCTCCGCAACGTCGCATCACCGCCTTCGATGTGGTCCGGGTGTTTCTCGGTCTCGTCCTGCTGACGGCCGCGGTTTTGAAGACCCACGAGCTGGCGACCAGGCCCGCGAAAAATCTCAACATCCTCAGCTACCGCTGGTCGCTGGCGCTGCTGGTGCAGGTGCAGATCTTCCTCGGCCTGTGGTGGGTCAGCGGACTTTACAAGCGGCTGGCGTGGCTCTCGGCCGTGGTGTGCTTCGCGTTCTTCACGGGCGTGACCATTTACGAAGGCCTGGCCGGTTACGAATCCTGCGGGTGCTTCGGCGCGGTGAAGGTGCACCCCTGGCACACGCTGGTATTTGACCTTCTCGGCCTGGCCGCTCTGCTCGTGTTCCGTCCGAAGCTGTCCCGTCCGCATCCGGTGACCCACAGCAAGCCGCGGCACATCGCCGTCGCCGCGGTGATGATAGTCGGTGGTTTCTCGGCCGCCGCTGCTATCGCCGGCTACGAGCCGGCCCGGCTGGAAGATACCGGAGAAATCGTCTCCGCAAAGAACGGTAACGACGGTAATGACAGAGAAGTCGTAGTCCTGCAACCCCACGACTGGCTTGGCAAGACTTTTCCGCTCCTGAAACACATCGACGTAGGCGATAAGCTGCGCTCCGGTCAGTGGGAGGTGATTCTCTACCACTACACGTGTCCGACATGTCGGGAGGAAATCGAGCGGATCGAGCAGCTAGCGCAGATGCGGGGCGGCTGGAGCGAGGCCGGCGGAGTCGCCGTGGTGTCCATCCCGCCTCACGCCCCGGCGGGTGAAGAGATAGTCCCCGATGACACCGCCTGCCTGCGAGGAAAGCTCAGCGACGAGCACGACTGGTTCGTCTCCACGCCGGTAATGCTCACGCTCACCGACGGCGTCGTGACAGAGGTGCGCGGCGGCGGGTCCGGGAGCGCATCCGATGAAGACCAAACCCGTGACAGCGAACCCGACACCAATATCCACCCGACGGCTGCCGCAGGCGAGCCGCCGGTGATAACCACCGAGGTCAACCCTGTTACCGGCGACTGGCGGGCGGAGCATGACTTCGGCGTTTTGCCGACAAACTCGCAGGCGTCGGTCATCCTCCGCGTGGAGAACACAACGGAAGATGAGATCGTTTTGCGGCGCGTAAAATCCGGCTGCGACTGCTCGGCTCTGCTTTCGATACCCCATCCGCCGGAACGGATCGCCGCAGGCCGGACTGTGCATGTCCGCATAGTACTGACCACTCCCGACACACCGCGACGGGTGGCCGAGTGGGCAAGCTTGTGGACGACCGGCGAGAACCCGAAGAAAATAGTCGCGCGCATCGTCGCCAACGTCGTCGACGCGACCGCAGCCAACGCCGATCGCTGACGCATCAATCCGGATCGGCCTTTGCCCGACGCACACCTTCAACAAATGACCGCCTGGTGCGACCAACTCGCCTTTGTCCAACTCACCAGTCCCGCATGGCTGGGGTGGGGTGTTCTGGCGTTGCTTCCACCGGTCGCCGCTCTGTTGCGCCGCCGACAGGGACGGGCGATTCCGCTTTGCTCCGTGGTTGCGCAATCCGCGGGGCTGTTGATGCTGGCGGTCGCGACAGCCGGTCCGACGGCAAAGCTCGGAGCCGAGGCGCAGAAACCATGGCTTCTGCTGCGTGACGTTTCCGAATCGCTCCGCGGGCAGGACGCTCAACCCGTCGAGCCGGAAGGTACTGGGACTCTGTCGCGTGACTTCGGACCGTCGCGCGCCGCTCCGCCGCATACCCGTCTCGCCGGGGCACTACGCCTGGCCGCCGCCCGCGCCGACGAGCTTGCCGGTGTGGTAATCACAACCGACGGGCGTTTCCACGACGATTGGCGCCCGGCCGCCGATGCCCTCGGCAGGTGCAAGCTGCCCGTGCTCATAGACCCGTTGGACTCGCCCCCGGCCGACGCGCGCGTGGCGCATTTCTACGCGGGCAGGCGCGATGGCGAGGTCGCCCTGCGGGTAACGGCAATCGCCAACGCTGCGATGCAGCGCGAGCTGACCATCGTCCGCACCGCCCCCGATGAGCAAGTGCTGCTCCGCCGCCGTCTGCGTCTGCGAGCGAATGAGCCGGCCACAATTTGGCTTTCGGATGACGTTTCTGCGGAGACAGCCGCCCGCTACCGCGCGGAGTTGTCACCGGCTGACAGGTTTCAGGAGAACGATTCAACCGTCGCGGGTGTTCTGCCGATCCGTGGCCGAGTTGCGCTCCTGGACGCCCGCGGGACAGTCGATGTCGAACACCTCCAGGCCCATACCGCCAGAACCATCGACGTGTTACCTCCCGACGCGGCGCCGGAATCGCCCGCCGGCTGGGCGCACAGCGATGCTGTGGTCCTGGTTGACCCGGAAAATTCTCTGCCCGCGTCGGCCGCTCGGTCCGCACTTGCCGACGCCGTTCGTTCGGGTACCGGGCTGGTGCTCGTGGGTGCGGTTGCCGAACAGACCGCACCTGACAGGGCGGACCCCCTGAACGGAGTCGCGCCGCTGACGCCGAACTACAGAGAACGTAAGCCGCTGAAAGTCGCGGTGGCGCTGGATTCGTCCGGTTCGATGGCCGCTCCCGCCGACACCGGCGGACGGACCATCTTGGACCGCGCGGTGGAGGCGGTGCTGACGCTCCGGCCGCAGCTTACCGAGCGGGACTCGCTTGCGGTGCTGACTTTCGCCGGCGAGGTGAGTGTGGCGTACGACAGCGGAAGCGAAGCCGCTGACTTCGGCGAGCTTCGCGACGCACTGGAGCCGCTAACCCCCGCCGGTCCCACGCGCGTGCTTCCGGCGCTGGAGCGTGCCGTAGAAGTCCTGGCGTCCGCGCCTGCCGGAAAGGACCGACTGTTCATTGTCGTCAGCGACCTTCGGACAGAACAGTTCGATGCCGCGGCGGTCGCCGATCTGCTGGACCAACAGAGCATATCGCCGGCTATTGTCGTTACCACCGCCGGCGAGCGGGCGCCTTCCGACCCGCCCCTGGAAAAACTGGCCGATATAACCGAGGCACCGCTGGTCACCGCCGAGCGACTGGACGGACTGTCCGAAATATTCCGGCGGTTCCTCCGGCGGACGCGCGGAGGGGCTGTCCGTCGCGGGGAGTTTTCTCTAACGCCGGCCGAGGGAGCGCTCGGTCTGTCGCCCTTTCCGCTTCGACGACTGCGTGCTTACTGGCTTTGTGCGGCGCGTCCCCGGGCGGATGTCCTGGCGCGGGTCGAGAACGATCCGGTGCTGGCATACAGCCGGTCCGGTCTGGGCCGATGCGTGCAACTGGCGATTCCCACGGAGACCGACCACCAATCGCCCGATGTCCAGGGTCTCTCGCAACTACTACGGGCGGGCGTTGAGCGGACGGCCCGACCCGAAGGTGACGCCCGGTTCACCGGACGTCTCCGGCACCGAAACGGACAACTGGAAGTCCGGCTCGAGGCCCGCGACACGCACGGACCAATGAACGACCTTTCGCTGCACCTCCGCGCGCCGGGAGAGGAAGACGCCGAGACGACCCGGATGCGCCAGACAGCTCCCGGTGTGTACCACGCGGAAATTGACATCTCGCCTGGTGTCTCAGCTCTCGAGGTGACCGACGAGGCCGGCACGGTCGCATGGCGCGAGGCCGTCGCTGAGACAATTCCGCGCGAGTTTGCAGCTATCGGAGCGGATTGGTCCGCGCTGCGGGACCTTGCGGAGCGCACCGACGGAAAGCTGGTTATCGCCGGTGGCGTAGAGAGACACATGTCGGAGGCGACCGAACGGGCACGGACGGAGCTTTGGCCTGTACTCCTGGCCGCCTCGGTTGCTGTGATGCTCATCGAGTGGGGCGCCCGCACGCTCGTATCGCGACGTGGGTAACCCGCAGTACACCCCTCCACCCGTTTTGTGCTTGCCGCATGAGCGCCAGGCGTCCGGCTGCGGCACAGGGGGCGCCCGAAGGTCGGCCCCCGCGCCGACCTCCGGGTGCTGCCGGCATCTCCTCTGGCCGGAACCGCCGGTCCCGTATGGCGGGGTCCCGCACAACCACGGGGTGGACCCGCGCCACCTTGCCCCCCGACCCAATGTTTCTCACGGGCGACCAGGCACGGTGCGCCCCGGCCGATCCAGAGCGCATTTTGCGCTTGTCACAGCACCGCCGTGCTCTAGAATGCGCCCTTCGGTGACCTGCACTTCATTCCATTCCCGGCAGTTCACCTTACGGAGGATTGTCCTACTCCCGACCGTTTGCGTCAAGCGCGTTTTACGCGTTTG
>JBKHJB010000093.1:0-8831 GCA_046538345.1 Phycisphaerae bacterium
TCCAGTCGTTTCGACCCCGCGTAAAGGCCCCTCGAAAAACCCCTCAGTTTGAGTTCGGTATCCGCTTGACAGAAATGCGATTCCGTGTAAGAATTTGCCAGATTCAGGGCGCTCAATAGCTCACTGGCTCGTCTCACCAGCGGCTCGCGCCATGTCCATCTTTGCTTGCAGGAGGAGAACTATGAAAGCTTTTGCTGGTGTCTGTCTGTCGGTATTGCTCGTATCGGCGATACCCGCCTCGGCCGCATCAACGATACCGGACCTGGAGACAGAGATGCTGGTCTTCAAGTACTATTCTCCGTCTGACGGCGAATACCGCTATGGGGCTGAGTTCGTTGTTTTTGCAGCCGCCGATGAAGTCTATGCGGATATCCCCGGTGGAAGCGGCTTCGAATTGCTCGAATTCGTTGGTGAGGACGACGAGTGGTACACAGAGACCGATGGACCCATGACGCTCGGCGATCTGCAAAGCAACATGGAAGGCGGCTGGACGCTGCGAGTCGTCACCGGAAGCGACACCTATGACTATACGTTCGATGTCGCAGCCGTTCAGGACGGCGATTTCCTGCCGGTGCCCTCGGTTACCAGTCCTTCAGGCGGTGCGGATGTCAACACGAGTCACGTTTTCACCTGGGATAACAATGACGCGCACGTTGACGCCGACGGTTACCAGGCCTGGCTGGAAGTGGGCGACTGGGAGATTATGAACGGCTGGATGGCCGACGGCAGCGGAGGCACGCTGCCCCAGGACGGCGAGTCCTGGTCCCTGCACGGCATTCCACTGGGCGACGCGGAGTTCGGCATCGGCTACGGCGTGTATTCGGGTCTGATTTCCAATATGTCCGTTCCCACAGGTGCCCCTGATATCGATTACTGGTCCTTGGTCGTCTCGGGGGACTGGGCGGAGTTCACGGTCGTGCCCGAACCGATGACGCTTTCGATGCTCGGTCTCGGTGCGGTAGCCCTGCTGCGACGCAGACGCTGAGAAAATCATCAAGGAATATAACAGCGGCGGTCGGTTCATCGAGAGCCGGCCGCCGTTTCTTTTTCATCACCAAGTCCACGAAGACCACGAAGTTCACAAAGGCGACAAAAAAACACACCTTCTTACTTCGGTGTCTTGGTGTCCTTTGTGGTTTTGGTGGTCTTCGTGATTCGCTGTTACCGCCACGGGTCGATGGCGACTTTGATCTGGTTGTTTCTATGGTCGTTAAACCCGGCGACCGAATTGGCCAGGGCGTCCAGCGGCCGGGTATCGGTGACCAGCTCGTCGCATGGAATCCGCCCGGCTTCGATGAGACGACCGGCCTTGTCCAGCGTAGCCGGCGGCATCTTGCTGGCGATTATGCGGGCCTGCTTCTCGTAAAGTTCAGCCGGGTCGAAGCGTACGCTGCTGCCGGCCGGGCATACGCCGAAAACCATGAACGTCCCGCCCGGCGCCAGCAGCGGTATCGCGCCCTCGACGGCGGACGGGTCGCCCGTGGCGTCCACTATCGCGTTGGCGCCTTCAGGCAGCTTCTCGGCGAGAATCTCTGCGAACCGCTCGGCCGACGGGTCGATGGCGCCGTCGGCGCCGAGACGTTCGGCCTTTTCACGACGGAAGGCAACCGGTTCGGTTACCACGATCCGCCTGACAGGTGAGTTGCGCATCACCTGAAGCCACAGCAATCCTACCGTGCCCGCGCCGAGTATCAGAACGTCCGCCCCCGTCGGCGGCTGGAGTCGCTCGTAACCGTTCAGCACGCACGCCAGCGTCTCGCACAGCACACCGCCGGCCGGGCCTACAGAGGCGTCCAGCGGAACGACCTTCGACGCTGGGGCGGTCAGATATTGCGCAAACCCGCCGTTGAGCTTGTATCCGATTATGCTCGGCGCGTCGCACAGGTTGGGCTTGGCCGATCGGCACATGCGACACTGACCGCACCCGATAACCGGGTCAACCGCGCAGAACTGTCCGATATCGAGACGGTCCACGCCCTCGCCGGTCTCGACCACCTCGGCCGCTATCTCGTGCCCCAGCACCACCGGAGGTTCAACGCCCGCCGTCAGGTGCCCGCTGTAGATGTGAAAGTCCGTCCCGCAGACACCGCAGGCGCGAACCTTCAGCAGCACCTCACCGGCCTTGGGCGTTGGGATATCCGCTTCGCGGACCTCCATTTTCTCTACGCCGAGGAATATCCCCGCCCGCATTGTCGGGCTTTTGTCGCTCATAAATCGCCTCTCGGAGGGCTTGTCAAACGGACTGGTCCTCCATGAGCATCTCTACCTCTTCGAAGGTGGGCATGGCCGTCTGCGCTCCAAACGCTGAGCAGGCCAGAGCGCCGGCGGCGTTGGCGGACTTCGCGGCATCGCGGAGGTGCTCCCCGCGTCCCACGCCCACCGCCAATGCGGCCGTGAACGCGTCTCCGGCTGCGGTGGAGTCCACGACCGTTACCTTATAGGGCCTCAGCGTATAGAAGTTTCCGTCGGAGGTCACCACCAGCGAGCCGCGCGGACCGAGCTTCAGTACCACCGCCGACGCGCCGCGCGCGACCAAATCAGCCGCCACGTTCTTGTCCACGCGTTCCTCTACCGCCTTGGTGCCGGTGATAGTCTCCGCTTCCGAGACGTTCGGCGAGAGTATATCCACTTCGCAGAGGTCCTCGGGCATGGGGTTCGGCGCCGGCGCGGGGTCGAGTATGAACCGACAGTCGTGCCTTCGCGCCAGCAGGATCGCCGCCCGGACCGTCGGCAGCGGAAGCTCCAGTTGCAGCAGGACCACGTCGGCCCAGTCGAACGCTTCGGACCGTCCGAATACGTCGTCCGGCGTGACGCGCTGGTTCGCGCCGCCGGCGACGACTATGGAGTTCTCTCCGTTGCCGTCCACGATTATCATCGCCGTTCCGCTGGCGACTCGCTCGGTCACGGCTACATCGTCGCAGTTGACGCCTTCCTCGCGAAAATTCTCCAGCATCTTCTCGCCGACGGGGTCGTCGCCGACGCGTCCTATCATGCGGCAGTCGGCGCCCAGTCTTGCCGCGGCCACCGCCTGGTTGGCGCCCTTGCCGCCGGGTGACATTGTGAACCCGTTACCCAGGACCGTCTCGCCCGGTGCGGGCATGTGAGCGGCGCGCACGGCGAGGTCCATGTTGATCGAGCCAACTACGAGAATCTTAGGTCTCTCGGCCATGCTTGCCCCAATCTGCCTTGCTCCACGGAGACCACCAAAATCACCCAGATCACCAAGCCCACGAAGATCACGAAGGGTTTCCTGTTAACAACCCGCAGACACGCACGACTGCGAGAAAACACAGGTTGCCATTTCTGAGCTTTGCCGCCTTGTTTGTCTTAGTGGGCTTCGTGAGCTTAGTGGTCTTTGTGATTAAGACCATTCGAGTTCAGGTCCGCCTTTGCGCACTTTGCCCAGTACCCAGCATCGCTCACCGGACCGTCGCAGGCGGTTCATCACCGGCTTGGCGAAGTCCGGCGCGACTATCATCACGAAACCGACACCCATGTTGAACACGCGCATCATCTCAAGCTCATCCACGTTCCCCGTCTCGGCGATAAGATTGAAAATCGGCTGCGGTGTCCACGAGCCGCGCTTTATCCGCACGGTCAGTCCCTCCGGCAGCACGCGGGGCAGATTACCCGGCAGTCCGCCGCCGGTGATATGCGCCATCGCGCGGACAATGCGCTTGACCTTGTAGTGTCCCAGCACGTTCAGCACGCTGCGGACGTAGATCCGCGTCGGCCGCAGTAGTTCCTCGCCCACCGACGCGCCTTCCAACTCCGCGGGGCGGTCTTTTAGCGAGAAGCCGGCCTTTTCCAGCAGCACCTTGCGCGCCAAGCCGTACCCGTTGGAGTGCAGTCCGTCCGAGCCGATGCCGATGGCGATGTCGCCTTCTTCGGCGTTGCTTCCGTCGATTACCCGCCGCCGCTCCACAACGCCGAGCGCGAAGCCGGCGAGGTCGAAATCCCCCGCTTTGTACAGACCGGGCATCTCGGCCGTCTCGCCACCCAGCAGGGCGCAGCCGGCCTGGGAGCAACCGTCGCTGATGCCTTTGACCACCTCGGTCAGACGCGAAGGCGAAAGTTTGCCCGTGGCTATGTAGTCCAGGAAGAACAGCGGCTCGGCGCCGCAGCAGACCAGATCGTTGACGTTCATCGCGACCAGGTCGATGCCGACGGTGTCCAGCCGGTCGGCGGACAGCGCCACCAGCAGCTTGGTGCCCACGCCGTCGGTAGAGGCGGCGAGGACCGGCTCGCGGTAGTTCCGCTTGAACAGTCGCTCGTTATAGTCCAGCCGGAAAAGCCCCGCGAACCCGCCGTAGTTGCCCATCAGTCGGGGGGTGGCGGTCCGCTCCACAAGCGAACGGATGCGGCGGACAAAGTCGTCGGCGGCGTCGATATCCACACCCGCCTGCTTATACGTCATGGAGGAGTCGTTCCTGGCGGCCATGGCGGCTATCGTAACGCAGGAGCGAGCAAATGCAACGACATGCGCCGCTGGAAGGTGGCGGTTTTTCGCGTGCTCAACAGGAGCGGGCGCCGGGCTTATCGGTCCCTGGTCGCCGGCGAGCCGCATAAAGCCCTCAAAGCCGGGAGTTGTAAATGCCGAAATGTTTACCGGGAGAAACACGCATGTTGCCTTTGGGCAACATCGAAGATGGCTTCAAGACATCCGGCCATGGACCGACACACGGAAAAACTCTCGGCGTTGGCGCTGGAGGCCCTTGCCCAACCGGTATTGCTGGTCCGGGCGGATGGGCGGATAGCCCACCGCAACGACGCCGCCCGTGAGCTGCCCGACGGGGATGACCTGGCGTCGGTATTGCGGCCATGGGGGCAGTCCGCGACGACGGATTTCTCCGCAACCATGGACGAGCTTTTCACCGGAGAAGGACGGCTGACCGCACGCGACGTCCCCGTGCTCAAGAGCGGCTCTCGTGAAATGGTGGCCGATGTGGACTTCGTCGCGCTCGGTGAGGTCGAGGGCGAAAGACTGGCCGTGGTGCTTGTGCGGGACGTCTCGGCGCGCATCAGCGCCGAGCGCCGCACAGCCGCCAGTGAGCGTCTGGCCGGTGTTGCCGACAGAACGGCCAAGCTTGCACACGAGCTTGGCAACCCCCTGGACGGGGTGATGCGGTATCTCTCGCTCGCCGAGCGTGCCGAAGCTCAGGACGTGCGGAAATACATACAAAACGCCCGCGATGGGCTGGAGCGAATGGCTCAGACGCTGCGCGACCTTCAAGGTCGGGGCGCCTCGCCGGCACAGGGCGTAGGGGAATTGTTGTCCGAGGCGGTCAATGTAATGCAGCCGCGTGCGGACGCAGCCGGCGTGCGGATTGAGTGCGACTGGTCCGACTGCGGAGCGTCGGCGGACGCGGCGCTGTTCCAGGTGTTCTGCAACGTTATCAAGAATGCCCTGGACGCGATGGGCGACGGCGGCGTGTTGACCATCCTCGCTGAGCGGTCCTCGGACCAGTGTGTGGTGGAGTTTCTCGACAGCGGCTGCGGCGTTAGCGAGCAGCAGTGCCGCCGGATGTTTGAGCCGTTCTACACCACCAAGCCGGCGAACGAAGGGGCCGGACTGGGACTGGCAATCTGCCGCGATATCGTTGCCCGCGCAGGCGGCAGTATCTTCGCGTCGCCCCGACGCGCCGGCGGAACGGTGGTGACCGTGCGCCTGCCGGCGGGCACACCGGCCGTCGCGACCGAGCAACGGTGATAGACGATGGACGAAAAAGCCATGGAAAAGCCCACCGATACCGAGCGAACCCACGGGCGCATACTGCTGGTGGACGACGATCAGATAATCCTCGACTCGCTGTCGGGTTTCCTGGAGGTGGAGGGCTACGAGGTCTCCGTAGCTCCAAGCGTTGAGCAGGCCCGCAACGAACTGGACGCCGGACGATTCAATCTTGTAATCACCGACGTGAACATGCCCGCCGGCAGCGGCTTTGAGCTGCTGCGGCACGTGCGGGAGAATTACCCCGAAACGGTCGTGGTCATGGTCACCGGCTACGGGACCATAGAGACGGCCGTCGATGCAATAAAACAGGGGGCCTACGACTACCTTACCAAGCCGATTATCGACGACGACGTTCGCATGGCAGTTAGACGGGCGCTGGACCAGCAGCGGCTGCTGGCCGAGAACCGCCGGCTGCGGGCGGCGCTGACAGACAAGTACAGCTTCGAGAACATCGTCGGGCAGGACCACCGCATGGTGAAGGTCTTCGACCTTATCGAGGCGGTTGCGCCTTCGACCACCAACGTGCTGATAACCGGGGAAAGCGGCACGGGAAAGTCACTGGTTGCCAAGGCGATACATACTCACTCGCCGAGGTCGGCGGGTCCGTTCGTGGAGGTCGCCTGCGGGGCGCTTCCCGAGACACTGCTGGAGAGCGAGCTTTTCGGGCACGTTCGCGGCGCGTTCACAGGGGCAGTGGCGGACAAGGAAGGCAAGTTCGCCGCGGCCGACGGTGGGACGATTTTCCTCGACGAGATAGCCACCGCATCGCCGCAGTTGCAGGTCAAGCTGCTGCGGGTTCTCCAGGAGCGGCGGTTCGAGCCGGTGGGCAGCAACCGCACGCGCCAGGTGGACGCAAGGGTGCTGCTGGCGACCAACCGCGACCTGTGGGCCGAGGTCCAGGCGGGACGCTTCCGCGAGGACCTGTATTACAGAGTGAATGTGGTGAGCATCGAGCTGCCGCCGCTTCGCGACCGCGCCGGCGACGTGCCGCTTCTGGCGGAGCATTTTCTGCGGCAGCTACAGCAGCCCGGCCCGCGGCGCATCCGCGGATTCACGCCGGAGGCGATGACGTTCATGCAGCGCTACCCTTGGCCGGGCAACGTCCGCGAACTGGAGAACGCCGTCGAGCGGGCAGTGGTGCTCTGCCGTGAGGAATGGATAGGTCCGGACCTGCTGCCGCCGGCTGTGGTGGCGGCCGCCGATGCAGGCAAGGACGACTTGCTGTCCTCCGACGGCGCCGTAACATTGCGCGAGGCGCTGGAGGGTCCGGAGAAGCGGATCATACTCGCCGCGCTGCGGTCCAACGACGGCAACCGACAGGCGACGGCCGAGCAATTGGGCATCAACCGGACCACCCTCTACAAGAAGATGAAGAAATACGGCCTCGACGACGACACACTGCTACTCTAGCCCGCCGGTTGAGGAGGGATATGTCAGTCGCCGGTTTGCCGGGATTGTGCCGGTTGGCTGTCGGTGTTGGCGTTGTCGGCGTCCTCGCTCCTGCCACAGATCTGGACCTGTTCGGCGGATATTGCCCGTCCGGTTTCGGGGTCGATGCTCGCCAGCAGTCCGCTGATTCGGACGTCGCCGTCGGCTACCTCAAACTTCGCCGGCATGGAGGTGGTGAGGAATTGCAACACGCGGTCCTTTCGCCGCCCGAGCACGCTGTCGTAGGGACCGGTCATCCCGACGTCCGATATATAGGCCGTGCCCCCGTCCAGCACGCGGGCGTCGGCGGTGGGTATGTGGGTGTGCGTGCCGAAGACCGCACTCATCCGTCCGTTGCAGTGCCAGCCCATGGCGATTTTCTCGCTGCTTGCCTCAGCGTGGAAGTCCACCACGCGGATGCGCACGTCCGAAGGCATTTCATCCAGGACCGCGTCTATGGTCTTCCAGGGCGAGTCGGAGTTGGGCACGCTGTTCATATACATCTGCCCGAGCAGACACGTTACGCCGACGCGCGCCTGGCCGCTTTTGGTCTCCACGACGGTCCAGCCCCTCCCGACCGCGCCGCCGGAGAGGTTGGCCGGGCGAATCAGCCGGTCGGATTCCTCCAGCGGGGCGAACACCTCGCGCCTGCGCAGGGCGTGGTCGCCGAGCGTAACCACATCGACGCCGTAGTGCAGCAGCTTGTTGAATATCTGGGGCGTAAGCCCGCTGCCGCCGGCGGCGTTCTCGGCGTTGCAGACGACCAGGTCGATTTCGTTGCTGCGTATGTAATCGTGCAGGTGGTCGGCGAGGATACCCCGGCCCGGCTTTCCGACCACATCCCCGATACAGAATATATTGACCGTCATGTGTCCCTGTGCCTTTCCGGATGTTAGAGCAGTTTCACCTTTTCTGTAGCGTCCGGCCTGCCTGCGGCGTCGCCAGGCGGCGTCCGCCTGCATCAGCGATGCGAAGGCATCGCCTGCGCCAATGGCACTTTCAGCTTCGGCGTCCTTGCCTGGCTTGTCCTCGGCGACGGCCGATCCGCTACATAAAAACTTAAACTGCTCTAACGCCGCGGGCATTATAGCAGAGCTTTGCGAAAGCCCAAGGCCGCGAATGGTACGGCTTGCCGGCGGCGGGTGAAATTTGCACCGTATGCCCTCAGTAAGGTAAGATGATTATGTCGCCCCACTCACCGACGGGAGCAGAACCATGATCCAGTGCCAGGATTGCGAATATTTCGAGCGCGGACCGAACGGGCAGGTCCGCTTGAAGTGCGACCCCTTCACCACCATCAAAGAGCCGGAGTGCCTCCAGAAGTGGACGCTGCTGAAGGTTAACCAGATGGTCGCGAGCTACCAGGCGATGGTGAAATCGCAGCAGCGCCTCGCGCCGCTCCAGGAGAAGATGTTCAAGTTCATGGAGCGGGAGATGGAGGACATCGACGAGGCCGAGAAGTGGAAAATGCCCGACGAGGACGAGGAAGACGACGAGGACTGGCGCCGCAACGGCGGCGACTGGGACCCGGATAAGTTCCCGTTCGAGTAGGGCTGAAGCCCGCGAACGTCGGCAACCCCTGCCGGCTTTCGGACCGGCAGGGGTTGCGCGACCCTACTTCTTCAATACGCACACGGCCGAGCGCGCCTTTAGCCAAAGCGCGACGCTT
>JBKHJB010000094.1:0-8784 GCA_046538345.1 Phycisphaerae bacterium
CAGCGGGAGCGAGAGACCGATGCCGCGTGAGCTGAACATACTGTTTACCTGCGCGGGGCGGCGTGTGGCGTTGCTGAAGTGCTTCCGCGACGCGCTTCGCAAGCTGGACGTCCACGGGGAAGTGCTGGCCGCCGATATCACACCCGCGTCGTCGGCATTCCAGGCGGCCGACGAAGGTCTGCTGGTCCCGCGAGTGGACGACGAACGCTATATCCCGACGCTGCTTGAGCTTGTCGAGAGCCGGCGGATAGGACTCATCGTACCCACGACGGACCGCGACCTGATGGTCCTGGCTCGTGAGCAGCAGCGCTTCGCCGACGCCGGCTGCACCGTGATGATCGGCTCCCAAAGGGCGATTGCCATGTGTCGCGACAAGCTCCGCACACAAGAAGTCTTCGCGAAGGCGGGGCTTGCCGAGGTGCGGACCGTCGATTACGCGTCCTTCCGCGCCGAGCCGTTCTACCCCGTGTTCTGCAAGCCCGCGGGCGGCTCGGGCGGCCGCGGCTCGGCGATTGTCCGCAACAAAACGCAACTCGAAGCCCTCGTCGCTACGCACGGGGCCGAGAGCGTCGAGAGCGGGTACGTATTCCAACAGTACTTCCCCGGCCGGGAGTACACCATCGACGTGTACCGCACACGCGACGGCAGGGTCGTCTCCGTCGTGCCGCGCCAGCGGCTGGAAGTCCGCAGCGGCGAGGTTCAGCAGGCGGTTACCGTCCGCGACGCGGAATTGATATACGCCGCCCGCCGACTGGGCGAGAGCTTTGAGGGCATCTGGGGCGTCTTCTGCTGTCAGTGCCGCCGCGCCCACGGCGACCAGCCACGATTCTTCGAGATAAACCCGCGCTTCGGCGGCGGCGTGCCGCTGTCTATAGCGGCCGGGGCGGACTTGCCGGCGTATCTCATACAAGAGGTCGTGGGCGAGCCGGTTACCGCGCAGGTCGGCGAATTTACCGAAAACCTGCTGATGCTGCGCTACGATGATGCGCTGTTCGTGCCCGCCGACGACCCGCCGTCGCTTCCGGGCTTTGATGAGCCCATGTTTCGCTGAAAAATGCACACTGCAATGGCACGAAACCCCCGAACTAAAATCCGCGCGATTGTTTTCGACCTAGACGATACGCTCTTCCCCGAGCGGGATTACGTCCGCAGCGGATACCGCGCCGTCGCCGACCACCTGTACCGGATGCTGGGAAGCGACGAGCAGTTCGAGAATTGGCTGTGGCAGCGGTTTCTTGCCGGGCATGGCGACCGCGCGTTCGACGCCCTCAACGAGCATTTCGAGCTGCATCTGGAAGACGAGCAGGTTCGCGAGCTGGTAGCTATCTACCGCTCGCACAGGCCCGACATTACCGCCTACGACGGCGCCGCCGAAATGCTCTCGCGCTTCCGCCCGGCATATCGGCTGGGCCTTCTCAGTGACGGGTACCTGCCCGCCCAGCGGCTGAAGCTGAACGCCCTCGGCCTGGAGAGGTTCTTCAACGCGGTGGTCTTTACCGAAGAGCTGGGTCGGGACGCATGGAAGCCGTCCGATGCGGGCTTCGAGCTTATCGGCGAGCAACTGGACATGCCTCACGACCAGTGCGCATACGTGGCCGACAACCCGGCCAAGGACTTTCTGGCGCCGAACAAGCTGGGCTGGCGGACCGTACAGTTCCTCCGCCCGGGGCAGATCCACGCACACAAGCCCGCTCCCGAAGGCGGCCGCCCGCAGCACGTGGTGTACCTCTTCGGCGATATCCACAAGGTCCTGTCGCGCCTGTAGGCCCAAAACATACGCGCGACCTTCGGTCGTTACACTTCTCCGGTATCCAGAAAGTCGTGTTTGACCGTCGCCGTCGCGCTCTTGCCGCTTTCGGCGATGAAGCGGACTTCGTCGTCGGCGAACTGGACGTCCGCGACCCTGTCGAAGCCGCCGGGGACCGGCACCGCGCCTTCGATGTAGTTGACAGGGGTCGGCTTATCGGGCGAAAGCTCTACGGCCGTCGGTATGCCCGACTTCGACAGCGGATTCGCGCGGACCGACTCGGCCAGCCCCCTGTCGAAGTATGCGCACACGTCCTCCAACCCTACGCATCTGTTCCGCCCATTCCAGGGCGGTCCGTGCCGGCCCCGGTTGGATATCCACATCGCCGTCGTCGGCAGTACGCGCGGGTCCTTCAGCGAGAACCACAGGTAGCGCTGCGAGACTACCGTCGCGGTCGTCCAGGCGCGTTTGACGTCGCGTCGCGCGAAGACCGCCAGCAGGTCGGTAAAGCCCTCGCGCGTCGGCAGCCGGGAACAGTCGCCGTAACGCGGACGCGCCCAGATAAGCGGGACCTTGCGCAGGTCTCGGAACCGTCGGCCGGAGGCAAGCGAGGTGTATTCTCCCGCGGCGGGGTCGCCGAACTGCCCCGGCGCGGTCTGCCCGAAGCGGAACGGACTTACCGCGATTCGCATGTCGCCGGGCTTTTCGGGTACTGCCAGCGTGGCGTGGTGCCCAAGCGGCATCCGTCCGCTGAAGCCCTCCAGCGTATGGCTGACGTAAACGGCGTCGTGCCCGTCTGCGAGGCGAAGGTGCTTTGTGACCTTGCCCGCCCGGGCGCGGGTCCGCAGCGTAAGCGTCAGCGTGGTCACGCCGGCGGTCTGCTCGCAGCCGGCGAGTCGCCAGGTTCGCCCGGCCGTCTCTCCGTGGGCCGGGTGCTTCTCGCCGCGATACTCGCCACCGCCGAACGGCAGGCAGAAGAAGTCGCCCCGTAGCGGGACGAGCACCGGCTCGTCGATTTTCAGCCCCTCACTCTGCCATGGACTGACGTAGTACGGGCTTATGGGACGACGGCTGCGGCGTCGGAACGTCACCGGGGCCATGTGTCCACCGAGACGCGTAACGGCTAGCTCGATATCCCGGCTTTGAATGATCCACGACGGCTGGGACGCGACGCTGCGCAGGGCAGGTTTCATGGAGATGCTCCTTTCGGCTCGGTCAACCGGTTGACGCCAAAGCGGCCAGGTCACCCGGAACGTAAGGATACACGCCGGCGGGAGAAAATTGCAGTCTTGACGACGGGCCGCCGAACAACGCGACAGCGCAGGCCGAGAGCTCACGGCATGTGCGACATACGCCAGATAGGGTAGTACTCCTCCACGTCCGTCAGGGAGCCGCCGGACCGCCAGTTCTTCTTGGGCATATCGTCCATATCGAAGCTCTCGGCATGCCCGTCGAGCATCGCGATATTGGTGCGGGTCCGGTTTATGTGCCGTGCGTTGATTCTCGCGGGGAAGACGTCCAACAGCCAGAACCCATCGAACAGCGCCGCGGCCTGCGCCGGCCGGGATATCCCCTCTATGTTTTGCAGGACCGTCTTCTCCTCGCCGTCGCCGGGAATCTGCGTGAATGGCGTATCCGTCACCTTCCACGTCTCGGCGTTGATGCCGTACCAGTTATGCACCCAGTAGTCCTTGTCCGTGCTGGTGGACTGGTTGGGACGGCCGGCCGCTCCGGCGGGATGTTTCTGCGCTTCGGCGATCTCCTGCTCGCTGTCGGCAAAACTCAGACCGCCGGCAAGGTAACCGGCTGGGTCGGTCAGGCCTATTTCATTAGTGCCTCCGGGACACCGCAAAACCGAGGGGGTCGAAGATATCTCGTTCTGAGACGGGGCCTTAGGTGCATTTATGCGATCCTCGTTAATCAGGATCGTAGACCACATATCTTCTGATTGAAGACGCGCGCCGCCGACCGGGTCGGTATCCGGGCGGTACCTGGCAGGGATCGACAGACCCTTGTTGTCACTGCTGTAATTCATCACCGCCGTACCGAGGTTGCGCAGGTTCGTAAGACAGACCACCGACCGCGCCTGCTCGCGCGCCTGGCCGAGCGCGGGCATGAGTATGCTCATCAGCAGTGCGATAATCGCAATGACCACCAACAGTTCGATAAGTGTGAACCCCTGTGGACGGGCGCACCGCCTACGTCGCGGTTGTGGAATAATGCGTTGCATGAAATGTCGGCTTTCCATTACTTCCTCGCGCGCTGCGCTGCCGGCCCGACCGGCCTCGAACGCCGTTGGAGACTCATTACTATTGTCCCAATAAAAGAGTTGACTGTCTATCGCTATACGCGCATACCTTGTACAGATATGCGACTCCTTTCGAGCCGCCCGGTAATCAGAGGTGCTTATGACAAAGGCGAAAACCATCTGGGTGCTTCACTCCGTCAACGCCCACTGGGGCGCGGAAGTCCTGCGAGGTCTGGCTCGGTTTTCGGAGCATCGCGAGCCGTGGGAGTTCCGGGTCGTCTCCTGGGGAGAGGCGCCTCCAGGCATACCCTCAAGCAACGACCCGGTTGACGGGCTTGTCGTAGCCATCCGCGACGAACAACACGAACGCGAGCTGCGCGACTGCAAACTGCCCTGCGTAAACGTAAGCGGAACCCGGGCTGTGAAATGGACGCCGTCGGTGCTCGTGGACGACGCTGCTATCGGCAAGACGGCTGCGGAGTACCTCATGCACCAGGGTCTGCGGCAGTTCGCCTACATCGGCAACGAGAAATGGCACTTCTCCCACCCCCGTGGCAGGGGGTTTGCGGAGGCGGTCGAGTCGGCCGGCTATTCTTGCGGCTTACGGGAGCCGCCTCGCCAGCTTGAAGCCGGCGTTACGGAGCAGGAGCTGGACGAGTTGTCCAAATGGCTGAGTACACTACCGTACCCGGTCGGCGTGCTGGCATGCAACGACATCCGCGCGCGGGATACCGCCCGCGCCGCGGCCCGCGCCGAGCTGCGGGTTCCCGACGATGTAGCTATCGTCGGCGTGGACAACGACGAGCTGTTGTGCAGCGTGACGGTGCCGCCTCTTTCCAGTATTGATACAGGCGCCCAGCGGGTGGGCTATGAGGCGGGGCGACTGCTCGAACGGCTGATGAGGGGGCAGAACCCTCCTTCCGAACCGATTCGCATACGTCCCCAGGAGGTGGTCGCCCGGCGAAGCTCCGACGTGGTAGCCGTCAGCGACCATGTCGTGGCCGAGGCGCTGCGCTATATCAAGCGGCACGTGAGCAACGGTCTGACCGTGGGCGCGGTGGTCGCCGAGATGGGGGTATCCCGTCGGCTGCTTGAGCGCCGCTTCCGCAAGGTCCTCGACAGGACCGTCCACGACGAAATCCGCCGCGCCCAGATTGACACCGCCCGTCGGCTGCTGGTGGAGACCGACATGCCGCTTGCGGAGGTCACCAGGCGCTGCGGATTCCGCTACTTCTCGCACTTCTCGCAGGTCTGCAAGGAGGAGCTGTCCATGCCGCCGGGGGAGTATCGTCAGCACTTCCGGCTGACCTGACCGTAGCCGGCTTATGTCGTATAATCCCGTAACGGCGAGGCAATGCGATTCATCTTGATTTTACCCGATTGCCGAAGAATCTTAACGGACCATGACTGAAACCTACTACGTTACAACGCCTATTTACTACGTAAACGACGCCCCCCACATCGGGCACGCCTACACGACCATAGCCGCCGACGTCGCCGCGAGGTTCTTCCGCTCGGCCGGGAAGGACGTGCGCTTCCTGACCGGCACGGATGAGCACGGCGTGAAGATCTACAAAGCCGCCCACGAAAAGGGCAAAGAGCCACGCGAGCTGGCCGACGAGGTGGTCGTGCACTTCCAGAAGCTCTGGAAGGACCTGGAAATATCCCACGACGATTTCATCCGCACCACCGAGCCGCGACACGAAGCGCGCGTGCAGGAAATCATACGTCGGCTGATTCAGCGCGACGAAATCTATCTCGGAAAGTACGAGGGCTGGTACGACGAGGGACAGGAAGAATTCGTCACCGAGTCAACAGCCCGGCAAAACGACTACAAAAGCGCCATCAGCGGACGCGACCTGGTACGCTACAGCGAGCCGAGCTACCACTTCCGACTGGACAAGTGGATACCGAAGCTCATCGAGCACATCGAGGCCAACCCCACGTTCATCCAGCCCGACGCCCGTCGCAACGAAGTGCTCAGCAAGCTCCAGCAGGGAGTCGGCGATTTGAGCATCTCGCGGCAGAAGCAGAAGCTGCCCTGGGGCGTGGAGATGCCCAACGATCCTGAGCACGTGGTTTACGTCTGGATCGACGCGCTGAGCAACTACGTCACCGCACTGGGCATACCGGAAATCGGCGACGAGCACGACGGCGCCTTCGCCGACCACTGGCCGGCGGACGTGCATCTCATCGGCAAGGACATTCTCTGGTTCCACGCGGTGTATTGGCCTTGCCTGCTGATGGCGCTGGACATGCCGCTGCCGAAATGCGTATTCGCCCACGGCTGGTGGACTTCCGAGGGCAGGAAGATGTCCAAGTCGCTGGGCAACTTCATTTCCCGCGAGGTCATAGACGACATCTGCCGCGAATATTCCGTGGACGTGTTCCGCTACTACCTGCTGCGGACGGTCGCCTTCGGCGCCGACGGGGATTTCTCTCACGAAGACCTGCGGCAGCGATACAACGGCGACCTCGCCAACGGCGTGGGCAACCTGCTGGCACGGACGGTCAACATGATAGGCCGGTACTTCGACGGCAAGATACCCTCACCCGCCGAGACGGGCGAAGACGAGCGGCACGTACTGGCGGCCGCCGACGACCTGACGAATTCCGCCGAGGAGATCATCCGCCTCTGCCGTTTCCACCTGCTTCTGGACAAGGTAAACGCCCTCGCCGACGCGACGAACCGATACATAGACTCGACCCAGCCGTTCAAACTGGCGAAGGACGAATCGCAGCGCGAGCGTCTGGCGACCATACTGCATACCTGCGCAGAGGCCGTGCGACTGGTCCTGGTGCACCTCCAGCCGATCATGCCCGCCACCATGCGGCGGGGGCTTGAGCAGCTCGGAGCTACCGGACCGGACCGCCCCATCGCCGAAGCGGGCGTCTGGGGCGCCGTCGAGCCGGGAACGCGGGTTTGCAAAGCCGACTCGCTGTTCCCCAGGAAGTCTTGACTGTCGGATAGGAGCTTACGTAAACAGACCATGCCCGAAGAGCCGCAAGAGCCGACTGTATCGATGGAAGAGGTCATCCGTCGCGACGGGCGATATCCGCTGGAGGCGTTCGGACTGCTCCAGGAGGCCCTGTCGCGCGCCGTGCAACGTCATCACGGCCGGGCGCCCAACGACGCCGGTTCCAGGCACGTAAGCGGCAGCCAGTTGTGCCTGTCTCTGCGAGACCTCGCGTGTGAACGCTGGGGCATGCTCGCCCGCACGGTGCTGCACCGCTGGAACATCCATTCCACCCGCGATATCGGCGAGATGGTTTTCCTGCTGGTCGAGCACGGCTTCATGCGAAAGACCCCGCAGGACCGCATCGAGGACTTCGACGACGTGTTCGACTTCGGCCATGCGTTCGAAGAGCAATACACCTTCGAGACCGACAAGTGAGCGACAGTGAGAAATCCCGCGAGCATGAGCCGCCGGAGCCGGTGGACGTGCACGACGGCATACCGGACCGCTCCGGAAGTCCGCGACGCTGGCCTGTGCTGGTCATGGGCGGAGTGTTCCTCTGCTGGCTGGGCTTTTTGATATACTGCGCCGCCGCCGGCAACCCTTAAACGCGCGGAGACGACATGGCACGGACGCGAGGATCTCGACGCCGCGGGGGCGGAGCGAAGCTGCTGCCCCTGCTGCCGGCCTTGCTGCTGGCCTGTGCGTCAGCCGGCTGCGATGCAAACCACCACCTCGCCGCCGGCGGCGAGATAGTAGCCGCACCGCCGGAGAGCATCAGCACGTATCAGCTCGCGGGACGGCTGGGGCTTACCGTCACGCAATCCGCCCGGACGACAGCCACACTGTCAAACCCCGCCAACACGGTGGTGCTCTACGCCGAGCCGAATGGCGAGGTGTTCGTCAACTCGCGTGCGTTCGACGCGCCCGGCGTAACCGGCGTGGGAAACATCCTGTTCATACCGGAGCGACTGGTCGAGCCGATCCGCGCGACGCTCCGGCCGGTCCAGCGGACGACCCGACCCGACCCGTCGCCGACGCGAGAACCCCGCCGGCCCCGACGGACCGCGGGAACCGTCGTGCTCGACGCCGGGCACGGCGGACGCGACCCCGGCGCGACAGCCGTAACCGGCATGAAGGAAAAAACCGTCAACCTCGCCGTCGCCCGCCAGACAGCGGAGCTTCTGCGAGCACGCGGCGTGAAGGTGCTTATGACGCGAACCGACGACAGCTTCGTGGAACTGGACGCCCGCGCCGAGCTTGCCAACAGGGCACGCGCCGATTTGTTCGTCAGCATCCACGCCGACTCGGCCGAGAACTCCTCCGCACGCGGGTTCACCGCCTATGTCGCCAACGCGGCGTCCAGGGACTCCCACACAGCGGCCGAGAGCATACTCGCCCGGTTCGGCAAGCTCCCCACGCCGGACCGGGGCCTGCGCCAGGCAGACTACCGCGTGCTGGTGCGGACAAGCTGCCCGGCCGTGCTGGTTGAGCTGGGGTACCTCTCCAACACCAGCGAAGCCCGACGGCTGGCAGAACCCGCATATCGTGAACAACTCGCACGCGCCCTCGCCGACGGAATCGTCCAACACCTGCGATGAGTTGTCCCCGACGACGCCGGGGACCCTGAGCTTCTCGAAGGGTGAATGGCGAATTGGCAGGTCATTGGTCGGATAGGCAAAAGGCAAAAGCCAATAGGCAGTAGGCGGACGGCGGCGGGCATGCCTGGGCGACAAATCACAATGAATATCCCCTGCATCCCTGCTCTGCTGAGATGGGCAGGCCGGGCATCTATGGTGAACGGCTCCTACGCGTCAATAGATTGCGGATTG
>JBKHJB010000095.1:0-8783 GCA_046538345.1 Phycisphaerae bacterium
GCCTACTGAGACGGGCTGGAAAACCGGCATGGAAATGCTTACTATAGGTTTGAGCGTTCCAAGCCCCCCCTACAGCGAAAGGAGATGCATCGCTATATGTGGACCAAACCATACGGACAGACAGGCAAGGACGTTTCCGTCGTCGGGTTCGGCGGCATGCGGTTCGATAACCCCGAAGACATCGACGCCAACGCTGAAGTCGTCCTGCACGCGTACAATCGCGGTATAAACTACTTCGACACCGCACCGGGCTACTGCAAGGACAAGAGCGAGGATATCGTCGGAGCGGCCGTTGCGCACATGAAGCCGGGCACGTACTACCTGTCGAGCAAGTCGATGGCCTCCGACGCCGGCAAGCTGCGCCAGGACCTTGAGAAGTCGCTGAAGCGACTGGGTGTGGAAAAGCTGAATTTCTACCACATCTGGTGTTTGGTGACGCTGGAGCAGTGGAACGAGCGCCAGCAGGGAGGCGCCGTGGCCGAGGCGCTCAAGGCCAAACAAGAGGGTCTGGTTGAGCACGTGGTTGTCTCCAGCCACCTCATCGGCGACGAGCTGAAAATCGTCCTGGAAGAAGGACCTTTCGAAGGCGTGACGCTGGGCTACTGCGCCATCAACTTTCCGTACCGCGAGGTAGCCGTCCAGGCCGCCGCGGAAAAGAACATGGGCGTGGTCACCATGAACCCCCTGGGCGGCGGGCTTATCCCGCAGAACGCCGAGCGGTTCGAGTTCCTCAAGGGTCCGGACGACCCGTCTGTGGTCTCGGCGGCCATCCGCTTCAACGTCTCCAACCCGAACATCACAACGGCGCTTGTCGGCTGCACCACCAAGGAGCACGTGGACGAGGCCGTTGACGCGGTAACCGACTTCCAGCCCTATCCCCAGGAGCACATCCGGGAGACGCGGGAGAAGATACTGGACTCCTTCGAGGGTCTGTGCACCGGTTGCGGGTATTGCGTGCCCTGCCCGTTCGGCGTGCCCATCCCCAAGATGATGGACGCCTACAACATGCGGATTCTCTCGGGCCCGGAGGAGAAGCACATAACCGACCGCCTGAAATATCACTGGAGTCTCAGCCCGGAGGACGCGGCCCTTTGCTCGCTGTGTGGTGCGTGCGAGAAGAAATGCACCCAGCACATCCCCATCCGCGAACGTCTTAAGGAGATCGCTGCCATCGCCGACATCGACCTTGAGAAACAGCAGGCGGAAAAGAAGCAGCAGTCATAGCCCGCCGCGGGGACATGAAACCACGGCCGAGGGCTACGTAGTGCGTAGCCGGCGGGACCGGCTGCGGCGGGCCTAACACGGCACGGGCCTACCGCTGACCGCGGCTCCACTGCTCGTGAAGTTCGGCGGCCGTTTCGGCGGTCTCCGTGTCGGGATATTCTTCGATGCACTGCGCAAGTCGCTGAAGAGCACTGTCGGTCAGACCAGCGGCGTAGTAGTTCCGCGCAAGCTGCACCAGCGACCGCGCGGCGGCTTCGTCGGCATCGGTGTTCTCGTAGTCATCAACCCCATCCGCGGTCGCCGCGGTTTCGGCATCCTCGGTTCCTCCGTCGGGCGGGGCTTGAGCCGCGTCGGAGAGCTTGCTCACATCGGCCCGCTCCGCCGATTCGGCTACCTCTACGACCTCGCCGACGACCCGTGCCACTCGGCCCGCGAGATCGTAAAGCTCCAGTGAGCGGCGCTTCCACCCCGAACCGGCGAACCAGTCCCAGGTGTCGTCCGTACTGTTGGCGAAAGCCAAATGGGTGAGCCGCTCGAGCATCAGCTCGCGGATCCTCTGCTTCAGCTCATCGCTGAGCTTATCGGCGTGTTCGTGCAGTGCGATATCCAGCAGGATCATGGCCTCGTTTTCCTGGAAGCCCTGCCGGAGCATCTCCAGGCGGACCGACGAGACCGCGCCGTCGCCGCCGGGATAGGTGATATAGCGCGGGTTGTCCCGATAAAGATTGTGCCAACGGTGATACCGTCCGATGAGCGGACCGCCGTCCACCGGCCAGAAGTCCAGGCCGATCCTGGCCACCCCTCGCCAGCGGTTGGTGGTCATCATATACTCGGTGACTGTAAGGAACCTCCCTGGATGGCTGTCGGTGCTGAGATATCCCCGGGCCGAGGTCATCTGGAAAAACTCCTGCCTGTGTCCCCGGCGGAGGTAACCACCACCGGGCGAGCGATGAAAATGCCTGAAATCAACACTGCCTGGGAGTTCCCGATAGCCGATATCCCATCCGTCAATCTCCAGCTCGTCCCCATCCGGGCGGGGGTGTCCGCGGGCGTGCGTGAACATTGCCCAGCCGATGTCCCCGCCCGCTTGGGCGAAGAAATCCTGGACAGCAGGGTCAGTGGACCACGCGTCGCCCAAGACTCCGAAGTACAGCACGTCCTGTGACCATCCGAGATCCGTGACAAGCTCGATTATCCCATCGAAAACCGGCTTCCAGAACGCCATGCTCCCGGGTGCGCCGAACCGTGGGGCCGCCACGGCCGACGTGCTGCCGTCGCGTTTTATCTCCGTCACCTCGGGTTCGACCGGCTCTTTGCCGCCCTCGTAGAGGTACAGTATCAACGCGTCTGGTTCGCCGGCGTATTCATCCACCTTTCCCAGGTAGCGGCGCAGCGGTCCGAAGTCCGGCACAAGCGAGCCGCCGCGACGGCGGAAGCGCACGATGGTCTCCTCGTTGCCGAGATGCGTGTGGCGGATGAGATTCACGTAGAACACGTTGTTGCCTAGCTCCCCCAGCATCCGCAGCGACGGGTCCATGTATCTGAAGTGCTCGTCCGACCATCGCTCCACCCCGTAGTGCCTGGCAATGGTCTCCGGGCTTTGCAGCAGGTTCAGTTTACCTCGGAACTCCGGCGGCGAAGGCGCTCGCCAGCGTGCGACTTCCAGTATCACTGGTACTTCCCGCTCGCCGCGCCCGGTTATGGAGACGTTGAGTGTCCCCCGATACTTCCCGGCTGCGGCGTCGGCGGGAATATGCGCGGTCACCACCGTCACGGCCGGGCTGGAGCGGTCCTGCAACTTTGCCTGAAGCCCGGGACCCGGATAGCGGATGTCCAGGACGCGACCGGGCAGGCGATCGCCTGCGTCCGACTCAAGGTCGGTGGCGGAAATCGTAAACGGCGGCACCTGTCCCTGCCGCGAATCCGAGACCACCAGCTTGGAGCTGTCCACGCCGTTTTTCGGCGCCACGAGGCGAAGCGGAGCGTCGTCCTCCATGGGGTCGGGATAGCGGACCGTCTCGCCGATACGTTCGAGCGGGTTCGCCGGCCAGACCTGCAATCCCCGCGGCGGCTGGACGTTCGCCTTGACACCGCCGGTCCCGGGCGCCCGCAGGTCTATTTCAAGCACGCCGATGGTGGACCAACCGGCACGGTCGCCGGCGTAGTCCGCCCAGTCGCTGCGGTAGGCGGCGGGGTGAAACCGCAATGCAAGCACGTTGGTGCCTTCCCGCAATGCACCGGCCGGTATGGTTATCTCCCCCGATTCGCGCACACGCCTGTTCACCTGCTCGGTATGGTCGGAGCCACCCCACTCGGGAGGTCTGGGGATGGTCCCTCCCTCGTACCGGTAAACCTCCTCGGGATAATCCTCGGCCAGCAGCTTTCTGTCAAGTTTACCTTGCGGCAGGTGCTTGCGTGCGATCTCCCGACCGTTAACGAACACTGCCACTCCGCCGCGGTACTTGAGTTTCAGCGTAAGATTGCCGGCCGACTCTGGATTTGAGACCTCGAACTTGCCTCGCAAGCTCAGCAGGACGTTCCTTGGCTCGCCGAAGCCCCAGCCCTGGCCGCCGCCGTGAAACAGAGGTCCGCTGACGCGCACCCAGTCCGAGTCGTCGAAGCCCACGGTCGTCCAGTTACCCGGCGGCAGGGGAACCTCGACCGAGCCGCGAAAATCAGGGTTCGACCGGCTGCCGGTCGCTTCCTGCCCCCATGCGTAATGAGCTCGCCAGGGACTGTCGGTGGTCAGAATCGACTGACGGGCGAAGACCACGGAACTCACAGACAGAACGCATACACAGACCAGCAGAAAACCAGATCGCATGAAGCACCTCGGTTTGACACAACGGGTGAGTATTGCTTTGCGTCGCATATGACAGTGTAACAGGATAAACCCCTTCTCTTCCCCAGCGTTCCGGGCGACTGGGGGAACAATCCGCTTAACCAGCGAGAGTGAGCAGCTTCAAGCCCAGTTCGGGGTCAATCTTTCGTGCGGCGTCCACGTCGCGGACCTCGAAGATGACGACCTCCAGCACGCAGAACACCGTCGCACCGCCGCGCGGACAGCCGGCGAGCGTCTTCTCGCCCCCGCGGCCGATGGCGCCGTGCAGGTGCAGCTTAGGCCCCTCCTCGTCCGGTACGATGGTGCCTACGCCGGCAATCTCCCGGGCGTCGTCGAACTCCACGGTCTGCGGCTCGATGGGACCTTCGGGGCTTTTCGATCCGACCACCACCTTGCCGCTGCGAAGTCCGCCGACGACCACGACGGCGGCACAGCGTATCCCCTCATCGCGGGCGATTTTCTCGACGCCCTCGTACACGTCCTCGCCGTCGAAGCCGCGAGCGACAACCACCCTTCCGATGCTGCCTACGCTGTAGTCCATCGGCTCAGTCCACCAATCGCAAGTCCACCGCTTACACGGATAACAGCCGGGGCTTCCGCAAAGGCGTCATCTATGTAATCGGTGGTCTCTTCGTCCTTCAAGCATCCGGGCGCGGGCGATTTCTGTCGCACGTTTTTGGTCCGCACACCGGCCAGGCCCGAGAACACAGATTTCACGAATGAAAAAAACCGATTACACGAATTATCTATTTCAAGCATTCGCGTAATCCGTTGTCAATCTGTGCAATCGGTGATCTCTTTGTCCTTATAGCGCCCGGCCGCGGGGCGCCGCACTACTCACCGCCGACGAACTTCGCCTTGATGACGTTCTGCGAGACGTCGGTAATTTCAAGCTCGCTCATGGTCTCGACCATTTTCATGGCCAACTGCTCGGCGTTGATTTGCGACTGCAGCGAGCACTCCACGATACGGTTGTGGTAGTTCGTGTTGGCGACGCTGTTGACGTCTTCCATACCCTCGAGCATTTTCTTGAGCTGCGCGTACTGCTGGAAGCTGACGTCCCGGACCTCGAGCTTTATCTCGCCGCGACCGGCCATCGCGTCCATCCAGAACCGCAGGATGTCCTCACGGACCCTCGGGGCGACCTGGTCCGCCTGGGACTGGAGTGCCTGCTTGGCCGCCGACCGCCACACACGCTGCGCCCCACGCGTCGCGGAACCGGGAACGCTCGAAAGAAGCTGCGCCGTATCCGACCGGTAGCACTTGATATTGCTCTCGGCCTCGTAGGTGTGCAGCGTCATTCCAGAGACGTTCTTGACCTGTCCCCTCGCGGCGTTCGCGGAGCCGGTGATGAACAGTTGTGCTCCGAAGCGTTTGGCGACGGCCTGTGCCTTGGCGGCATCGCCCTCGGCGACCGCGGACTCCAGGTCCTTCTGTTGAATGGCGTCCAACTGGTCGCGGTTGACCAGCGGAAAGCCGCTCTCCTGGAGTATGTTTTCAATGGCGGTCTGCACCGTGGAGGTTCCCACGGTCTCGGTCTGCCAGTTGTCCTTCTCTACCCGCTCAACGATGAACACCATTATCTTCGGGCGGCCCATCTGCTCCAGCAGGTTGGTCACAACAGCCCAGGTGTCCTCGATGCCCTGGATGGAGACTACCACCCGGCATTTGACCGACACTATCCCGTCGGCGGAGGTCTCCTTAGAGAGGATGTCGTAGCTGTGGACGTAACCGGCGGATCGCGCCAGGATCGTGTCGCGGACAAGCTCGAAATCCTGGACCTGCGACTCGCTGAACACGTAAGTCCCGGCGGCCCGCTCGACGGCGCGCCGCTGAGCGTCGCGGACGGCCTCGTCCTTGTCCATGCCCTGACCGACGATGACAACCTCGACGAGGTTGTCGCCTCTGCGGGTTACGGTCGGCTCGTCCGTCTGGGCGCCGGCCACCGCCAGCACACACAGCAGACACAACGCCGATACACCTATCTGAAGCAATCGCTTGCGCATTTGAACCGTCCTCAATCGTCCGCCCGCGGCTAAAGTCCTGCTATACCTGCCCGCTCCCTGCGGGAGGGGGTCTGTCGGCTACAAATCCCGGCCGTGTTATCTGTTCCGGTGATAGTAAATCACCATGTCCCACAGCGGGCGAAGCTCCAGCTCCACGACTGTCTCGGCCATGCCTTCGTCGCTGATGCGCTGCGAGCCGTCCACCACGTGAACGCCCTGCTGGAACGCCAGCATGTCCGAGCGGATGCGATCGCTGGTGGCGACGAAGTCCTGCACGGTAGTGTCCGAGGAGATCCTCAGTCCGCTGATTTCCTCGGCGAGCTTGCGGCGGGCGTCAAGCTCGGCGGCCCGGTAAGCCATCAGCTTCGCCTGTGCGGCGTTGGGATTGTTCGTGTCAACCGCGGCGTAACCCGTCTCCCTTATCGTGGTGTTGATCCAGTCCGGCGTGTTCTGCGCCAGGGAGGTCGTCTGCTGTATGTCTTCGGGCGCGTCGCGGAGATACTTCTCCGGCGGCACGGCCATCCCGGTTTCGCTGATGACCTTGTCCTCGGTGGTGACAACCAACTCCTCAAGTTGTTTGACATGCTTCTTGTCGCCTTTGTAGTGCGTCTCAGCCCAGGTCTTCAGCGATGCGTACACGCTGCGGAGGGTAACCTCCATCTCGACCTCGACCATCAGTTCGTCCTCGTGATATCGCACGCCGACCTCGCGAGCGCCCCTGAGGAAGGCCCGCATGTCCACGTTTATCTGGTCGCTCTCGGCGACGAAGTCGCGTACCGTTGTCTGCGAGTCGATGTGCACTCCCCTGATGCGCTCGGCGAGGCGGCGCATCGCCTCCACCCGGGCGCCGCGTTCGGCCATCAGTCGGCCTTGCGGGGTGCACTGCGCCATCCAGAAATCCTTGGCCGCGGGCGAGAGCTTGGAGATGCTCACGGTCCCGCCGCCGGAGTTCGGAATCAGCTCGGACTGCTGCATGGACGGCGGCGGGGCGCCCATGCCCGTTTCCTTGATAACCTTGTCCTCGGAGTTGACGATAATCTGGTCGAAGTCGCTCGCTTTGACCTTGTTGCCCTTGTAGTGGCGGTTGTGCATCTGCTTGAGAGTGGCGACGACCGTCCTGAGCGTCACCTCCATGTCCACCTCGCAGGTGCCGTCCTCCATGTATCTCTTGTCGGTCTCGCGAACGCCGCTGAGAAAGGCGTCCAACTCAGTCTGAATAACGTCGGATTCCGTGACAAAGTCGCGGACCGTTGTCTCGGAAGAGATCATAAGACCCTTGATTCGCTCGGCCAGCTTGCGGATGCCGTCCGCCCGCGCCGCCCGGTAGGCCAGCAGCTTGTCCTGCGCTTCGCGCTGCAGGTTGGCGGAGTCCTGCGCGAACAGAGGTCCCGCCGCAATCGTCACAGCCACGAGCAGCCAAAGTGTTTTGACGAGTTTATTCATAGATTACGTCTCCTTTTGAACCAAGGGCGCGTCACGCCCATTGCGAAAGCGACGGCCGAACGAGCCGCCGCGGAGTTGCTATTGCTGTCCTTCCTGTCGGACCCGTTTGCGGGCCAGGATGTACTTCTTGTCCACTTTCAGATCGATGGCGCGGTCGTAGTAGCGCTCGGCCTCCCCGAAGCGCCCCAGCGCCTCACACATCAGACCGGCATTGAACATCGAGCCGTGGTCGTCGGGGTTGGTTTCGATGGCACGCTCGTATAGCTCCAGGGCGTCGGCGTATTCACCGCTGGTGGCGAACTCGTTGCCGTGCTTGGCGGCGTCGGACTCACCCCCGGCCAACTCCTCGGTCACCACCACCTTGTGGGGGCTGATCTTGCTGACGAAGGTATCCACACATTCGGAGATAAGCCCGCTGACTATCTGATCGGTGGGCGGCGGGCCGTCGCCGGAGAACCCGAGGTGCTTGACCATCTTCGCCGACCCCTCGTCGTCTTCGGAGTCGAACTCGCGGGTTACCGTCACGGTGGCGAGTGTCTTGGAGGTCTCGATGTCGTCCATCGTGAAATTGACCGACGCCATGCAGTATCGCCTGGTGTAGTGGACGGTTTTGGTGCTCTGTCTCAGGGGGTCGAACGCCGTGCGGGTTCCCCGCTCGTCCCTGGTGTTCACCCGCACCGAGCCGTAGATAATGGCGTCCACGTCGGCGATTTCGCCCATCTCGACGGCCGAGGATGTGTCGGAGACGGCAAGCTGGATGTCCCGCTCGTCCATAATCGCTCCGAGGCGCTTGCGGTCCACCAGCTCGTAGCGGTCGTACTGCCGGTTATACTCATCCAATGCATGGGCCAGCTCGTCGGAGGCGATATCCCCCCAGCGTTGGTCCTGTCTGGTCTGGCCGCCGAACTCGGCGACCGCGACTCGTCGCACGTCGGAGGGGATTTTGTATTCCGGCATGCGTTCGTAGGTGAGGGTTATCTCCTCACCCCCGCCGCAACCGGACACCATCAGCCCCGAACACAGCAGCGAGACCGCGGACACAACTCGAAGAATCCGAGTCACCATGGATGAAACTCCCTTCTCCGCCGACAGCGACCGTTACAGAACTGCGTGCAAACACTATCCGAAGCGATGTCAGCAAGCTATACTATCCGCCGGGGACCCGTGCAAGCGTGAAGATGAAGAAAAACCCTCGACCCCACGGGACCGGTTGTGTACACTATCTGTCCGCCCGGCGGAGATTATTCCCCTCACAGGGGCCGGTTTGC
>JBKHJB010000096.1:0-8618 GCA_046538345.1 Phycisphaerae bacterium
TCCCCGCGAATTCATCCGTCGTCAGGCCGGTCTCGCTGAGTTGTTCAGACCGTCTGGCATGTGGTATGAACCGGTCGCCCACGCCCGCCAGGCGGACATTTGCTGTATTCAGCCCGCGCTCGGCCGCCAATTCCAGCACCGCCGAGCCGAACCCGCCGGCGATGGAGTGGTCCTCAGCCAGCAGCACGGGTCGGCCGGTCGCAATCCGTTTCGTCAGCAGCGCCTGGTCGAGCGGCTTGGCGAACCGCGCCGAAATCACGCCTACCTCCAGCCCGTCTGTCTCGGCGAGCAGCTCGGCCGCGGCCAGCGCCGGCGCGACCGTCGCACCGTAGCCGACAATCGTGGCGTCTTCGCCCTCGCGGACGATACGGGCCTTGCCCAACTCAAAAGGTGGACAATCCTCTCCCAGCGGCTCCGGTACGGCGTCCTTGGGGTAGCGGATGGCGACCGGCGAATCCAGCGACATCGCCAGCTTCATGGCGGCATCCATCTCGTCCGCGTCCCCCGGCGCCATCAGAACCATGCCCGGCAACGGCCGGAGGAATGAGATATCCAGAAGCCCGTGATGGGTGGGTCCGTCGCTGCCGACCAGACCGGCGCGGTCGAGACAGAAGGTAACGGGCAATCCCTGAAGGGCGACGTCCTGAAACGCCTGGTCGAACGCACGCTGCATGAAGGTCGAATAGACCGCCACCACGGGTCGAAGCCAGCCCTTTGCCATTCCCGCCGCGGCCGCGACCGCGTGCGACTCGCTCATGCCGACGTCCAGCGTTCGATCGGGGAACTCCTCGCGGAACTCGGCCAGTCCCGTGCCGTCGGGCATGGCCGCCGTTATCGCCACGATTCTTTCGTCCGCGCGGGCGGCGCGTTTGAGCGATTCCGAGAACGCCTGCGTCCAGTTGGTGGCCTTTTTTGGCGGGAAGACGGCCTGGCCGTTCTCCACGCGGTACGCCGACGGACTATGGAACCGGCAGGGGTCCTCGACGGCGTACTCGCAGCCCCGGCCTTTCTGCGTGTGTACGTGCAGCAGGACGGGGCGGTCGATCTCCGCCAGGCGGGGCAGCAGGCGGACAAGTCCGCGAACGTCGTGTCCGTCCACCGGTCCGAAGTAGCTGAAGCCCAATGCCTCGAACACCTGCGCGCCGTGCACCGTAGCCCGCAGACCCGCCCGGACGTGGCGCAGGGCCTCGGATATGTCCTGCCCCAGCGGCAGGTGGTTCAACAGTTGCTCGGTGCGCGCCTTGAAGTCGCTGTAGGTGTGGGTCAGTCGCACCCGGTCGAGAACACCGGCCAGCGCACCGTGCGATCGGTCGATGGCCATGGCGTTGTCGTTCAGGATTACCAGGAACTGCCTCTGCAGCAAAGCTGCGTTGTTTATGCCCTCCAGCGCCACTCCGTTGGCGATGCTGGCGTCACCGACGATGGCCACAACCTTGCTATTCCTACCGGCTTGCTGGTCGGCATGGGCCAGTCCGGCGGCTGTGGATATGGACGTACCGGCGTGCCCGGTTGTGAACAGGTCGTACTCGCTCTCGCGCGGGTCGGGATAGCCGCATATGCCGCCTCGCTGCCGCAGCGAGTCGAACCGGCTGCCCCGCCCGGTGAGCATCTTGTGGGGGTAGCATTGATGACCGACGTCCCACAGCAGTCGGTCGCGGGAGAAATCGAACACGTAATGCAGCGAGACCATCAGGTCGGCTACGCCGAGATTGCTGGCGAGGTGTCCACCGCAGCGGGAGACGGCTTCCACGATGCGACCTCGGATTTCCTCGGCCAGTTGCTCCAGTTGCGGTTCACTGAGCCGCCGCAGTTGATGCGGACTTGTGATGCTGTCAAGCAGTGGCTGTTCGCTCATTCGTTCTCTCTTAGTGTGTTCTCTCGGCCAGCAGTTCGGCGAGCTTTGCCAGCGGTGCGGCGCGTGTGCCGAGCGGCTCGATCGCCTCCAGTGCCTCGTCGGTGAGCTGCCGGCACCTGCGGCGGGACTGCTCCAGCCCCAGTTCGCTAACGTGCGTTCGCTTACCGCCGGCGGCGTCCTTGCCCGTGGATTTGCCGGTCTGCTCGACAGTGCCGATTACGTCCAGCAGGTCGTCGGTCAATTGGAACGCCAGCCCCAGGTGTTCGGCATACCGCGAAAGGGTTTTGACAGTCGGCACGTCGGCTTCGGCGCAGATCGCACCCATGCGAACCGCGGCGCGTATCAGGGCGGCCGTCTTGCGCATGTGAATAAAGGTCAGCCCGTCGGCCCCGCCGGGGACCTCGCATAGTCCCATATCCGCGACCTGTCCGGCGATCATACCCGCCGGTCCTGCTCCTGTCGCCAGCTCGGCGGCGAGGCGGGCGCTTTTGTCGTTGTTCATATCCGACAGCACGCCGAACGCGCGAGTCAGCAGGGCGTCACCGACCAGTATCGCCATCGCCTCGCCGAAGCGGACGTGCGCGGTGGCGCGTCCGCGGCGAAGTTCGTCGTCGTCCATCGCCGGCAGGTCGTCGTGGACCAGACTGTAGGTGTGGACCAGCTCGACGGCGACGGCGCAGCGCCTGGGCGCCTCGGCCGATGGGTCTCCGCCGGCCGATTCGCAAGCCATCAGCACCAGCCCGGGGCGCAACCGCTTTCCTCCGCCGTGCACGCAATAGCGCATCGCATCGGCGGCCGGGGACGGTACGCCCGGCTCCACCAGCCAGTTGTGCAGATCTTCCTCGACCTGTTCGGCACAGGCCCCGAGCAAGTCGGCAAGTGTTTCCGTGGATTGTCGTTGGGTCATCTTCGTGGGTTCGTCAAAGGAGCGTCTTTGGACAGATTATTATATCAGTTGTCCCGCCGGTGCAATGGACTAAACCGCGCCCCGCGGGCCGGCAAATACAGAATCCTCGACTTGTTGGCCGGCGGATTTTGCTCAACAACGACGCCATGACTGGTAGAATGCCGCCGCAGTTGAGCCGTTGACGAGACCATCAGGCCGACGAGGAGCCACATGCCGGAAATACACCCCACCGCGACAGTGGATGAGTCGGCACAAATCGCCGACGACGTCCGGATAGGTCCTTACTGCATCGTTGAAGGCGATACCAGCGTCGCATCGGGAACGGTGCTGCGCGACCATGCCATCGTCCGCCGCTACACGAGGATCGGCGAGAACAATTTCATCGACGCACATACCGTGCTCGGCGGCGAGCCGCAGGACCTGAAGTTCGACCCCCAGACAGTCAGCTATCTGAATATCGGCGACGACAATGTCTTCCGCGAGTGTGTGACCATCTCTCGGGGAAGCAATGCGGACTCGCCGACCACGGTCGGCAATGGCACCTACTGGATGGCGTGCTCCCACGCCGGCCACGACGCGACCATCGGCGACGGCGCGATTCTCATCAACACCGCAGCCGTCGGCGGACACGCCACGATAGGCCCGCGAGCGATACTCTCAGCGAGTGTAATCATCCATCAATTCTGCTGGGTCGGCGAGATGGTGATGAGCCAGGGACACGCCGGCACGAGCTGCCATGTGCCTCCTTACACCATGTTCGCCGAGGTCAACAAGCTCATCGGGCTGAACACTGTGGGCTTGCGACGCGCGCCGGATATTTCCGACGAGGATCGCAAGCAGATAAAAGAGGCGTTCAATCTGACGTACCGCAGCGGGCTTACACCGTCGGTTGCCCTGGAAAAAATGGACGCATGCACGGACTTCGGCGAGGCGGCGGGCAAGTTCCGCGAGTTCATCCGCGCGGTGGTCAATGCAGAGCCGCCGTACAAGCGTCCGCTACCGCGCCTCCGCTCGCGCAGCGACTGACGCTTGTCCGACGGCTACTGAAGCGTCTCGGCCAGGCGGACAAGCTCGTCGATGAGCTTTTCTCCATCGCCGGCGGAAAGCCCGTTGCGCCCGGCGCCGTCCACTTCGTACCCGCCCTCGTCAAATGCCTGCTCAGTCGGCCAGTAACCTTCCCAGCCGTTGGCGAGCGTCGCCATCAGAACCGGTCCGTCCAGTCGCTCACGCAGCATCACGCCCAGCTCGCCGAACATCTCCACCGGCGAGGCCACCACGTACAGCTCGCCCAGACGCCAGACGGCCAGGGGTAGCTCGGTATCCGCGATGGTCACCCTTTCGGCGGTGATGTGAAGCTCCGAGCCGGTCGGGCGAAGCGCCTGCGAAAGCACCGTCACAAAGCCCCCGGCTGCTTCGGCTACGTCGTCCACGGCGTCGGGGTTTTCCTGCGTGGCTATCCACGGCTGACTGTCGCCGGCGGCGCCCAGCAGGAACATGCTGTTCGCGCCGTCGATGCGTTCGTCTATCAGCCGGCAGGCGTTACCGGCGTAGTCGGCGCTTATCACGCGGGAGGTCTTGCCCAGCACCACCGGATGCGCGCCGAAGGACCAGAGGATGGTCTTGCGTGGCCCGTTGGTCTGGCGGAGCATTACGACTGTGCAGGTGATGTCGTGCGCGGTGTCCGGCTCGCGGTCGGGCCATTCCTGCGGTCCCCAGCAGTGCTTCACGCCGTCGCCGGTCATTACGCGGCGGTCGTATGCCAGACCCAGCGGCGCCTCGCGGACCTCCACGCTTACCGGGAAGGTCAGCCCGGCCGCCCGCGCCGCCGCGGAGCAGAGCTTCTCCCGCAGGTTCTCGGCGTAGCGGACCTCGGCCGAGGGTTCGTCGCCCTCGGACATCAGCCCCCACCGGATAGCGGTTTTTTCATCAAACGCGGCCGGTCCGGAATGAGTGTGCGTGGTGGCGAGGATTACCCTGCTCGCGTCGGTCTCTATGCGCTCGGCGATGGACTGTCTGATGGACGTGGCCAGCTCCGTCGGCAGCACGCACAAATCGCAGCTTACGATGGCGGCGGGTTGCTCGCCATCGTTGAAAACGACCACGCGGGCATACAGCGGGTCGCGAACGCCGCTATGGCCGCGGGGGAGCTTGTCCTGCCGATAGCCGTAGCCCATCATCATGCACGGTTCGTCCGGCGTGATATCGACGCTTGCGAAGCCCGCTCGCAGTTGCATTCCGGAATCCTCCTCCAGGTCGACGGAGTTGAGCCGGTCGGGTTTTGTCTTGGGTATTTTACCGGCGCCGCGCGCCGCGGCTTGGTTGATAAGCGTCTGCCATGTGGGGAAGCGTTCGGCATCGGAATCTGTCAGCTTTTTGACGACACGAATCAGCGAAGGGTCGAAAAAGACCGCTTGCTCCATCAGTTTCAGCGCCTGTTCCGGTTCAAACAGCTTGCCCGGGCGGTAGTGCTCCAGGCCCGCCTCGGCCCGCCGGCGGTCGAGGTCTATCTGGGAATTGGCCCATTCCTCTCGTGTCTTCTCACCGGTAGCGTAGGGCACGACGTAATCGGTGGATTTTTTCAGCGAACCGCCGCGCGGCGACTGCCACGTATAGAGTTCCTTCCCGGTCTCGCCGAAGAGCATCGACAGCTCGAGCAGGGGACGAAGCGCGCTCATATGATAAGTGAGTGTGTCTCGGCGTTTCAGATCTCTGCTGCCACCGTCGGGGTAAAGACTGTTTGTGACGAAGCGCCGGATGCCGTCCCGAGCGGCTTCGGTCCATTCCTCACGCCCGAGGATCATCCCCGCTATCGCAACCAGACGCACATGCTTGCTGTAGCGGTTGGTGAAGTGAGACGACTCCTTCACCGCCTTGTGGTGCAGCCGTCCGAGCTGCTCTACCCAGGCGTCCACGGCCGCCCGCTGCTCGGCGGGGAAATCTTTCCGCAGGGCGTGGTATGCTACCAGGAGCGGATAGAACTTGTTCTCATTGACGTCGTTTCCGGTCAGGCGATACGTATCGGTCCAGGCGACGACGAACCGTCTAAGCATCTCGGCCGCTCGTTCGTCGCCGGTGACCTGCCAGTAGCGCATTACCCTGGCTGCGTCTCCCAGTTCCCGCAGATGCCGGACTGTTTCGATACGGCGGGGGTCCGTGTTGACTAGACCTTCGTAGTGGATGACCTCCAGCGGATGCGGTTCGGCGTCGAGCAGACCCTCGGCCTCGGCTTTCGCCTGCTCGGCCAGGGCTTCTGCTTCGGCGTCGGTTGCCACCAGGGCGCGGAGTTCTGCCAGTTGCGACGGTGCGAGCGGAGTTACCGGTGGAATCGAGAACTCCCCGACTCTCTGCCCGGCGTTTGCGTACGGCGACGACAGTAGTAAGACGGCGGCAAGAACGGCAAGAAGATTGACGAACTTCATATTTGTGCTCCTGTCGAGTGCCACGGCCGATGACCAGAAGGTAACCCAACGCGCCCATACGAAACAAGCTCGCTGTCATATCCCTTTTACAGGTGTGTCCGGGCGCTGTACCGGGGGCACACACCGCGACACGCCAAAAATCGCTTGTCGCGCGGGCGGGTTGTGGCGATTATACGCACCTCATCGCAGGTCGCTTGAGGACGAGAACGCAGTCTATCGACAGCAGTTAAGGACGACACGTCATGGCTGAGCATCTGCTGGAAGAGCAGCGCGAGAACTGGGGAACCCGCGCCGGGTTCGTGCTGGCGGCGATAGGATCGGCCGTGGGTCTGGGAAACCTCTGGGGCTTCCCGTACAAGGTCTATTCGCACGGCGGCGGGGCGTTTCTGGTGCCCTACCTGTTTGCGATGCTGGTTATCGGAATCCCCGTGCTGATTCTCGAGCTGTCGCTGGGGCACATGAGCCAGCGAGCGTCGCCGCTGGCGTTCCGCTCGGTCAGCCGAAAGGCGGAGGCCGTCGGCTGGTGGGGCATCATCCTGGCGTTCGTAATTATCACCTACTACGCCGTCGTGCTCGCCTGGGCATTGGGCTATCTGGTGATATCCGTCAAGGCAATCTTTACCGCCGGCGGTGAGCTGCCATGGTCCGGAGCCGAGCCGGGAACAGCCGGGGCCGCCTTCTACAACGACTTCCTGCGAATGTGGCCCGAAGACAGCGGCGTGGCGTCCTGGACGCTCGGCTCGCTGGTGACGCCGCTGGTTGCCGCGCTGGCGGTGGTTTGGCTGATGATGTACCTGTGCATATTCCGCGGCGTGCGGATCGTCTCCAAGGTGGTGCTCTATACCGTACCCCTGCCGTGGATCATGCTGCTGATACTTACGATTCGCGGGCTGACGTTGCCCGGCGCCGAGGAGGGACTGGCCTACTACCTCGAACCCGAATGGGGCAAGCTTGCCGACCCGGAGACCTGGCGGTGGGGCTTCGGGCAGATGTTCTTCTCAATGTCGCTGGCGTTCGGCGTGATGATTACCTATGCCAGCTTCCTGCACCGCAAGAGCGACATAAACAACAACGCCACCATCATCGGGCTTGCCGACGTGGCCACCAGTTTTGTAGCCGGTCTGACGGTCTTTGCGACGCTGGGTGCGATGACGTTCGCCACACGCGCCGGCGGCGAGGCGGTGGCGGTCGAGACAGTCGTCGAGGAAGGCCCGGGCCTGGCGTTCGTGGCTTTCCCGTATGCACTTGCGCAACTGCCACAGTCGGCGTGGTTCGCGGCCGTTTTCTTCCTGGCGCTACTGACGCTGGGAATAGACTCCGCCTTCAGTATCACAGAATCGGCACTGGCGTCGCTGGTGGACAAGACCGGCTGGAACCGCGGCAAGGTGCTTATCGGCATGACGCTGGTGGGCTTCGCAATCGGGCTGGTCTATTGCACGCGCGGCGGTCTGGCATGGCTCGGCGGCATGGACGACTTCATCAACAGCACCTGGGGCGGCATAGCGCTGCTGGGTCTGCTGCAATGCGCGGTTCTGGGCTGGGGCTACCGACTGGGACGCCTGCGCGAGCACGCAAACGAGCGCAGCGACTGGCGGCTGGGCGCCTGGTGGGACTGGGTTATCCGCTACTTCGCGCCGGTGGCGCTGAGTGTGTTGTTCTCGTGGTCACTGTTGAAGACCGCCAGCGGTGAAGGCGGATTCCTGTACAACGAGCAGGACGTACTTCAGGTACCTCGGCTGGCTGGTCTGATACTGGCTTTCTGCGCGCCTCTGCTGGCTGTTGTGCTGACGCTGATACCATCCGGTCCGGCGGGTACGCATGCGGCCCATAAGCATCAGCCGCGAATGGGCCGGGCCGGCGGCGTCATCGGCTCGCTGTTGGCTGTGTTCGCCGTTGTCGGCGTGGCCGTGGGCTTCCAGCGGACGCTGGCGACAGGCGTCGCGCTGCGGATCGGCGAGCAGACGCACGAGTCGATATGGGCGGGCGACTGGCTGCAAAGCTCGGCCGGGCTTACGGTAACGCTGTTGGCTGCAGCGGCGGCGGTGGCGCTGGTCGCGCTGATAGTCGGGTCTGCGGGCGTGACCTGGGGCGAGAAGCACGAGCACAGGCCCAGCCGACTGTCGCGTCTGGCCGGCGGGCTGGGAACGCTGATGTTCGGCGCCGCCGGCGGTGTGGGGCTTCAGCTTGTCCTGGCGTGGCGCGAAGCGGCGGCCGGGGCGGCACAGGGCCAGGCCGTCGAAGAAGCCGCCGAGCCGGCGGTGCGCGAGCTTACGGGCGTTTCGTACGTGGTCCTGGCGGTGATGGTAACTCTGCTGGTGTTCGGTCTGGGGTGGTGTTTTTATCGCGCGGTCAAGGCCGCCGGCGGAACCACGCCCGAAGAACAATACCCCGAAGATGCGTAGGTCAGGGAAGCCGTTGAGCTGTTAAGCAGTTAAGC
>JBKHJB010000097.1:0-8572 GCA_046538345.1 Phycisphaerae bacterium
CCCGCTGCGCAGAAGAGGCGCTTAAGTAGCTTATCCACCCGCCCGTGCGTTGCGGACGGGGATGTTTATGCTTGACAATAAACTGGTGGCTGCCTAGCTTTCGGCCACGCCGAGCGGGTCCGCTGTGTCCCGCGGTTTCCGCATAGAGGCATTATTGAACGAGGATTAAACACGATGCTTGCTCCGACCAAAAAAACGTCGCATTCCCGGACTCGTCGGCGGAGAAGTCACCACGCGCTTCGAGCGGTGAATTACACGGAGTGCCCGCGCTGCAACACGCCGAAGCTGCCGCATGCGGCCTGTGACAACTGCGGTTATGTCCGTCCCGGCTTGAGCTTGGAGATTAAAGAGGAGAGCTGAGTGATGCGGATCGGCATCGACGCCATGGGCGGCGACTCCGCCCCCGTCGAGGAGATCCGCGGTGCCCTCAGCGCTCGAGCTTTGCTCGACGAGGGCGATCGCATCGTCCTCGTCGGTCGCGAAGAGCTTCTCCGCGAGCACCTCAATGAGACCGACGGGTGGGAGCGGTTCATCGAGGTCCACCCCGCCGATGAAGTCATCGGCATGGATGAGTCTCCGGTCGAGGCGCTGCGAAGCAAGCCCAACAGCTCCATCGCCCTGCTGCTGGAGCTGCACAAACGCGGCGAGCTGGATGCCTGCATTTCGGCGGGCAATACGGGCGCCTTTGTGGCCTCGGCGCAGATGCGCCTTCGCCGCCTGCGGGGCGTACACCGTCCCGGTATCGCCATAGTAACTCCGACTTATTCAGGCCCGGTCGCCCTGTGCGATGTCGGCGCGAATGTGCAGTGCCGTCCCCAACACCTCCACCAGTACGCCCTGATGGCGTCTATTTATCTCAACGCCCTTTGCGGGATCGACAAGCCCCGCGTAGGTCTGCTGAGCGTCGGCGAGGAGGACACCAAGGGCAACGAGTTGGTCAAAAAGGCCCGCGACCTGATACGCAAAGACCCGAACATCGAACTGGTGGGTAACGTCGAAGGGCGGGACCTTTTCCACGGCGTCTGCGACGTGATGGTCTGCGACGGTTTCGTGGGAAACGTGGTACTGAAACTCATGGAAGGGATGGCCGGTGGTGTCATCCGCGGGATGATCGGCGAGCTGACAGCGGCGATGCCGGACCACCAGCAGAACATCCGCAAAGCCGCCCAGAGCATCATCGATAAGTACGATTTCAACGAATACGGCGGCGCGCCGCTGCTGGGCGTGGCGGGTATCTGCATTATCTGTCACGGCGCCAGCGACCACAGGGGTTTCAAGAACGCCGTCAGGGTCGCCCGCGATTTCGCCCAGCAGAAGGTCAACGATCGCATCACCGACCTGTTGAGCAAAGACCGAAGGACCGCTCATGCCTGACAGCCCCCGCGCGGCGATTACGGGGTTGGGTGTCGCCGTACCCCAGCGCGCAGTAACAAACGAAGACCTGGAAACCTTCGTCGACACTACCGACGAATGGATCACCCAGCGCACCGGCATCAAGACGCGCCGGGTGGTTTCCGAAGGTCAGAGCACGGCTTCTCTTGCGATCGACGCGGCGCGTGCGTCGCTGGACGACGCCGGCATAAAGCCCGAGGATCTGGACCTTATCATCTGCGCGACGGTCTGCCCGGAGATGACCCTTCCGGCGACGGCGTGCTTCGTGCAGAATGAGCTGGGCGCCCGCGACGTGCCGGCGTTTGACCTCGGCGCGGCCTGCAGCGGCTGGCTGTACGGACTGACCGTGGGCGAGCAGTTCATAACCACCGGAAAATACCGCCGCGTGCTGGTAATAGGCGCCGAGGCGCTGACCCGCTTCACCGACTGGACCGACCGCACCACCTGCGTGCTGTTCGGCGACGGCGCCGGTGCCGCTGTGCTCGAGCCCAGCGACGATGACGAAAAAGGGATACTCTACAGCGTAATGCACGCCGACGGGACCGGCTGGGACTACATACACGTGCCCGCCGGAGGCGCCAGGGAGGTAGCCACACACCAGACCGTCGCGGACCGCCGGCACTTCATCAAGATGAGAGGGCGGGACGTTTACAAGTTCGCCGTCGAGAAGATGCAATGGCTGCTGGCGGTCTGCACCAGTGCGTGCGGGCTGACCCCCGACGATGTGGACCTGGTGGTCCCCCACCAGGTGAACGTGCGGATTATCAAGTCCGCCACGGATAAGCTGGGGTTCCCGCTGGAGAAGGTGTACATGAACATTGACCGGTACGGCAACACGTCGGCCGCTTCGATACCTCTGGCGATGGGCGACGCACGCGGCGAGGGGCTTATCGGACCCGGTTCGCTGGTGCTTCTGGTGGCGTTCGGTGCGGGGTTGACCTGGGCCGGCACCGTCGTTCGACTCTGAGACGAGCTTTTTCGAGCTTAGACCATGAAACTTGCAACACTGTTCCCGGGACAAGGCGCGCAGAAGGTCGGTATGGGCAAGGACGTCTGCGAGACGTCGCCCGCAGCCGCCGCGGTCTTTGACCAGGCCGAGCAGGCCGTCGAAATGCCGCTGCGCAAGCTCTGCTTCGAAGGACCGGAAGAAACCCTTGCCCGTACGGACATCTGCCAGCCGGCGATATTCACGGTATCGGCCGCCATGCTGGCGGCGATGGGTGAGCGTCTCGGCGACGACGCGCCCCGGCCGGACGTAACCGCCGGATTGAGCTTGGGTGAGTACACCGCGCTTTACGCCGCCGGAGGCGTGGACCTGGCGACCGGAGTGCGGCTGGTTGCCCGTCGCGGCGCCGAGATGCAGCGGGCCGCCGAGCAGACCGACTCCGGCATGGTCAGTGTACTTGGCATCGACGAGGAAACCGCCTGGAAGCTCGCCGAAGCAGCCGCCGACGGGCAGGTGCTGGTCTGCGCGAACTTCAACTGCCCCGGGCAGGTGGTGCTCTCCGGCGAGTCCGCCGCCTGCAAGCGGGCCGCGGAGCTGGCCGAGCAGTTCGGCGCCTCCGGCGCGGTGGAGCTTAAGGTGGCCGGTGCTTTCCACAGCGAATTGATGCGTCCGGCGGCCGACGCCCTTTCCGAGACGCTCGCCGAAGCCGAAATCCGCAAGCCCCGCGTGCCGGTGGTCTCGAACGTGGACGCCCGACCGCACGAAGACCCCGACGACATCCGCCGCTGCCTGCTCGAACAGCTCACCTCTCCGGTTCGCTGGCGGCAGTGCATGGAGTACATGCTCACCGACGACGTGGAGAAGTTCTACGAGGTGGGTCCCGGGCGTGTGCTCGCCGGACTGATGAAACGAATAAAGCGTCGCGCGGATTTCACTAGCATCAACCGCGCCGATACGATAGAGAAGCTGGCCCGAACCGAATAGCGACGTTATGTTCGAGGTACAAAATGTCTGAGAAAGCACAAGACAGACCCGTAGCCATAGTCACCGGCGGCGCCCGCGGCATAGGGCGTGAAATCTGCCGGGAACTGCTCGCCGGCGGCATGACCGTGGTGGCCGTTGACTTGCGCGACGATTTGCTCGCCGAGCTTCCCGAGGCGCCGGACTCACCGGGCGAACGGCTCGCGACGCGGGCCATGGACGTCACCGACAGCGAGGGCTTTACCTCTGTAATAGACGAGGTGGCCGAGCAATTCGGGCGGCTGGACGTGCTGGTCAACAACGCGGGCATCACCCGCGACGGTCTGCTGATGCGGATGGAAGACTCCGACTGGGAGACGGTTCTGAAGGTGAACCTTACCAGCGCTTTTATCGGCACCCGCGCCGCCAGCCGACACATGATGCGCAATCGCAACGGATGCATCATCAATATGGCGAGCTTCTCCGGTCTGGAAGGCAATCGCGGGCAGGCGAATTACTCGGCGAGCAAGGCGGGACTTATTGGCCTGACCAAGAGCACCGCCAAAGAGTTCGCCTCCAAGAACGTCCGCTGCAACGCGGTGGCGCCCGGCTTCATCCGGACCGAGATGACCGACGCCCTGCCCCAGCAGGCCAAGGACGCCGCGCTGGGGATGATTCCGCTGAAGCGATTCGGCGAGCCGACTGACATAGCGAAGGTGGTGGCGTTTCTGGCGTCCGACGCGGCGCGGTACATCACCGGGCAGGTCGTCAGCGTGGACGGCGGGATGCACATGTAGCGAGAAAATAATTACTGTTGCATGGCCCGTTACGGGCCCTGACGATGGTGTTGCGTGACCACGGGGGTCACGCTATAGTACCGCCGCCCGCATAAGCGGCGGGCATTTTCGCCAGTAGTGGTCCTTGGCATGGAGGACGAACCGGTGCCCGACGAAGTGGAACAGAGAGTCATCGAGATCGTTGCAGAGCAAATGGGTGTGGACAAAAGCGAGATCACCCGCGAGACGTCGTTCATCAACGACCTCAACGCTGACTCGCTGGACACCGTTGAGCTGGTCATGGAGTTCGAAGACGAGTTCGAGCTGTCCATACCCGACGAAGAGGCGGAGAAAATCCAGACGGTCGGACAGGCCGTGGATTACATCAAAGAGCACACCAGCAAGGTCTGAGCGAGTATAGGGACCACCCTCATGGCCAGATGTTGCAACGGGAAGTCCCTCTCGCCGCGCCGCGTCGTGGTTACAGGGCTTGGTACGGTCAATCCGATCGGCCACAACGCCGAGGAGTTCTGGAAGGCCCTGCTGGACGGCGTCAGCGGCGTAAGGCGGATTCAGCGGTTCGATCCCGACCCCTTCACCAGCCAGATCGGCGGTGAGGTGCAGAACTGGGAGTCCGTACCGTCGGATTTGCTCGACCCGCGCGAGAGCAAACGCATGGACCGCTTCAGTCAGTTCGCGGTCACCAGCGCGATCGAAGCGGTGCGCGACAGCGCGCTGGACTTCGGCTCCGAGAACCCCGACCGCGCCGGCGTGCTCGTCGGCAGCGGCATCGGCGGACTCCAGGAGCTTGAGGACCAGCACAACCGCATGATCGCCAAAGGCCCCAAGCGCGTCAGCCCGTTTACCGTCCCCAAGCTCATGGGCAACGCCGCGTCGGGCAATATCTCCATCCTCTGGGGCCTGCACGGGCCGAACGCGTCGATTGCGACGGCGTGCGCGTCGGCTTCCAACGCCATCGGCGAGGCGATGCGAATGGTCGTCCGTGGCGAAGCGGACATCATGATAACCGGCGGCTCGGAAGCGGCGCTTACCCCCATCGGACTGGCGAGCTTCTGCTCGCTTAAAGGGCTTTCCACCCGCAACGACGAACCGCACCGCGCATCTCGTCCGTGGGACAAGGACCGGGACGGGTTCATCCTCGCCGAGGGTTGCGGCGTGGTTGTTCTGGAAGAATACGAGCACGCCAAAGCACGCGGCGCGGAGATATACGCCGAGCTTATCGGCTACGCCGCCAGCGGCGACGGATACCACATAACCGCGCCTCAGCCCGACGGCGTGGGCGCCTGCAAGGCGATGCAGTGGGCTTTGGACGACGCCGAAATCAAACCAGAGGACGTGGACTACATCAACGCCCACGGAACCAGCACCGTACTCGGCGACATCGCCGAAGTCCGCGCGGTAAAGAAGATATTCGGCGACCACGCCGCAAAGGGACTGGCTATCTCCTCAACCAAGAGCGCCCACGGACACCTGCTGGGCGCTTCCGGCGGCGTGGAGCTGATAGCAGCCATCAAGACAATCACCGAAGGCATCCTGCCACCGACGCTCAATCTCGACGAGCCGGACGAGGAATGCGACCTGGACTTCGTGCCGCATACGCCAAGGCAGCAGAAGGTGGACGTGGTGATGAGCAACAGCTTCGGCTTCGGCGGGCACAACGCCTGCCTGGTGCTGAGACGGTTCAACGGCTGAGCCGCCCTACGACGAAATCACCAAGACCACGAAGCCCACAAAGACCACAAAGTTTTCAGAAGCAGCGTGCTCCGGCTTCTGCCTGTTGCCTACTGCCTTTTGCCCATTGCCTCTGCCAGCTCTTGCGCCATCGCGATCGCCTCGTCGCGCGTGGCGATGTTCTCGTCGAGCTGGGCGTCGTAGATTTCCCGCAATATGCGTCCCATCTCCGGGCCGGAGGCAACGCCCATCTCCATCAGGTCCGCGCCGGTAATCAGTGGCGGCGGTGCAACGGCGTCGGCAGGGATGGACTTTACCCGCCCGGCGATGCGACGGCTGAGAGATTCCCGCCCGGTCTCGCGCCGCTCCTGGAACCGCCAGAGGCGGCGCAGACGCTCGAAATGCTCGCTCGCCATCAGCCGTTTCAGCTCGCGCAGCGGCATTTCCTCCGCCCGGCGCCAGTCGCGGAGGTGTTCGTGCATCCATCGCACCGCGTTCCGCAGTTCGTTCGACGCGCCCCAGCGGCGTGTTACGGCGTTGATATTCCGCGGCGGCAGGTCCACCAAGGTCGCCGCCAGCGTCAGTATCGGGTCCCGGCGAGACGCCACGTATTCGACGCGCTCGACAGCCGGCTCCCACGCGCCCGCTTCGAACAGCTCACCGAGGACGTGCCCGGCGAGTCCCAACTCGGCCATCCGCCGCAATGCCTCGGCGGCCGACGGCTCAGCGAGCATCCGCCACAGCTCCTCGAATATCCGCTCACCGCTGACGGATTTTACGTTCGCGGCGTACTTGCGGATCCCCTCGGCTGTGGACGGCTCTATGCTGAAACCAAGTCGCACCGCGAACCGCACCGCCCGGATCATACGCAGGTAGTCCTCGTCGAAGCGGTCGTCGGGTTTGCCGATGGTGCGGATTACCCCGCGCTTAAGGTCCTCCCGCCCGCCGATGTAGTCGATGACCTCATCGGCGATCGGGTCATAGAACATCCCGTTAATGGTGAAGTCCCGCCGCAGGGCGTCCTGTTTGGCGTCGGAAAAACGGACGGCATCGGGCCGGCGCCCGTCACTGTAGGACTCGTCGCTGCGGAACGTGGTCACCTCGACCCGTCGGCCTTGGTGTATGACCATCGCCACGCCGAACTGCGCGCCCACCAGCAGTACGTGGGGGAACAGCCGCTCTACCTCCTTGGGGGTGGCGTTTGTGGCTACGTCGTAATCGTAGCTCTTTCGGCCCAGGAGCATGTCGCGTACGGAGCCGCCGGCGAACAACGCCTCGAAGCCGGCCGAGCGGAGCCGCTTGAGCACGTACATCGCTGCCGATTTTGTCGCGGGTCGGGCCAAATGTCATTCCTCATCGGCCGGCGTATATAGCGCGACCGACATGCTGCCGTATGCTCGCGTACGACCCAGCTTCAATTTTCCCAACCGCTGCGGCGGCGAGAGCTTCTTGGGCAGCCGCAATACTACCAGTCCCCGCGTGCTGAGCCGCTCTGCCAGCGGCGAGAAAAGCACCTCGCCGATGCGATGCCAGTCCCAGCTCTGCGTATCGGGAAACGGCGGGTCCACGAACGCCAGGTCGATCGGCCGGGAGGTTTCCACAAGCCAGTCGGGCAGGCGCGAAGTCACGTCACCCCGCCAGACGCTGGTCTGCTGCTGGGCTCCGCACTCGGCGATGTTGGCCTTGAGCCGGCGGATGGCGCTGCCGTCGCGGTCGGCGAACCCGCACCACTCGGCGCCCCGGCTGAGCGCTTCGAGACCCAGCGTGCCGGTACCGCAATACAGATCAGCCACGCGCAGATGCGAAAGGTTCTCCCCGAGCATACCGAACAGCGACTTCTTGACGCTGGCGGTAATCGGGCGGGCGTGCCCACGAAGCGGCGAACGCAGCTTTCTGCCTTTGAATATGCCCGCAAGTATGTACATCGGTCCCGGCTCCGGCTTGTTATCACAACTTCCAGCAGCAAGGGCATTGTAACGCCGTGACGGCGTACGATTAAGACGAGAAAGCAAGCTCAACCTCTCACTGGTGTTCGCGGCCTGCCGTAAGCGGCAGCGAGTGGAAACACGGGACTTTGCCATTGCATCCGCTGTCCGTGGGGTTAAATTTGTTGCACCGGCTCCGAGGCGGCGCAAAAAAGCGCCCCGGCCAGAAGGCGTGGGCCGGGGCTGTGGGGCATTGGTGCCAGGCCGCCGTGCGGACTGGTACGGTTGGCAGATGCTGAACCGCAGGAAAACTACGATATGGCAAATCACCTCGGCAAATCAATGCGGGCAAATATTTCTGCAGCGTGCACTTTCGCACTGATTCTCGCCCTGGTTCCGACGGGCGGGTGCGCGAAACACACCGAGCCGATAGTCTCGGCCGAGCAGATGCGCTCCGGCGAACCGGAGTTTCTGGCAATGTGGGACGCGGCCAAAGACGTCCTGCGGGAATACCGCTTCGAGCTGGACCGCCAGGACCGCCGAGCGGGAATAATCACCACGGAGCCGCTTTTGGGTCGCCACGCGCCTGAGTTCTGGCGCAAGGATGCGGTTACCAAAGGGGCGGTCCTCGAAGGGACACTCCAGACCATCTACCGCACCGCGACCGTGGAGATAGTCTCCGACAACGGCGAATATCGGCCTGTGGTCCGCGTTGACGTCTCTCGCAGCGACCGTCAGACGCCGCAGGTTACCTCCACCTCCGAAGCCATCGCGCTGTTCCGCCTGCCCGGCGGCGGGCGAGAGCGGCAACGCTACCTCATGGAATACGAGCTGAGCGACGAGGAAACCGACGAAGCGGACGGGCTGACCCGCCTCGGCCG
>JBKHJB010000098.1:0-8519 GCA_046538345.1 Phycisphaerae bacterium
TAGATGGCGTCAAGTATGAGCTGCACCCCCAGGCCGTGCTCTGCCGGGGCGGGCAGGGGCGTGTCGTCCAGCACGGCGTCCACAAACGCGCGGTACGCCGATGGGGACTTCTCCAGCGGCTGCTGGAGGCGGCTTTCCCACAGGGCGCCGTCCTTTTCGCTGTAGGCGAGCGCCTCGAAGGTGTAGCCCTCCGCGAGGTTCCGCTGGATTATGCCGCCGGTAGTGCCCCAGAGCTGCGTGACCATGTCTTCCTTCTTCTCGGAGAACCCGGCCCATGAGGCCTCCACGATAAGCGTGGCGTCGTTGTCGAAACGCACCAGCGCGCAGCCGAGGTCTTCGACGTCGAATTTCTTCCGCTGCTTCTTAGCAAGTTTCGGGCCGATGGCGCCGTAGGTCGAGGCGCTGACGGTGACCGGCTTGGGGTTGCCCATCAGCCACAGCGCCAAATCCAGCCGATGCACGCCGAGGTCGATTATCGGTCCGCCGCCGGCGAGTTCCTTCTGTCCGAACCACCCGCCGAAGCCGGGCAGTCCGCGGCGACGGTGCCAGACGGTTCGACCGTAGTAAATATCGCCCACCGCGCCGCTCTCGGCCAGGCGTTTCAGCGCCTGCGACTGGTCGGTAAAGCGGAACGAGAAGTTTATCATCAGCTTTGTGCCGGCTTCGTCGGCCGTACGCATCATCCGTCGCGCCTCTCGGGCGTTCATGGCCATGGGCTTCTCGCAGAGCACGTGCAGACCGGCCTTGGCGGCGGCGACGGTCACCGGCGCGTGCAGTGCGTTGGGCACTGCGACGCTGACGGCGTCCAGACCTAGCTCCTTCGCGTCGCGAAGCAGCTTTTTGTAGTCGTTGTAGCATCTCTCGGCGGGAACTCCGGCGGCCTGGCCGCGCTCCTTCAGCCGGCCGGCGTTTTTGTCGCAGACGGCTACTACTTCCGAGCGGTCATAGCCCTGGTAGTCTTTGAGGTGGTTTCGCCCTATGCCCAGGCCGATAACGGCCAACTTCAGTGTCTTGTCGCTCTTGGCGGCCACGTTCGCTCCCTTGGCTGGAAAAGCTGCGAAAGTTTCGGCGAATAAATCCGGCAGCGAAACTACCTTCGGCATCGGCACTCGTCAATGCTCAACGAAGAGTTAACGTCACCGGCCGGTGGTGTTATACTACCGAAGCCCCAATTCATCAGGATGGAGCACGACGTTATGGCGCCGCGAGCATGGAGGCCCGGAACATACCGCTGGCGGATAGCGCCCCCGCGGGAGGCGGCAGCAGGTCTGGCCAGGGCGGCCGGCACGGCCCCGCTGGTGGCGCAGGTGCTGCTGAACCGCGGCGTAAGCGACGCCGATTCGGCGAAGGCGTTTCTCGACCCCAAGTTGACGGACCTCCACGACCCGTCCCTGCTTCCCGGGGCAGTGGAGGCGGCCCGGCGCATCGTCCGCGCCATTCACGACCGCGAGCGTATTGTCCTTTATGGCGATTACGACGTGGACGGCATGACCGGCGTGGCGGTGCTCTACGAATGCCTTCGCATGCTCGGCGCCGAGCCACACTGGTACGTTCCCCATCGGCTGGAGGAGGGCTACGGCGTCAACGCCGACGCCGTCCGCAAGCTCGCCGCCGATGGCGCGAAGCTGCTGATTACGGTGGACTGCGGCATATCGGCCGTAGGTCCGCTGAAAGAGGCGCAGGCCGCCGGGCTGGACGTGATCGTCACAGACCACCACCTCCCCGGAGCAGAGCTGCCGCCGGCGACGGCGATCGTGCATCCGTCGCTGCCGGGCGGAGGATATCCTTGTGAATACCTCGCCGGCGCGGGAGTGGCGTTCAAGCTCGCCTGGCAGGTCGCCCGGGAGGCCTGCGGCGAGAAGCGCGTGGACGAGCCGATGCGGCGATTTTTGCTGAACGCCACCTGCCTGGCGGGTCTGGGGACCGTCGCGGACGTCGTGCCGCTGACCGACGAGAACCGCGTACTCGCGGCCCACGGACTGCGAGGGTTGGAGGCGACCGAACACCCCGGTCTGCGGGCGCTGATAGATGCGGCCGGTCTGGCCGGCGACCGGCTGGATACCTACGCGGTCGGTTTCCGCCTGGCGCCGCGGCTGAACGCTTCGGGACGCATGGGACACGCCCGACTGGCGCTGGAGCTGCTGACCCGCGCCGAGCCGGACCGCTGCCGCGAGATTGCCGACTACCTCAACAAGCAGAACACCCAGCGCCAGAAAGTGGAGCAGGAGATAACCGCCCAGGCGGCCGAGCAGGTGGTCTCGCGCGGTCTGGACGACGACGACCACCGCGCGATCGTCCTCGGCTCGGACAACTGGCACGGCGGCGTGGTGGGTATTGTGGCGTCGCGACTGGTGGATCGCTTCGCCAAGCCGACGGTGCTGGTCTCGCTGGACGGCGAAGAACTCGCCCACGGCTCGGCCAGGAGTATTCCGGACTTCCACATGCGCGACGCGCTGGCCGTCTGCGCCGAACACCTGGAGGGCTTCGGCGGCCATGCGATGGCCGGCGGTATCAAGCTCCGGCCGGAAAAGCTGGACGCCTTCGCCGACGCCTTCGGCCGATACGCCGGCGATACACTTACCAGCGAACAGCTCCGACCGACTCTGCAAATCGACGTGGAAGCCCCACTGAGAGCACTGCAATACCACGCCGTGGAGCACCTGTCGCGGCTGGCGCCGTTCGGAGAGGGCAACCCCCGGCCGGTGGTCGCTATCCGCGGCTGTGAGGTCGTCAACCCGCCGAAGCGCATAGGACGGAACGGTAACACCGCGTCGATGATAATCGCCCAGAACGGTGCGACAATGCGGGCCGTGGGCTTCTCCATGGGCGACCTGGCCGATTTGCTGGTGGGCGTCAACCGCGTGGACATCGTCGCCGAGCCGGTCATCAACAACTTCCGCGGCCAAACCAGTGTGGAGCTTAAGCTCCGCGACGTGGCGTGGGAGTGACGCCAGGACTTCACCGGAGCGATTGACGGAATGAGCAAACTGGAAATAGGCGTGCTGGTGCGTCTGGCGGACTCGCCCGAAGAGCAGCTTGCCAAGGTGACGGACCTCGGGCTGCGCAGTTGCCAGGTGTCGTCGTGGCAGCCGAGCGACTGGACGGACGAGACGGCGGATGCTCTCCGTGCCGCCGCCGATGAGTCCGGCATTACCATCAGCACGTTCTGGGCGGGCTACAGCGGCCCGAAGGTGTGGAACTTCACCGAAGGTCCGCGGACCATAGGACTTGTCCCGCAGCAGTACCGCCGGCAGAGGGTCGAGGAGCTAAAGGCTGCGGCCGATTTCGCCGCTCGCTGCGGCGCGCCGTCCATTACCACGCACGTGGGGTTTATCCCGGAGGACCCCGCCGACCCGGTCTTTGAGCCGACGGTGGCTGCCGTTGCGGAAGTGGCCCGGCGGTGTGACGATCTGGGGCTTGGCTTCTGGTTCGAGACGGGGCAGGAAACCCCGGTGACGCTGCTACGGGCCATCCACCGCGCCGGCTGCGGGAACCTGGGAGTCAATCTCGACACAGCCAACCTGATTCTCTACGGAAAGGCCAATCCCGTCGATGCTCTCGACGTGCTCGGCGATTACGTGCGCGACGTGCACGCCAAGGACGGACTCTACCCCACCGACCCGGACTCACTGGGAACCGAGACGCCGCTGGGTGAGGGTAAGGTGGATTTCACGGCTTTCGTCGCCAAGCTCAAACGGCTGGGATATATTGGTCCGCTCACCATCGAGCGGGAGATTTCCGGCGACAGGCAGGTAGCGGACGTCCGCCGGGCGATCGAGCTGCTCCGGCCGTTGGTGTAACGACCGCTGCGCGGCCGGACGCGTCATCCGCGGCGGAGGCGTTACTGCTCCTGGAGCGATTCGAGTATGCGGAGGTAGCTGTCGTAGCGCCTTTGCGGCAGGCGCCCCATTTCGACGGCTTCTTTGACCGCACACTGCGGCTCGATGGTGTGGGTGCAGTCGTTGAACCTGCAGTTCAGCGCGTGCTCGGCGATGTCGGGGAAGTACCAGGGCAGGTCGCGCACTTGAAGGTCGATGCCCAGCTCGCGAACGCCCGGCGTATCGACTATGAGACCCTCGTCCGGCAGGTCGTAAACCACGGCCGAGCTTGTAGTGTGTCGGCCCCGTTCGTCCTTGGCGCGGACCGAGCGGGTCGCGGCGTTGGCTTCGGGAATAAGGGCGTTTATCAGCGTACTCTTTCCCACGCCCGACGGTCCGGCAAGTACGCTGCGCTTGCCGGCGAGGATTTCGCGAAGTTCCTCCACCCCGTCGCCGGTGACGGCGGAGCAACATACCGTTGATATGGACAGCTCGTGGAGCTGGGCGACGAGCCGCTCTTCGGGTTTATGAAGGTCGATTTTATTGACGACCACCACCGGCTTCATCTCGCCGTGCTCGGCGACAATGAGGAAACGGTCTATGGTCGTGTGCCGCACCTTCGGCTCCCGCGTGGATGCGACGATCAGCAGCACGTCCATGTTCGCGGCGATGACCTGCTTGACGGGATCGTCGCGATAGGGGTCGGTAACCCGGCCGCCGACGGGGCGCGGGCGAATCAGCGCGCTGCGCCGGTCCTGTCGCGAGAGGATCATACCATCTGCACGGTCCTTGTTTCCCTCTGTGGCGATTTCCTCCAGGGGAGTGGCCAGAGCGACGGTCACGTCGTCGCCGACCGCCAGAGGACTGAAACCCTCCGGAGCGCGGAACGTCTTGGCGATGCCGCAGAGCAGCTCTCGCCTATCCACTCGCACGGACGCACCGCCGCGAAACAGACCGGTGACCATGCCTTCGGCACAGGGCAGACCGTCGATCTCCTCGTCGGACAGGGCGAAGCGGTCCTCGCGCAGCTTTACGCCGCGGCGACCCATGCCGCTCTTGCCGGCGGCGAGGTCCTCGACGTCTCTGCCTTCCTCGTAGAGCTTGCTGACGTCGCGGATGCGGTATTTGGATTTTCCCTTACGTCTCGGCATGAATGGCATTGTGCGCTTCGAGAGGCGCCCGCTCAAGGCGCACGCAGCGGGCGGGGGCTGGAAAACGGCTTGGCGATGGCGTAGAAGATGGTCGGCTGCGGTCCAGGAGGGCACCGGAACCGGCTCTTTGTACAAGGAGATAGACGATATGGTTACCGCGTTCATTCACATCAAGGCAGAGCGAAACAAAATCGCCTCCGCCGCCCAGGACATCCTGAGTATCGACGGCGTGGCCGAGGTTTACAGCGTGGCGGGGGACTACGACCTTATTGCCGTCGCCCGCGTGCGGAAGAACGAGCAGCTCGCCAAGCTGGTTACGGAAGACATGATCGCCGTGGACGGGATTACCGACACCAACACCATGATCGCCTTCCGCCAGTATAGCGAGCACGACCTGGAGCGGATGTTCGGTATCGGCATGGAGCGGGGCTGAGGACCGTCGCGTCAGTCTGTCAGCAGATTGCGGACGAAGTCCGCGGCGATAAAGACCGCCAGCAGGAAGACCATCCCGGCGAAGCTTTGTCTCAGCCGCGTGCCGGCCATCTTCCTGCAGATGTGCGCGCCTATCTGTATGCCCACCGTGCTTCCGACCAGCAGCGCAATCGCCACAATCAAGCTCACCTGGTCTATCATGGCGTATTTGACGGTTCCGGCGATGGAGCCGAATACCACAACGCCCAGCGACGTCCCCACCGCCTGGTGGGGGCCGAGACCCACCACCAGTATCAGCAACGGTACGTAGAGCACGCCGCCGCCGATGCCCATCATCCCGGTCATCATGCCGATGAAAACGCCCACCGTCACCAGACCGGGCAGTGAGACGCCCGCCAGCTTCGCCCTGGGGAGGTTGATTCGCGGCCCGAGTACTATGGTCTGCAGCAGCGAACGCTGATGCGTTTCCTTGCCAGCCCCGGAGAACGTCACATAAGCCGTCGCCAGCAGCATCACCACGAACAGTCCGTGCATGCTCTGGGTATATATTTCAGCATCGACGTGATTCTTGAGCGTGTCGTTGAGCGTGCCACCGAGCAATGCACCAAAGATACTTGAGACTGCCAGTATGCTCATGCTGCGCGGCTCGAAGTTTTTCAGACGCATATGCCGGGCCGCTCCGGACGCGCTCGCGCCGATGGTGAAGCACAAGCTGGAACCGACGGCCAGTTGATAGTCGATGCCGAAGAGCAGTTTCAGCATCGGAACGACCATGAACCCGCCGCCGACGCCGAACATCCCGGTCAATATGCCGATAATCAGTCCGAAGCCGGCCAGGGCGGCCAACAAACCCGGGCCGTGAAGGTACGCCTGTATGTCATCCAGTCCCATCATCTCTGGTAGTATGATCCCTGCCGGCGGCGTTGGTCCGACGGCGTCTCAGCTGTTCGAAGACCCACTCGACGAGCAAACCCCAAACCAGGGGCAGGGCAATCAGCAGCAGGATTTCCAAGGTCTTGTTCATGGCGAAGCTCGGGGGGAGTACAACTGGCGAACCGTAGTGGATGCGGGCAACGAAAGCAAAGCCCTTTTCGCCACTTATCGCCGGCTGTAAAGCCGTTTGGTGCGTGTTATATAATCAGCGAGGACCCTTATGGCCAAAGAGTGTGGGACATTCGAGCACACAGCCGACGTCGGGCTTGACGCCCGGGCCGATACCTTCGCCGAGCTTCTGGAAGCGCTGGGCGAGGGACTCGCCGATATGGTCGCACCGCGCCGGCAGGTACGCACAAGCGAGACCCGCGAGCTGAGTATCATCAGCGACGACACGGAATCACTGGTGGTGGACTTTCTCAACGAACTGTCGGCCGTTCTGGAAGCGGACCGTTTTCTTGTCGCCCGGGTCCGTGTCCGCTCGGCGAGCGAGACAGCGGCGCACGCGGAGCTTCTCGGCGAGCCGTTCGAGTCGCAACGCCACGAATACGCCACGGAAGTCAAAGCCGCTACGTACCATGACATCAGGATAGCCCGGGATCAGGACGGCTGGCACGGTCGCGTGATACTGGACGTATGATAAGTTCCGACCGGAGGCGAACACATGGGCAAGGATTTCGAGGGACATCTCGAGCGGATAGACGCCAACCGCCGGCGCATTGCCAGGTCGTTCCGCGGCGACATGCGCGTCGATGGCATTATCTACTGTACCGACCGGATGGTAGACGCCGTCATCGCCGGCGGCGGGCCTAAGCAGGTTGTCAACGTCGCGACGCTGCCGGGCATCGTCGGCGCTTCAATGGCAATGCCGGATATCCACTGGGGATACGGTTTTCCCATCGGCGGCGTCGCAGCCATGGACGTCGATTCCGGTGGCGTGGTCTCCCCCGGCGGCGTGGGCTACGACATCAACTGCGGCGTGCGGCTGCTGCGGAGCGACCTGTCCGCCGACGACGTCGGCGATCGCATAGGCAAGCTGACAGACCAGCTATTTCGCGACATCCCCTCCGGCGTGGGCGTAGGCGGTCCGTACGAATTCAACAAGGGCGAGCTGAAGAATCTCCTCGCCGACGGCGCGAAGTATCTGCTTTCGAAAGGACTGGCGACCGAAGACGACCTCTCCGCAACCGAATCCGGCGGGTGTCTGGACGGAGCCGACCCGGCCGCCGTGTCCAAACGCGCGTTGGGGCGGGGCAGCGACCAGTGCGGCACGCTCGGCTCGGGCAATCACTTCGGCGAAGTGCAGGTCGTCGAGCAGGTGTACGACGCCCAAGCCGCCGACGCGCTCGGTTTGCGGGAAGGGCTGCTGACGTTCATGCTCCACAGCGGCTCGCGCGGGCTGGGACACCAGGTCTGCTCCGACGCCATCAAGCAGCTTCACTCGGCGACGCAGCAGTACGGGATCAGTCTGCCCGACCGCCAACTGGTCTGCGCTCCGGTGGACAGCCCGGAAGGTCGAAAGTACCTGGCTGCGATGAGGGCGGCCGCCAATTTCGCCTGGTGCAACCGCCAGTTGCTCGCCGCCGAGCTGCGCAAGACGCTGCGGCGGTTCTTCGGCGGCTCGGATGAGTCCCTGGGGCTGCGGCAGGTGTACGACGTGGCCCACAACGTCGCGAAAATCGAGACGCACACGGTTGACGGTAAGGACCGCCGGCTGTGCGTGCACCGCAAGGGCGCGACGCGGGCGTTCGGGCCTGGGCATCCGGAGCTTCCCGACCGCTACCGACAGTGGGGCCAGCCCGTACTCATCCCCGGCGACATGGGCACCGCCAGCTATGTCCTGCTGGGGACGGAAACGGCTATGCGGGAAACTTTTGGCAGCACCTGCCACGGAGCAGGAAGGGCGATGTCGAGAGGAGAAGCGGTCCGCAAAGCCAAAGGCAGGCAGATAGACAAAGAGCTTGAGTCCCGTGGCATCTACGCCCGTGCGCGGGGGCGGTCCGGACTGGCCGAGGAGCAGCCCGACGCCTACAAGGACGTGGACGAGGTGGTCGCCTGCGTGGAGGCGGCGGGGCTGAGCCGCAAGGTCGCCCGCCTCCGTCCGTTGGGAGTCATCAAGGGCTGAGCTGACCGTGTGCGACATTTTTTGGTGGCGCGACGTAACTTCTTGTGTTAATGTGACTTA
>JBKHJB010000099.1:0-8214 GCA_046538345.1 Phycisphaerae bacterium
GGAAAAGGACTTCGAGCGGCGCTGGCTGGAGGCAACCAGCGAACAGGGGCTTCGCGACGTAATGCTGCTGTCGGAACGCCGACGTTTCGGCAGGGAGTGACCGGCTATAGCGTTCGCTGCGGTGGGTGCTGGTGATAGCGTGCCCCGAAGTCCGCACAAATGCTCCGCACGCAGCGCGTCATTTGCTTGTCAGAAGCGGTCTGTTATCATGCCGGTTTTTTGGCGGGGCATTAAGGAGTTTTTCCGCATGAGCGGCGAGGCAGTAAAGCTGCCGGACGGTGGCGATTTTTCGTTCTGGGACGACGCAACCGAGTATTCCAGGGTCTATCACGTCGCGGCCGAGCATCCGTCCGCCTCCGACGACAACGACGGAACGGTCGAGCGTCCGCTGGCGAGCATATCGGCGGCCGCGGAAAGAGCGGCTCCGACCGAGAAGGTGGTCGTCCACGACGGCGTTTACCGCGAGTGCGTGCGACCGGCGCGTGGCGGCGAGGGCGCCGAGGCGATGATCGCCTACGAAGCCGCCGACGGCGAAAGGCCGATCATAAAAGCGTCGGAGGTTTGGACCGGTCCGTTCTCGCCCAGCACCGGATGGCGCATCGGCAACCTGCCCGAAGGAGCGACCATATGGACCGGCGAGCTTCCCGGCGACTGGTTCGGCGGATACAACCCCTTTGCGATGGTCAACATGCCGGCCGCCTACACCAACTACGGCTGGGACTGGCGGCGCGACGAGACCCACCGTCTCCAGCTTCGCCGGGGCATGGTCTTCGCCGACGGTGAGCCGCTGAAACAGGTGTTCCGATACCACGAGCTGGCTCGAACCGACGGCGCGTTCTGGGTGGAGGAGCCGGGTCTGCGGCTGCACTTCCGCCTACCGGGCGACGCCGATGCCGACAGCGCCGTGCTGGAAGTCTCAGTTCGCGAGCAGTGTTTTGCGCCGTCGGCGGAGAACGTCGGCTATATCCGCGTCAGCGGGCTTACATTTGAACATGCGGCCGACGGCGTGCCCGTGCCGCAACGAGCGACCGTCTCCACCGCCCGCGGACACCACTGGATCGTCGAGGACTGCACAATCCGCGACGCCAATGCCTGCGGAATCGACATCGGCCGAGTCCACTGGCACGCCGCGCCGGTTGACCCGTGCGGAGGGCACATCCTCCGGCGTAATCACATCCACGATTGCGGTGTCTGCGGCATCGCGGGCGTCTGCGACGTGGACGGCTCGCTGATAGAGGACAACGTCGTCGAGCATATCGGCGGGCGGAACATCGAGCGCATACTGGAATCCGCCGGACTGAAGTTTCACCACGCCACCGACGTGCTCATCCGCCGCAACATTTTCCGGCACATGCACCATGCGTCCGCATTGTGGCTGGACGTGGGCAACCGCAACTGCCGCATCACGCGGAACGTCTTCGCCGACGTGCTTACGCTGCTGGGCGCGTGCTACATAGAGTGCACGCGCGATTTGAACCTGGTGGACGGCAACATCATTTGGGACGTCCGCAACGATGATCCACGGCCCGTTCCACCCGAACACGTGATGCACGGGGGAGTGGGCTTCGACGCCGACAGCGGCGAGAACATCGTCGTGGCGCACAACCTGCTGGGCCGCGTCCGCGACAACTACGCCGCGAGCTTCCACCTTCAGCAGGGCAAACGCGTAGCCGGCGGGCGAACAGGGCTGTGCCGGCGGAATAAACTACTGAACAACCTCTTCGCCGACGGCGGCAAACAAGCACTTTTTGCGCGATCGGCCGACAATTTCTCCGACGGCAACCTCTTCGCATCTGCCGGCCGGCGGCCGACGCTGTGCGTTCTGGACGAGGGCGATGGTGGACCGCTGGACCTCGCCGCCTGGCGGGAGTACCTCGGCTGGGACATCAACGGTGAAGACGCGAACGTCCAGGCCGATTTCGACTGCGATACACTGGAGCTGATGCTTCGCATTGACCGCGAAAGACCTTCACCCGTGGAAGTGCCTGAGCTGCACGACGCGGCCGACTATCCCGCCGTCGGACCACTCTCTGCCGAGCAGTGGGAAGCACTGAGGAAAAACGGCAAGGTCAGAGTACTCTAGAAGCTCACCACCGGTTCGGGCAGGGAGCGGTCGATTTTGTCCAGGCGGTAGCCGAAGCCCGCCCCGCCGACGGTATCCAGCGTGACCTGTCCGTCGTTGCGCGTGTACAGCCCGGGGTGGACTATCGCCTCCGGTGCGGAGGCGTCCGGGTAGAACTGCATGGCGTTTGTCTCGACGCCCTTGATGGTCCCGGCATGGGCCGCCAGCAGCACGTGCGGAATCTGCGCCAGCATGGGGTTGGTGAGGTCCTGCACCATCAGCGACATTCCGTGCGCCTTTGCCCAGCACAGCGACAGCAGAGCGCCGGTCTGTGTCTTGCAGGTCTTCAGCGCCACGCCGGTCCAGCCCAGCTCCCGGCCGAGCTTCACCAGTCGCCAGTCGTGGGCGCTTTCGTCCATGAACAGCGGCTTGCGCTCGGCAACCGACCGCACGTCGATGGGGTTGGCTTCCAGGTCGTAGGGGAAGGGCTGCTCAACGTAAAGAATCATCCGCCAGATGTCCTCGTGCTCGGCTTTCAGGCGGTCGAGCACGTCGTTTACATACTGCGGCTCGCGGACCGTGCAGTTGAAGTCGGACGACAGCGCTTCCACGCCGTGTTTCAGTCCGACCTTCCCGACGCGGACGAGCCGATCGTAGTCCCAGTCGGCGTCGTTTCCGCGGAGCTTGACCTTCAGGCATTTCAGCCCGTCGCGGCCGATCCAGTCGGCTAGCGTCACCGGGTATCCGTCGTCCGGCTCGTCGCCGGTGAGGTCCGATTCGTCGATGGGGTCTTTCCCGCCGACCAGGTGCCACGCCGCCAGCGACCGCGGGCGGGGGAACGTGAGGAACTCGTCGGGATATCGTCCGATGAAGTCCACGTCGGTATGCGGCGCGGGCCTTAGAAACGCCGACAGGTCGCGCGACATGTAATTGTCGTTGTACGTTCCGTAAACGTCCATTCCGCGCAGCTTGCCGTAGGCGTCGTGCAGGGCGATATCGAACGGCGAGCAGCACACCAGAGCGGCCAGGTAGGGCATCGGCTCGAGGTTTTCTTCCGCGCGGGCGGCGTTGAAGCTTTTCAGCAATTTCGCGAGCGGACCGGCGATAAAGTCTTGCCCCACTTCCACGGGGTGTCCGCTGACGCCGAAGTCCACCCACGCCTCCGCCAGCAGCTTGCAGAAATCCACCAGCGCGTCGTGCCGCTCGGAGTATGTAAGCTTGCTCGGCCAGACCCATTGCACGCTCAGCGGTGTCTCGCCCCAGCCCTCGGCGGTATTGCCCGCGGAGTCGGAGACCGTCATCCGCACGCGCGCGCATGTAACGGCTGTCAGGGTTTCGGAGCCGAACTTCAGCGGCATGCGTGTCTGGACATCCAACAGGTAGAGCTTGGCGGCCTTTGGGTGTATGCCGGTTTCGCTTGTCATGGCGGTCCCTTGTTGTGCGGTGGAAGTATCCGGATCCGGCGGACGAAATTCGCCTACTTGAGCAGTCGGTTCAAAGCACGTCGGGTCTTTCTGCGGAGTCCGCCGCCGGAACCGTCGGATCGGTTTCGCTCAAGCCCGGCCAGCAGGCGGTCCACAGCAGCGGCGCTTACCGGCAGGTCAACAGGGCGGTTTCGGAAGGCGGACAGGTATAAGGCGTTGGACAGCTCCAATTCGGCAAGTGCCTCCCGGCCGGTTGCGACCATCGGCTCGCCGCGGAGTATGGCGCCGGCGAAGCGGCGGATGACCTCTATATGCTCGCCGCCTTTATCGGGCGGAACCTCGACGTTTTCCCACGTGCCGCCAAGGTCTTCGAACGTGCCTTCGGCTTTTGCGGCGTGCTCCGAGACCTGCCGGGCGGGTCGGCCGAGCATGAGCCGCTGGCCTTCTGCGATAAGCGTGCCTTTGTCGCCGACGACGATAAGCTCCTCGTAGCCCGGCGCCTCGGCGGTGGTGGCGTAGAGCGTGCCGACCATTCCGTTACCGTAGTCCATAACGGCGGTGGCGGTGTCCTCGGCCTCTATGTCGTGCAAACGAGTCGGCGCGTAGGCGAAAACCTGCCGCGGCAGTCCGGCCATCCACGTCAGCAGGTCCAGATGGTGCGGCGCCTGGTTGATGAGCACGCCGCCGCCCTCGCCGTCCCATGTTCCGCGCCAGGGCTTGTTGTCGTAGTAAGCTCGGGTCCGCAGCCAATTGGAGCACGTCAGCGAGACACGGAACAGCCGGCCCAACTTGCCGTCGGCGATCATCTGTTTCATTTTGCGCATGACCGCTCGCGTTCGGTGCTGGAACATCGCGCCGAGCATAACGCCGCGGCGGTCACACTCTTCCACCATCGCCCGGGCCGGACCTACCGCCGCCGCCAGGGGTTTCTCGCAGAGAACGTGCAGGCCGCGACGGGCGGCCGCGATGGTATGCACCGGATGCCAGTAGTGCGGCGTGGCTACGATGACCGCGTCGATGGTCCCCGAGTCGTACATCTTCTCGACGCGCGAGAAGTAGGGCACGTCATAATCGTCGGCCGCCCGGGCCGCGTCGGCGGGGTCCTCCGAACAGACGGCGCCCAACTCCATTGAATCGTCGTCGGCGGCGATATGCTCGGCGTGCGACCAGCCGATGGCGCCTAGTCCCACAATTCCGAATCGTACCGTATCCATCAGGTTCACCAATCCTTATGCAGTAGCGGAATCTACGGGTTGCGGGGGTGTGTTGCAACCAGTCAAAGCCGGCGCTATACTCAAAGTTCGCTTGTCTGCCCCGCTTCGGTCGGAAGTGTCACATGCTGGAGGCCAGGAAAGTATCGCTATGAGTAACCGCCCACACATATTGCTTTTCAACCCGGACCAGTACCGCGGCGACGTGCTCGGACACGTGGGAAACGCGGCCGCCGTCACGCCCAACCTGGACGAATCCGTGAGAACGGACGCCGTATCATTCAGCAGCGCGTTCTGCCAGAACCCCGTATGCACGCCCAGCAGGTGCAGCTTCATGACCGGTTGGTACCCCCACACGGCCGGGCATCGCACGATGTACCACATGCTTCGTGAGCACGAGCCGGTTCTGCTCAAAGCCCTTAAGGACAGCGGCTATTTCGTTTTCTGGGCGGGCAAGAACGACCTCATCCCCGGTCAGAACGGCTGGGAGGATTGCGCGGACATGAAGGCCCGTATCAGCCCGCGTAAGCGCGACAGCCACGGCGACAAATCCTGGCGGGGCGACCCCGAAGGCGACAACTACTACAGCTTCTATCGCGGCAAGCTGGAAAAGGATGCCGACGAGGACGTCTATATGGACGGCGACTGGTGCCACGTCTTGGCGGCCGCGGAGTTCATCCGCAACGCACCCAAGGACAAGCCGCTGTGCATTTACGTGCCCATCGGCTTCCCGCATCCGCCTTATTGCGTGGAAGAGCCGTACTACAGCGCCATCGACCGCTCCAAGCTGCCGCCGCGCACGCCCGAGCCGGACTGGGAGAAAAAGCCCAGCTTGCTGAAGGGTATCCGCGAGCGCCAGCGGATGCACTCCTGGACGGAAGACCGCTGGGCGGAGTTGCGCGCGACCTATTACGGTATGTGCGCTCGCGTGGACGACCAGTGGCGCGTCCTGCTGGAGGCACTGCGCGACGCGGGAATTTACGACGAAACGGCCGCCTTCTTCTTCGCCGACCACGGCGACTTCACCGGCGATTACTCGCTGGTGGAGAAGACCCAGAACACCTTCGAGGACTGCCTGTCCCGCGTGCCGCTGATTGTCAAGCCGCACGCCGATGCCGACGTCCAGCCGCGCGTCTCCAATGCCATGGTCGAGCTGATAGACATGACCGCGACGGTGATGGACTTTGCGGACCTTCGGCCGGACTGGACGCACTTTGGCGGGTCGCTGCGGTCGGTGCTCGCCGGAGACAGCGACGAGCACCGCGACGCGGTCTTCTGCGAAGGGGGTCGGCTGCACGGCGAGACCCATTGCATGGAGCTTGACAGCGCATCGAGCGACGACCCGGAAGGCCTGTATTGGCCGCGAGTTAACCTCCAGCAGAGCGAAGGCCCGGAACACACCAAAGCAGCCATGTGCCGCACGCGCGACTTCAAATACGTGCGGCGCCACTATGAGACCGACGAGCTGTATGACCTGCGTGAGGACCCGCGGGAGCTGCATAATCGTATAGACGACCCGTCGCTGGCCGATACGCTCGCTCGGCTGAAAGAACGGATGCTCACCTGGTACATGGAAACCTGCGACGTGGTGCCGCACGCCCCGGACCTGCGCGAGTTTCGCCGTGAGTTCTACGACGAGCAGGACCGGCGGATTTCGGCCGGAAGCGTCGGCGACTCGCCGGCCCGTCCCTCTGTCCGGTTTCCGGCGGATCCGTGACGCAGACATCCGGCCGACGGTTGCCCAATACTGGTTTTCTCCACCCCTCACACAGCGCATTTCTGGTAGAATAGCTGCGAAACTGGAGGGCTTTTTGTGCCCGCCGAACTTCACCTGGCGAAGCGGCCCGGTTTTTCCGGCGGCAACCGCCGCAGGCCTGACAGACCCAAGGAGGTCACCTGATGTCGATGCGACCGTCCAAACGGACGGGGGATGGGGGGAATCCGTATGTCGTCACCGGTCCGGACCAACTGCCCGCGACCGAACGCAAACCCTCCTTCGAGCCGCTGGAGCAGCGGCTGCTCCTCTCGGCCGACGCGTTCGCACCGCAACTCGGAGCGGTAGTGTCGGACAATGCCGTTTCCGACGCCACAGCCGAAGACGTGCTCACCAGCGAAGTAATCTCCGGTGAGGGAAGCGCATACAGGAACCAGTATGTTACCCTCGCCCAGACCGACGCCGAAGTTGACGGGTTGACCGAACAGGACCTTGAGACCTCGCTCGCCGGCACCGAAGAAGCCGGCGCCATGAACGTCAGCGAGGGAGTCAACGACCCCATTGGCGACCCGCAGGGCATCTACCCCGGCCGGGTCTCCTGGGCGCACGATCCGTCGGCCACCTCGTGGGACGGCACAGGCTACTGGTGGGACGGGAACACCGACCAGAGCGTCGTGGATGCGATGATGTCCAATGCCCTCGGCTGGCTCACCGGGAGAAGCACCGATGCCGCCGCCTGGGACGCGCTGTTCCGCTATCAGAACATAAAGACCGGCAAGGGCTACGTCGGCTACACGCCCGGCGAGAAGATTGCCATCAAAGCCAACTTCAATACATCGCGTTCCCACGACGACGCCGACAACGATGCCGACCAGACGCCGGAAGTCGTGTACACGCTTCTGGACCAACTGGTCAACCACGCCGGCGTCGCCCAGAGCGACATCACAATCTTCGACAGCGGGCGATACATAGCGGATAAGATATATAACTACGTCTCGCCCGACTTCCCGAACGTCGTCTATGCCGATACCGACTGGTACAACGGCGGAGGCGGCGGCGACGGGCGGGTTACCATAACGGAATCTACCGACCCCGAATCGGAGATCGTCTATTCGGGAGGCGACGCGGCCGGCTATACCGACAACCTTCCGCAGTCCGTCGTGGACGCCGAGTATATGGTCAACCTGTCCATCCTGAAGAAGCACGAAATGGCCGGTGTGACCGGGATGGCCAAGAACCACTTCGGCTCCCTGTGCCGGTCGCCGTCGCACCTGCACAACGACCTGGCGGTCTATCAAAGCTCTCCGGACCATTACAGTCCGCTGACCGACCTGATGGCTCACGAGCAAATCGGCGGAAAGACTATCCTGTACATGCTGGATGGGCTTTACGGCGGCTTCTGGAGCGGCGGTGACAATTCCATCCCCCAGAAGTGGCAGATGGAGCCGTTCAACGACCATTGGCCCAGCAGCTTGTTCCTCTCGCAGGACCCCGTCGCGCTGGATTCTGTGGCGCTGGATTTTCTGCTTGCCGAGGACGGCGACCTTCAAAGTCACGCCGACGGTTACCTGCATGAGGCCGCTTTGGCGAACAACCCGCCTTCCGGCACGACGTACGACCCCGAAGGCGATGGTTCGCCTGTGTCGAGCAGTCTGGGCGTTCACGAACACTGGAACAACTCCACCGACAAGAGCTATACCGGCGGCGGTGTGGGCATAGAGCTTTACACAGGCCCGGACGGCGTGGCTCCGACCGTGTCCATCACGACACCTGCGGAGAACGATACGATTGCCGAAGGCGAGA
>JBKHJB010000100.1:0-8171 GCA_046538345.1 Phycisphaerae bacterium
ATATAAGTGCTCCGTGCCACCTGTCAATCTCACCCCCAATCTCTCCGGCGGCGATTTTGCTTGTGGCGCAATCCGGCGGCATCTAGCATGGGCACGCGGCGTTTTTATGCGGGAGTAACGACACAATGCAGCGACTATGGCACTGGGTGTTTCTGGCGGCGATGTTGGCGATATCGGCCTCGATCGCAGTCGGCGAGGAAGGCGAAACCATTTCCGACACCGCCCTGGCAAAGGCCGAGAAACTCGTCGAGCATTCCGACCGCTACCTGCACCACTCGCAGCTCAAAAGGGGCATGACCGGCTACGGTCTTAGTGTGTTCGAGGATACCGAGATCGAACGCTTCGACGTGGAAATACTCTCGGTCATCGACAACTACACGGCCCATCAGGACGTGATACTGGCCCGGCTTTCCGGACGCGGGCTTGAGCACAGCGGGATCATCGCCGGCATGAGCGGCTCGCCGGTGTACGTTCGCGACCCTTCGGACGGAAAAGAAAAACTCATCGGCGCGGTGGCGATGGGCTGGTCCGGGCAGAAAGACCCTATCTGCGGCATCCAGCCGATTACGCAGATGCTTGCCGTCGCCGAAAGCGCCCGGCAGGGCGCCGACGGCGAACCGCGCGCCGCCGGGGAAACCCGCGCCGCCCGGAAGGAGTTCCTCGCGACCGTTCTGGACCCGAATAGACGGGATTTCACCAACCTGATAGCGGCACGTATGGACGAGGACGCACCGGCCGGCGATGAATCGCACCCGCAACTCCAACCGCTGGCGACGCCGCTGGCGGTCCCGGGGATAAGCCGCGCCGGGCTTCGTTCGCTACGCGAGAACCTCTCGGCCGCCAATATCATGCCCGTGCAGGTCGGCGGCGGAGGTTCGGCCGACGAAGGCGAATCCGCACAGATAGACCTGGAGTCCGGCTCGGTGCTGGTGATACCGGTCATCGAGGGCGACCTGGAATGGTTCGCTTCCGGGACGGTTACCGATGTGACCGAAGATAGGGTGCTGGCTTTCGGTCATTCGATGTTCGCCTCCGGCGAGGCGGAACTGCCGGTAGGACCCGGCTCGATACACACGGTGGTTCCCCACATCCTGCGAAGCTTCAAGCTGGCCGCTCCGCGAGGCGTCACGGGTTCGTTGACCAGGGACGAATCATCGGCCGTCCTGGCCGAAATCGGACGCAAGCCCGGCATGATCCCTATGACCGTGCGCGTTCGCTGGGACGGTACCGGTCGTGAACAGACCTATAACTATCGCATATGCCGGCACCGTGACCTGACCGGTCTGCTCGCCGGCGCGCTGGTTTACGAGTCGGCGCTGGGGTGGCACGATGCGCCCGTGCATCACACGACCCGCTACACGGTCTCCGCCGACTACGCCGAGTTGGGGACCTATCGCGTGACCAACGCGGTCCGCGGCTGGACATTCTCCAAGGCCGCCAGTGACCTGACCCGACCTCTGTATGCCCTTCAGCACAACCCGTTCGGGGAGCCGCCTGAGCTGGAGTCGCTGGAGGTGGACATGACGGTATCGCCGGTGGACAGCGGCGCGCAAATACTGGAACTGCAGCTCGACAGTCGAACCTACCGTCCGGGCGACACCGTTACGGGTTCGGTAGTAATCCGACCGTTCAGAGAAGAGCGGATGTCTCTGCCGGTGAGTATCGAGCTGCCCGAGGACCTTCCGGAAGGCGCGCACCAGTTGACGGCGTGCGACAACGTGGTGGCTACCGAGTCCCTGCAGCAGGAGATGCCCCATAGGTTCGACCCCGAAACAGTCGAGGAGCTTTACGCCGCGCTGAATCGGGTGGTGGAGCTTCCGGGAGACTATTTGTACCTCCGTCTGCCTGTGGCGAAAGGCGGAGTAGCCCTGCGAAAACAGGAGCTGCCGGACCTGCCGTCCAGCCGGGCCGACATCGTCGCCCATGCCGAAAAGCTTCAAACACACGGCTTCGCCAGCGCGAAGGTCCGCAAGATTCAGACCGACTATGTTCTCCGTGGCTCGGCGATTGCGGAATTTACCGTCCGCAAGCGACCGGGTGAAACTCTGCTGCACAGCCGGGAAGGAGCCGCAAAGTGAAGCATAAGTATGCATGCCTCGTGGTGGTGTTTTTGACGTCGATGGCGACGGCCGTCGCTCCGGAGACCTGGGAACATGCCACCGAGGCGGACTTCGCCGAGGGCGAGCAGGACGCCACCGTGGTGACGTCGCTTGGGGAAATTCGACTGTCGCGGCGTCTGGAAGTGCTGCTGGGTGCGGATTCCGCCCCGGATGTGGTTTCGGCGGTGGCTGTGCGGCAGGGCGTCACCTATGCCGCATCGGGCACCGAGAGCGTCATATACAAGCTCTCCGACGGTAAGGCCGACGTCTTCGCCGAGCTGCCCGGCGCGATGATTACCGCTTTGGTGGCGACCGGCGACGGGCTGCTGGCGGGCACCGGCGGTGACGAAGCGGGTCTTTACCGCATCGATACGTCCGGTGAAGTCGAACAGCTCTGGTCCCACGAAGGCGTGAAGTACGTCTGGGACATTCTGGCTTCCGATGCCGGACGCGTTTACCTAGCGACCGGTCCGGAGGGAAAGGTCTATTCGCTCGATGAGGACTTCGAGGCGACGGTGCTCTATGAAGCCGGCGACCTGGCCGAGAATATCCTCTGTCTGGCTCGTCGCGGCGGTCGTCTTGTCGTCGGTACGGACAAGAACGGACTTGTGGTCGAGATAAACATGGCGGAAAGGACCAGTCGCGTACTGCTGGACGCCGACGAAGCCGAAATATCCGAGATCATCGTCGATTCCAACGGCGGTGTTTACGCCGCGACTTCGGACGTCTCCCGCGCCGCGGGCGACCGTTCGTCCCCCGGCGACCGGGAAGTCGGGCGGTCCGCCGAGCCGACCGAGCAGACTCCGCCCGGGGCGGTGCCAGTGGAGCCGGAACCGACAGACGACGAGCCGGGCGCGGCCGACGCTCCGGCCGAGGGCGGCAGCGAGGAAGAGGAAACCTCGGGGAAGGATGAGGAAGTGCCGTTGGTCGCACCGGAAAGTGACTCGCCGGAGACCGATGGGGAAGAAACTTCCGAGGATTATTCAACGGCCGCGGAACGGCCGGAGCAAGACGAACGCACCACCACCGCGCCCGCGGACCGCCGGGGAGGCGCGGCGGATGAGATGTCCGAGCAGGCCGCTCCGCAGCCGGCGCAGGACCAGCCCCGGCCGCCGTCGGCTCCGCCGGCGCGACGTGAAGCGCCCGTCCGCGCCGCGCCCGGTCCCACCAGGCCCGGCGGCGAGGGCAACGCCGTTTACTACATCGACGGTGACGGTCTTGTCCGCGAGGTCTTCCGCAGGGGTGTTTCCATCTACGCGATGGTTCGTGACGGCGATCGGCTGCTGCTGGCGACCGGTGGCGACGGCGTCATCTACAGTGTTACGCTCGACGGCGACGAGGTCGCCCAGATAGCCGACACCGACGCGGCCGAGGTGACCGCAATGATGCGGACCGGGCACGGCCGGGTGGTGTTCGGGACCGCCAATAAGGGGTCGGTCTGCGAGCTTTCGGCCGACTCGGCCGAGCAGGGCACATATACCAGCGCCGTTCTCGACGCCGGTCAGATTGCCCGCTGGGGCACGGTCCTGGTCCGCACGACGGGTCGCGCGGCAACCGGCGTGACGGTCTCGACGCGCAGCGGGAATGTCTCCGAGCCGGGCGAAGCGACGTGGAGCGACTGGTCCGACGAGCGCCCGATTGCCGGCGGCCCCCTGCGTGTGGAAAGTCCCTCCGGTCGGTTCCTGCAATATCGGCTTACCCTCAAGCCGGTGGCGGGTCGGACGCCGGCGGTGCGGAGCGTCGAAGTCATAAGGCAGGTCGCGAATCTTCCGCCGCACGTCTCCGCGGTTGAGGTGGAGGCGTCGGCCGGCGCCCCGAACCAACACCAAGGCGCCGAAGGTCCTTTGCATTTTCGCACTGTCAAGGTTGAGGCGACGGACCCCAACGCCGACCGCATCGTCCTGCATATAAAGTTCCGCGAGATGGGCGAACAGCGGTGGATAACGCTCGCCGAGGACCTGGAGCAGCCGATGTATGTCTGGGACACTCGCGGCGTAGCCGACGGGACGTACGAGTTGCGCGTCACAGTCTCGGATTCACCGTCGAACCCGCCGGCTTCGGCTATGGAGTCGTCGCGGATATCGGCGCCTGTGGTGGTGGACAACACAGCCCCTGTGGTCCGTGAACTCTCGGCGGATGTTGTGGACGGCGCGGTGACGGTTAAGGGTCAAGCCACCGACGTCGGCAGCCGTATCGCCGAAATCCATTACGCCGTTGACAGCGCGACCGAATGGACGGCGGTGCTGCCGGCCGACGGGATCTGCGATTCCGACGAGGAACGGTTCGTCTTTGAGTTGTCGGATCTCGACGAAGGCGCGCACCGCGTCTCGGTCCGCGTCAAGGATGTCTTCGGCAACGCCGGCTACGGCAACCTCAGCGTCTCGGTCGGCGGCGACGATCAATAGCCGGCAGGTCGCACGCCGAGACAGTGTGATCCGCCGGAGGCGTCCGCAAAAGCGGCTTCGGGCCGGTTCGATACATTTGCGCCCTCGGCGTGTTCAAAAAGGGTTCGCACATACACACATTTCGCGCCCGGCCGGTGCATCTGTACCTGTTCGTCGCCCGGGCGACTTGGATGGACCGGAGAGGAACCCATGAAACACGCGTCACTTGCGGCACTGGCATTGGGGGTCCTGCTTTTTCCGTGTGTATCGTCGGCCGACGAAGGCGGCACGGGGCCCCGTCAGCTTGAGCTTACGCTTCACCAGGCGGTATTCCGCACGCAGACCCAACAACCCGACAGTCCGGTGCTGCACCTGTCGCTGCGGCGAAAAGACGGCCGGTGGCAACGTGTGGTGGGAACGGCCGGTCATTTCAGCCGGGCTATTCACCTGGGCTTTGTCACCGACAGCGAACTGGAGGACGACGCCATCCGCCTGACCATGCGGCTGGACGTGCGCGACGACGCCTGGACCCGCGCCGGCGGATGGGCGGAGTATGACATAACGCTCCGCCGCGGCGGGGACGGTTCGTTCACCGGCAGATACAGCGGACGGTTCAAGGACATTCCCGTGGAAGGAAAGGTCGAGGCCCGCTGGGCGCCGGCGTTCGAGATACCCGACGACTTCCAGCCCATAGCCGCCGGCGAACACCCGCGGATACTGTTCCGCGAGGATGACATACCGCGGCTTCGCGAGAAGCTGGATACCCCGCTGGGCCGGGCGTGGCGCGAAAAAGCCGACGACGGCATCGCCCTGGGCATACTGTATCAGCTCACCGGCGAGAAGAAGTACGCCGAGGACGCGAAAAAGTTCGTCGAGCGCCTGCTGGAAGGTGACTACAGCGGCATCTACGCTCCCGGCTCGCACCACGGCATGCTGCATTGGGGGCCGGTCTGGGAGCACGCGGGGGTGACCTATGACCTGTGCTACGACGCGTGGGACGAGAACTTCCGCAAGCGCGTGGAGCGATTCGTCGGGCTGTGGACACAGCGGATATTGTATCACCGCACGGTGTTCAACACCCAGGGCATCTATAACTACGGCTCGGCCGAGGCGGGCTGGTACTACTATGGACCGGCTCTCTCGACGCTGGCGCTGTGGGGCGAGCCGGGCGGTAAGCCCGTCAAGCCCGTCGCCTACGACAACGTGGAAAGCGTCCCGCCGGCCGATAACTACCAGCCGCCGAAGGGCGTGCCCGTGGTGTCTCTGAAGCCGGGCAAGTCGCCGTCGCAGTGGCTGGCAAGCCCGCCGATAAACGCCTGGATAGAGGGCGACTTCCTGACGGACATGGGCGGTTTCGTCTCGGCCAGGCCCAAACCGGGGGATACTTTCAACTTCGATGGCGAGGCACAGTCATTTGAGCCGCTGGAAGAGAAATTCGTTCCCCACGACGGCGGCGTGTTACTGAATATCGGCAAATCGCTCCAGCCGGCGCATATCCAGATGGCCGAGGGCCCGGAAATCATCACCGACGGTCCGCTGACCATGTGCCTGTATGCGGTGCTGGAAAACGACCAGCCGCGATGGGTCCGCGTCAACTCGCCCCAGACCCGCTTCGGCCGCCAGCAGTTTGTACTGAACGGGCATACTCTCGCAAACAAGCAGGTCGTCAAGCTCGATGAGGGGCTATATCCGCTGATGGTTATTCTGCGCATCAGCGCCCGCTGGACAACGGTCTCGCCGAAGCTGGATGAAGCAAATGAGAGCGACCTTGCCGATTCGCGCGAGCTTCTCAGGCGGCTTGACAGGCAGTACGAGGACGACCTTGCCGAGTGGCGCTACGACGTTCGCCGGTGGGAGCGAACCGGCGGCGCCGACCAGCAGTTCGCCAAGCTCTTCGCCGTGACGCGATATGCGATGTATCTGCACGCCCGCGAGGGCATGGGCACGGGCGCCGCACAGGGCGAGACGGCCGGCGAACAGTACGACCAGAACATCATGCCGGCGACCTACGGCGACGCGCACCGGCGATGCTTCGGCGAGGGCGTCAGCCCGTATGCGGATATGGAGGTCTTCCTAGGCCGTCGGATGTTCGCGCACTGGTACCGCGACGATGGTGCGCCCTATACGAAAACCGTCAACGGCGCGCAGGGCCTGGGCAGAGGGTACTTCGCCACGAACTTCCCGATTTCGCCGGAGCAGTGGAAGCCGACGATGCTCTGGGGCTGGCGGCGGTTTGTGGGTATTTCCGACGACGACGATCTGGAGAAAATCCTCGGCGGGCAGACCGGCAGCGTGGTTCACAGAGCTTTTCTGAACTATCCGCTGGATATGACCCCCCAGCCGCCGGCGGGCACACTGCCTCTGGCGTGGGAGGCGCCGGACTTCGGCTGGTACGGATTCCGGAACGGCTTCGAGGACGAAGAAGATTTTCTCGTTCAGGTTTACGGTCGATGCCGTAGCGGGCACGGATACAGTAAGCCCAACGCCGGCGATTTCCGCATAGAAGGGCTTGGACACACCTGGGCGCATACGCTGGAATCGCTGCGGCTGCACAATATCCGCTCGCTTGCCAACGTGGTGCTGCTGCCTGCCGACGAGATCAACGAGTTCGGTCGAGGCCGACTCTCCTACGCTCATACCGAGCGGGACGGTAGCGGCGTGGTGACGTTCGACCTCTCGGACGTTTACGCCACCGCACACACCGACGACCGTGGCAGGAAGAAATCGCTGTATTACAAATACGGCGATGTTCGTATTCCCGGCGGATTAAAGGAATCCGGCATAGCCGGTCTGCGGAGCTTCGGCGTGGACTATTCCGGCTCGTCGGGCGCCCCCTGCGTGTTCGCAGTGGTGGACAAGATCGACGGAGGCGGGCTGAAGCACTGGATGTGGCGCCTGGAGCCGGAGCAGACCGACGACGATGGAGACGTGGTGAGCCGGTCGGCGCTGGAGTACACCACGGTGGAGGACAATACGGTTCTCGTCGAACGCCCGGACGGCACGAGCATGAAGTTGATGTTCGTCTCGCCGGGCGAGGTAAGCGTCTCGGCCGAGCATCGCTCGGTCGTGTATCGCAAGACGTATAACCGTGGCGAGGGCGAAAAGGCCGCCCCCGGCATCTACGCCGATTCACAAGACGGCCGCTTCTTCGCGGTGGCGGCCATACAGCGGGGGGACCCGCCGGAGATCACCGTCGAGGGCGAAGGTCTGGACGCGACCGTCCGTGTCGGCGATCAGAGAATCCGATTCGACGGTGAGAAGGTGATTTTCGGCAAATAGCCCACGGTGGGCGGAGTGGGCGAAATTTGGTCTGACTGGTTCGTCGAAAAAGCCCAGCCATTCGAATGGCTGGGCTTCTTTTGGAATACGGGCTTCCTGTAACATTCGGGCCTATTCGCAGCGAAGGTCCGGACATCACCGGGCTGTTCGGCGGACCAGTGGTGCTGTGGTCCGGTAATCGCACCCGGCATCGTGTTTGTAAAGATTTGTGCTAAAACCCCTTGCGTGTTGAATGCACGTTCGGGCCTCACGCGTTTGGGGCGGGCTTTCTTAACGCATACCTAAAACGGATAGTGCGTTTTCTTGGCGGGAATTACGCTTGTCAGATATATGGAAGGGGGTATAATGGTGGTGTGAAATCAGGATGTTTCGCCTACGCTTGGCTACCTGCTCGGTGCCCTGTGAGGCG
>JBKHJB010000101.1:0-8058 GCA_046538345.1 Phycisphaerae bacterium
TAGGGCTGGAGCACGATTCCATCGCCTTCTATACCGGCATGAAGCAGATGATGCAGTCGGCGGCCGACATGCAGAAGGTGGACCATATCATCGGTCAGGAGATGGGGCACGTTACCATGCTGACGTCGCTGATGTCCGAGAGCTGAAGCGGGCAGTATCAGGCCATGGCTTTAGACGTTCCATCAGACGGAACGCAAGCATGATTAGGCCATGGCTTTAGCCATGGTATCAGGGCTATGCTGGTTTCGGTCTCCGGCCCGTTTTAACGGGCGTGGCGCTGTGGCTTCAGCCGGTGTGGATGTAAGGGCGTTAAAACGCCCTGCCAAGAAAGCAATCTTACCGTCCTCGAAACCACGGCTGAAGCCGTGGCCTGAATTATATGTAACATCCGGCGCAAGCCACGGCTCAACCCTCGGCCTAACCCATGTGCATGCGAGGAGTAACACAACAGGACTCTCTTTCGCTGATGGGCGACAACGTCGCCCATGCGCGAAGGAACCATCGTCTCGGACTGGCGTCGGGCACCTTCGCCGGCATGGCGCAGGACTTCCTGAACCCCGAGATAATCCTGGTGGGTCTGATTACGGCGCTGACGGACTCGGCCTGGCTGGTCGCGCTGATTGTCATCATCAACAAGGCCGCCGGTCTCGGCCCGCAACTGCTTATCAGCAGTCTCGTCGAGCACCAGCCGAGGCGCCGCCCCTACTTCGTGATAGCGACCATCGTCCGCGGGACGGCGCTGTCGGTGCTCGTGCTGTCGATCTACCTGCTGTCGAAATCCGTGAACGCGGCCACTCTCGCACTGTTCTATCTGGCTTACCTCGTGCAATGCGTCTGCACAGGCAGCGGGCATATCCTGTTCATGGACATGGTCGGCCGGCTCATACCCGCCGACCGCGTGGGCACGTTTCTGGGCATGAGAACCTTCCTCGGCGGGGGGCTGGGTATCCTCGCGGGCTTCGTCATAATCCAACCCATGCTGGAGCGACTGGAGGTCCCGACCAACTACCTGCTGGTGGCGGCCATCGGGACTATCCTCGTGATAATCGACATGTCGCTCTGGAGCCACACCCGCGAAGAACCCGGCGCCAAAGCCGATCGCAAGACCACCTTCACAGAGTCTCTCCGCCGCGGCTGGGCATGGATGAAGGCGGACCACAACTATCGCTGCTACTTCTACATGCGCGTTGCCTTCCGGCTGAACTATCTGGGGTTGGTGTTCTTCATTCCCTTCGGCAAGCGACAATTGACGATGGCTACGGGCCTGGCGGACGTGGCGCTGCTGGGCGGTATCATGGTCGCCACACTCAAAGGCAGCCGTGTCGTCGCCGGCGCAATCTGGGGCAAAGTCACCGACCGGTTCGGCTCGAAGGCGACACTGATAGGTGCGGGTGTGCTGTTTTTACTCGCCCCGCCGCTGGCGCTGGTCTCGCCTCTGCTGCCGGAGCTTTTCATTCTGAGATTCCCCGCCCTGGAGGCGACGCTGAACTTCCCGCTGTGCGTGTACCTGCTGGCGTTGGCGTGTGTAGGTGGAGCCATTCAGGGCAACACCATCGGCGGGCACCGCTTCCTGGTGACCAACGCCCCGCCCCATCGCCGGGCCAGCTACGTGGCGTTTCTCAACACCATCACCAGCCCGCTGACGCTTCTACCGCTGGCCGGCGCATGGATGGCCGAGTCGGTGGGTATGAACTGGCTGTTTATCTGCATTACCGCGGGCGGGCTGATGGCGCTGGTGCCCGCCCTGCGTATGCACCCCGAGCCGTCGCGCGCGCCGAGCTACCGCTGACGACGGCAGCTCTCGGCGAAACGACGTATCGCCTCGGCTTCCTCGCCGTCATACGGCGTCCCGTCGCCGTGCAGCACCTCGTGGAACCACACCTCCGGCTCGGGCGCGCCGGGCTTGGAGCCCCAGGGGTAGTAAGTCTGCGTCTTTCCGGCGACCAGTCCCCAGCAGTAGCAGCCCACGTCCAGCTCGTCGAACATCGGCAGATGCGTCTGGAAACGGCTGCCTGCGGTCCGCGCCATCCACTCTGTGCACACAATCGGCCGAGACCGTCCGCGGAGTTGCTCGATGCACCGGCGTGTCTCGTCCGGCGGTGAGTAGTGGTGGAATGTAACAATGTCCGACGCCGACAGTTGGAACTCGTTGAGTCGGCGGAACTTCTCCGTGTAGTTCCACACGCCGGCCGTCAGAGGTTGGCTCGCACCAACGCGCCTGGCGCAGTCGAACGCGTCCGCCAGTAGCGACAGCGATTTCTCACCCAACGGCTCGGCTGCGGGGCGATTGTCGGCGGGCTTGCCGTTGCCCGGCTCGTTGTAGAGATCCCATGCGAGAACGCGGTCGTCGTCGGCAAACGCCTCGATGATGTCGGAAACATACTGCAGCAGCTCCGGCCTGGCCGAGGGGTCCGCGACAAGCGCATGGCCCGGACTGGAGACCCATCGCGAGTTGTGCACGCCGGCAACCGGTGGCTCCTGCCGACCCAGGTGTATGTCCTGCCCCCAGCAGTCGTCGAACGGCACGAACATTACCGAGATGCCCGCACGCTGGGCCTGGGTAAGGAACCAGTCCATCCGCTGCTTCAGCCCCTCGGCATCGTGCCGCCAGACGAGGAAGTGCAGAAACACCCGCACGCTGTTGAAGCCCAGCCCGCCGGCCCAGGAAAGCTCACGTTCGATTGTCTCGGCGTCGAACGTCTCGTCCTGCCACATCTCGATTTCGTTGACGGCCGTTGACGGCGTGAAGTTGCAGCCGAAAGGCCTGGGACGCTCGCGGTACCACCGCCAGGCGGTTTCAGCCGACCAGCGACCCCCGAGCTTGTCTTGTGGTCTATCATCTTGAGTGGTCATGGCAAGCAGAATTGTACATCCTCAGCCGTCGCCGGCAAACAATCTGCCTTTGCGCACGAAACGAGGCGCGGGCCGAACCATGCCGGACCGCGCCTCGCGGATTCACATTCCATATTCGACTGCGCTTTCAACCGACCGGCGTAAGCTCGCCTCGCTCGGCCGTCGGGCTGACCGGCTGCTCACCGGTGATCGCCGAGCGGAACTGCTCGACCGTCAGACCCTCCGGAGTAATCGGGCGCAGCACCTGTCGGACCACCTGGTCGTACTCGACCTGGCTGAGACCAACATTACCAAGTTGCCGGAGCATGGTGCGCAACTTTGTCACGGTCTCGCGGGCCTCGACATAGTCGTCGGTCTGGGTCAGCCAACTCGCGAAGCCGACCGCGTCGCCGTCCTGGCTGCGGTAAGCGTCCCAGGCGTCCGAAAGCGTCTGTCGCAACTGCTCGGACCGGTCAACCATCCTGGTCTCGCCGGTTTCAGGGTCGGTTTCCCTCGAAACGAACATCGCCTCGTACTGCTCCAGGGCGTCCAGGGCGTTGTTGCGTCGCACGCGGTTCAACGCCACGGTGCGGACCATTTCGTCGTCGGCGACGAAAGTCGGGACGAAGTCGCTATATCGCTGCCGCAAGGGATTGAACTCGGCGAACTCTTCCTGTGTCAGATCGCGTGTGTTCATACCCAGCGCCTGACCGGCGGTTGCCCGCTGGTCCGGTCCCAGAAGCGGCTCGCGGACTATCCGGTCCTGCCATGGCAGACGGTTCAGCAGTATCGCTCCGCCCGGCTCGTCGCCCGGAGGCGTCGGCTCGACAATCGTCAGGTCCAGCACAATCGCCCTGCCGGCGTCCAATGGTGCGTCGGGATCGCTGGCGAGGGGTCCTTCGCTGTAGAAGTAAGGCACAAGGAAGTCGGCCGGGGTGAGATTAACGTTCTCGATTATCTCCCAGCCCTTGCCCTCGATTACGCCGGTGACATCCGGGTCGAGCACGGGTGTGCCGAACCGCGGCGGACCGCCGAGAGACGGGTTGGACTCCTCGGCCGTGCCGATAAACTCGAACATCCGCTGGCAGACAATGTCGATGCCGAGGTCCTCCACCACCGAGTTGTCCGGCATGCGTACGCCGTTGGCCGGACGATTCAGCAGATAGACGGTGTCGAAACCGGCGGCGCTTACGGAAATGCTTACCGGGTCGTCCGGGTCAACCTTGCTGATGTAGGCGTTCAGGTCGCCGACTATGACCTCGTCGTCGGCATTGATGGTCAGCTTGCCGACGGAGGTGAGCTTGTTCGCGCCGGCCGCCGTGCCGCCCATGACGAAGTCGTCGCCGGTGTTGAAGACGATGTCGCCGTCCGCGCTGGCGACGGTAGCGATGGTCGGCACGCTGGTGAGGTCGTTTACGTAGCCGGTCTCGTGATCCCACACGCGGGACGACCCGGTCTGGTTGCCGCCGGAGTTCAGGTGGATGTCGCCTACGACGTTGACGGTTATCTGATCGGCGGGTACTTCGTTTCCGCCGAAGGTAATCACGCCGCGCTCCAGGTCGCCCGCGACGGCGGGGTTGTCGTTGTTAACGGCGGAGAATACGTACAAATGTCCCAGCGCGCCCATACCCACACTGCCGTTCGACTCACCGTCGTCTGCGAGCCAGTCGACGCCTACATCGCCGGCGAACTGCACGTCACCGTTGCGCATGTCCGCGACAGGATCGTCGAACTCGCCCGGATCGAAGAACGGGTTCACCTTCTCGGCATGGACGATAAGTCCCGGTCGTCTGTAGATACCGTTTTCCTGAGTCGCAAGCGGCTGTACCTCTATCTGGGCCGCCCCGATGGGACCGAGGAAACGGACGTCGCCACGCGTGCTGACGCAGACGCTGTCGGTCATCAGGTAAACCGGGCCGTTGTATATCTGGTCCCGGGCGGTGGCTATCCGGCCGGCGTTCATGTAAGTCTCGCCGTTGACGCGCAATGAACCGACCAGGGTCCGCTCGCTGACGTAGGCGTCGAACAGCGCGCCCACGGCGGTGTCTATCAGAAGGTTCGCCTCTTTACCCAGCGCGACGCTCTGACGGAAGTTGTCGATTTCTCCCAAAAATTCGATGTATCCGTTGCTCTCATCGTCCGCAATGAGGTGGGAATGCGAGTAGAGGTTGACGTTCCCGTCATACGTCTGCGGGCCCGTGGTTCGGATGGTTACATCCGGGCCGGTACCGGTCTTGGAACCGATATTCGTGGTCCCGTCAACACGCAACCCCGACAGTGCGGTCGTCTCGTCGCTACCGCCGACGTCGCGAGCGAACGTCACACCGGAGGTCTCAAGCCACAGCCCCGCCGTTGGCGCCAGGGCATCCTTCCGCACCGTATCGGCGAAGTTGATGCCGCCGCCGGGCGTGGTGACCAGTTCCGTATCCAACTTAAGCACCACGGGACTCTTGTAAATCTGCTGCCCGTGGTTCGACACAGCCGGCGTGGAAGCAACGTTGAAGATGATCTCGCCCGTGGCGCCCGCCTCTACCGTCAGGTCCCGAGCGCCAAAGAAGCCGGCGTTGAAGACGACGTCGTTGAACATCGCCTGAAGCATGACATCATTGTTGTTGACCAGATTGACGTCTTCCTCGACGAATATTGAGTTCCACGCCTGTATGAAGATGTTTCCGGTCAGCGCCGCCAGGGCCGACGGGCTGATATTGACATCATCTATGATGTTCGGCTCGTCGTAGAGTATCTCGCCGTCGGCGATTTCACCGTCGTCGTCGCCCGGCTCCTTGATATAGATGTCATAGGGGTCTATCAGCAGCGTGCCCTGGTTTTCACCGTCGGTCTTGACGCTCCCGTGGAAATCGACCAGCTTACCGGAAACTTCGGCGAAGCCGCCGTCTCCGCCGGCGGGACCGCCGCTGACGTCGATGACGGAGTCCTTCGCGAAGAACGTCGCGCCGTCCACCGCGTTGACTATGACTTCACCCCCATCGCCGTTGTCGTCGCCCGAGGCCGATATGCTGCTGCCCTCGGCGAGCGAGATATTACCGTCGTTCGCAAGGACCTGCACCTCGCCACCGGCGGCGGTAATCTTGCCGCGGTTGCGGATAGCGAGGGAGTACATATCGCCGGCGCCCAGCGTAACCTGCTTGCCGGCGCGGATGTTACCGTCGTTGGTGACACCGTCTCTGGTCTTCTCGCCGGAGCCGCCCGCGGCGGCTTCGCCGAGGTTCGAGCCATCCACGTGCACGCTGATACGTCCGCCCTGCTCGAAGAGGTAAACGTCGTTGCCGGCGACCATCGCCAGCACGTTACCGGCGTCGATGTTGCCGGTGTTGGTCACCTGCCGACCCACCAGCGAGACGCTGTCGGCGTTGATGTCGCCGGCGTTGACGACCTCGCCCGAAAGGTCGGTAAAGCGGTCGACGCCGTTGACGAAGTCCGAGACGGACATGTGCCCGGCCGCCGCGTGCAGCCCGGCGACGTCTATCTGCGCCGTACCGGCGAAGTACACGCCCGCGGGGTTGACCAGATACACGTGGCCGTTGGCGGTCAGTGCGCCTTCGATTTGCGAAGGTCCGCCCTGCATTATGCGGTTGAGCACCCTGGCCCGCTCACCGGGCTGGATGAACCGCACCGACTCGTCCGGAGTTATGTTGAAACTGGAGTAGTCGATAACCGCATTGTTGCCCGCGGTGACGGTGGTCTGCGAGCCGTTGTTCTCGAAACTCGCCTGGCCGTGCTTGACGTTCGGGTTCTCCGGCGCTGCCTGTGCGCCGTCGCCCAACATAAGCAGGCACGCCGCCAGCGCGCACGCCACGGCAAGTGCCGCTCGATGACTGTGTTTTGCGTTACGGACTATCATGTTTTCCTCCTAGGGTCAGTAGAGCAAAGTGATCACGAAGTGGAGTTGTTGTGAACCGCTCGATACGCGGTCGTCGATTTCCTTCAACGCCACGCCCCAATCCATCCGGAACGTCAGATTGCGGCGGTACTGCAATTCGACTCCCAGGCCCGTTCCGACCAGTCCGTCACTGTCCGAGGAGATCGTGCTGCCGGAGTTCCGGCACACGTAGGCCGCGTCCACGAACCCCCGGAAAATCAAATCCCAATCCGTCGGCCCGTACACCTGCTGCGGGCTGAAGCGGAAGGGCTGACCGAACAGCGTCCGCGGCTCGGCTTCCATACCCATCGCCTTGGGCAGATGGAAGCGGTACTCGGCCGTTCCCATCACGACCTCGTCACCGGCGACAACCGACTGCTCGTACCCGCGGACGGTGTACAATCCGCCGACGGCCATCTCGTGCTGGGGTATCACGCGCTTGCCGAAGGTGGTCTGGCCGGCCGTGCGGAGATACAGCTCGTGGGCCAGCGTCGATGTCTCCGGTGTGGAGACGTCCCTCCACGCCTCCGGGTCCAACAACCACTCCAGATAAACCGATTGCGACACGTCCCACAGCAGGCGGGGCCAACTGTTGTCCACCTGCGGGCGGCCCAGCGTAGCCATATGACGTTCGCTGATGTCGTTAAGCCACTCGGGTTGCCATTCGAGCGTAAACGACCCATGCAGGGCGCTGGTCTCGGTAACACGCTCGACTCGCAGGAACGAATACGGCACCCAGAAGTATTCCTCGCCGGGTACAGAGCCGGGCAGCGTGTCGGAAACCCTGTGATGCTCGAATCGCATCCCTGCTCCGACATCCAGGAAAAGAGGCCCGTCCTGGTGGAAGTTCCACTTCAGCTCACCGCCGTAGCGATGGCTAAGCCCCTCGAAGGTGTCGCTGAACAGACCGATGTCGCCGGCGGTGTATTCGCTCCAGTCGCCGAAAATACGCCAACGCAATATGTTGCTGTTGCCCAATCTTGAATCGTATTCTGCGTTTACCGAGTGATATGAGTTGAATTTGCAGTCCGCGGCGTAGTCCACGGCCAGTATGTCGTCGTTATTGGTGAGCTGATAGTGTCTGAAACCGAACTGTTCCCGCCATTCGTTGGTGTTCTTCGTGCCGGTATTGGAGGCCTGGGCGTACACCAGCCAGGGCTTGACCTCCGTGACGAGGTAGTCCATGGTCACTCCGCCCAGCTCGGCCGATGGGGAAAGCGCCACGTCCACTCGTCTTCCCGGGTGGCGGCTGAGCAGAAGTGCGTATTCGTCCATCGCCCGGCGGCGGAGGACGTCTCCGGGCTGGGTGGGCGATTCGGCAATGAGCCGTTCGTGCAGCGGATGGT
>JBKHJB010000102.1:0-8056 GCA_046538345.1 Phycisphaerae bacterium
GACTACTACGACGTACTGGCCGATGCGGCGCTGGCCAAGGAGGCCAACCGCCAAGAGTCGCCGGTAGAGCCGGCCGGTCCCGAGCCGCTGCATTCGGCGACGCTGGACGCGGGGATAAACGTCGAGTGGCCGGAGTCGGTGACAGGGCAGACAACTCCACAGCCCGAGATCGCCGTGGATGGACCTGCGGTGTTCACACACTCGCCGCGTCGGGCGCAAGGGAGTGCGCAGAGCGGTGAATATCCGGATGCGCTCGACGCGCTGGCGCTGCCGTCGCTGGGTGTTCTGAAGACATAGATGGCGACAGCAACGCCAAGAACCGCCGCTATCGTGCACTGCCGCGCTGCTGCCGCTCGGCGTACAGCTCTTCCTGAAGGTCCAGTATGCGGTTGGCCGCTCTGAGGTGAATCTTCAGCTCCAGCGGCTGGAAGGGCTTGAGCAGGAAGTCGTCCGCACCGGCGACGAGGACCTTAATTATCTCGTCCTCCATGCGGCTGGCGGTCAGCAGCAGGACGTACACGTCCTGTTTCTGGCCGTCCGCCCGGAGACGCCGGCAGATCTCAAACCCGTCCACGCCGGGCATCATCCAGTCCAGTATCACCAGCTTGGGCGCTGCGTCCCGCTGCAGCATATCCCAGGCCGTTTCGCCGTCGCCGACGACGGTCGTCTCGTAGCCCCACTCTTCGAGCAGGTCCTTCAGAAGGTCCTGATATACGGGGTCGTCGTCAGCCACCAGAATCCGTCGCATGGGTCGGGTCCTTTCGATACGAAGCGAGGCGCTCCGAGAGCCGGCGCATTTCCCGCCGCAAATCACTGTAAATCTCGTCGCCTTCGTCGAGGCGTTGCTCGCGAGCAGCCAGTTCCATCCGGTAGGCCGCTTCATATGCCGCCTCGGCCGCCAGAAGCCCCAACGACCCCTTCAGTCGATGCGCCGCCTGTCGCAAGCGCTCGGCGTCGCGGGCTTCGAGCGCCTCGGAAACCGCAGTGAGCATTTCGTCGCGGTTCTCGGCAAACACTTTCGCCAGTCGACAGAGCGTCTCGTGCTTGCCGCCCACACGGCGCAGTGCCTTTGACTCGCTGAAGACCTCCGTCGCCTGTTTGGCAGACTCGGCCGGGGGCTGTGTGTCGGCGTCTTCGTCGTTGGGTTCAGTTTCCGATGCTTCGCTCGGACCGTCGAAGGTCGCCGCCTCTATCAGGGAAAACAGCGTCTCCGGCTCCATGGGCTTGGCGATGTAGTCGTCCATGCCGGCGCCGACACATTGTTCGCGGTCGCCTTTCAGCGCGTGGGCGGTCATGGCGATGATCGGCACGTGTTTGCCGGTGCCGGCTTCGCGACGACGGATTTCCGACGCCGCCTCCAACCCGTTCATCTCGGGCATCTCGCCGTCCATGAGAATCAGGTCGTAGTCGCACTCGGCGCAGGCATCTACGGCGGCTTTTCCGTTCGGTGCCTGGTCAACGGTGTGCCCCCACTTTTCCAGCAACAGTGAGACGTGCTCGCGGTTTACCGGGTTGTCCTCGGCCAGCAGAATCCGCAGGTGACGGCGGGACTGGCGCAGGGAGTGTCGCGTGATCAGCCGTGGGGGCGCCTTGCCGTTGGCTATGTCCATAGCCGCCGAAAGTGCCGCCGCCAGCAGGTTGCGTCCGATGGGTTTGGTCAGGTACGCGACCGCACCGGCGGCTTCGCTGCGGGCGCCGTCCCCCCGGACGCCCATCCGGGACATCAGAATAACCGCGGTGTCTTTAACCGCGGGATCGGCCTTTATGTCACGGGTCAATGCGAAGCCGTTCACGCCGTCGGCCGCCGCTTCCACCAGGGCGACATTGAACGGTTCGCCGGCGCCGGCCTCGCTGCGCAGCGCCTCCATACCCGCGGGGCTGGTGCCGCACGTGCGGCAGTCCATGCCCCATTCGCCGAGTACGCCCTGGAGGTAGTCACGGTTGGATGCCTCCGAATCCACCACCAGCACGCGCAGACCCTTGAGCCGTTCAGTGGAGACCTCCGTGTCTTCGGGCAGTGTTTCCGCACTGCGTGGCAGTCGCACCAGGAAGTGGAATTCGCTGCCTTTGCCTACGGCACTCTGGACCCATATCTGTCCGTCCATCATCTCCACAAGCTGGGACGATATCGCCAGGCCCAGCCCGGTGCCGCTGTGCTGTTCGCGGCAGTAAGTACCCGCCTGCGCAAACGCCTGGAATATTTCCCGGCGCTTCTGAGGCGGTATCCCCGGACCGGTGTCGGTAACCACGAAATGCAATACCGCCGTGTCCTCCTCGTCCGCCTCCAGCGAGACACGCACGCCTACCTCGCCGTCCTCGGTGAACTTTACGGCGTTTCCCAGAAGGTTGATCAGTACCTGCCGCAGTCGACCCGCATCGCCCACCAGCATGTCGGGCACGTCGGCGTCCACCTCGAACCGCAGGGATAGCCCCTTTTCCTCGGCCCGGACGCCCATCAGCTCCGAAGTGTTCCGCACGCAGTCGCGCAGGGAGAAGTCCGACCTGCTCAGCTCCAGTCGCCCGGCTTCTATTTTGGAGAAGTCCAGAATGTCGTTGATTACCGTCAGGAGCCAATCGCCCGCCTGACGCACCATCCGCAGGTACCGCCGCTGCGGGGCCTTTAGCTCGGTGTCCAGAAGATGCTCGGTCAGACCTATGATGACGCTCATGGGGTTGCGTATCTCGTGGCTGACGCGGGCGAGGAAGTCGCTCTTGGCTCGACTGGCGGACTCGGCCGCCTTACGTCTCTCCTCAGCCAGCGACAGATGCGCCCTGGCGCTGCGGTAACTGATATAGCCGGCCGAAAAGAACATTATCACCAGCACGGCGATGAGCGAGTAGGTGACCCGCTGGTGCGCTGTGATAGGCACGGATATGTCGCTCTTGGGCGAAGCCATAGCCAGGGCGTACCGGTAGGCGCCAAGCTGCACCGGCGTATAAGCGAGCAATGCCACAGGTCCCGGCGTTGCACCGTCGCCGAGTTGTGCTACGCCCTCCTCGCCGCCGCCGGCGCTGCGTGAAGAGACCGACTGAACCATTTGCTCGCGAAGCTCCTCGGAGCCATCCTTTCGGGAATTCCCGGAACGTTGCGAGAAATGCTCCAAGTCGCTCTCAAAGAGCACCTCGCCACCGGCGCTGACGACCCAGCAGCCGCTCCGGGCGGAGTGGTCCGGTCGCGTGAAGCTTTTGATAGACAGCTTCCGGACACTCACGACGGCGTACAGGACGCCGGCAAATACTCCATCCTCGCTTATCGGGCTGACTACCCTGACCGCGCGCTCGGCGCCGGTGGGGCTTAAAGCCGACCCGTGACCCGCGAATGCGTCTCCGCTGCGGCGCGTCCAGACGAATTCGGGCCAATCGGCAATACTGTCTCCAATACGCCCGTCCCCCGCGCGGTGAATGACATCGCCCGAGGCGTTGGTCAAACCGACCTCGCTGAGCACATCAGCGCGGGTCCGGAAGTAGTTGTCGAGCACTTCGCCGGCCTCGTCGTCGCCGGCGACGACCTTTGGATACTTCGAGATGGTGTGGATATTGCCCTGGATATCGTCGAAGGTGTCTTCCATCGAGCCGGCAATGCTATGGGCGGCCGTCAGTTGATATCGCTGGAAATTGCCCACCAGCGACTGCTCGAAAGCCCCGTGTGTCCACCACACCAGAGCGCCGACCCCGCCGGCCAGCAGCGCAGCGGCCAGAACGGGCAGCACCACGGCCGGCAGACTCACCGGTCTGTTTGACGGCTGTGTAGCATCCGAAGAACCCACTGAGAAGCTGGTATTGTCCGCCCCGTTACCCGACATTAACCGTAAGCTCCAAACAGATACAAACTTGCGCGGTAGCGCAGCCGTCTGTAGGCGGCTCCATTATTGGTTATCGGGACCGGATAGAGCCGTCTTTACTTACGAGTGCAAACACTCCAAGGCGCCGATGCGGCTTGATATCTACAACCGCTCTTGTCGCCTGAGCGGGGGTGTGCTACAAACTCCCACTTGGTACCTCTATGAATATCGAAGACCTGAAAGCACTGGCCGAGAGCGGTGACGCGGACGCGTTGGAGACGGAGTGGATGGAGGCGATGGAGGCCGACACCCCGGCCGAGGAGCTTGCGCCCGTGCTGAAGAAGCTCGTCGAGGCCGACGAGTTGAACACGGCCGAGACACTGGGCTGGGCTCTGCTCGCCGAGCGAGCCGAGAAGCTGCCCGATGAGCGTGCTCTCGACGAAGCCGAGGCCGTCGTCACCGCCGTGCCGGAAAGCGACGAACTGCGCGCCCAGGCCGGAGAGGTTCTCCGCCGAGTGTACGGCGAGCACGAACACTTTGAGCCGATCTTCGAATCGGCCGGCCTGCTCAGCGGACAATCGCCTCGCCGGGCCTTCAGGACGCTGAGAACCTGTCTGAGCGTCCAGCCGGGTGACTATATGGTCAACCGCTTCGACCACGGCGTGGTCCGCGTTGGGGGGTTCGACGAAGTGCTCAAGGAGTTCGAGTTGACCGACTCGGCCGGCGGGACTTCGCGCATGGACTGCAAGAACCTCGCCGACGAGTTCGACCTCGCCGACGCCGAAGACTTCCGCGTGCTCTGCCAGTACCGCACCGACCGGCTGGGTGAGCTGCTGGAGTCCGACCCGCTGGGCCTTCTGATAGGACTCTGCCGCTCGCACGGAGGCAGCATAGACGCCGAGCAGCTCAAGGATGAGCTGGTTCCCAAACATATTTCCGCCAAGCAGTGGAGCTCGTGGTGGAACCGCGCCCGCACCGCCGCAAAGAAAAGCCAGTATCTGACGCTCGAAGGCAGGCCCATCGTCGTAACCTACCACCCCGGTGGAAAGTCGCTGGAGGAGGAGCTTGCCGGCGATGCGGAAGCCGCGCGGATGCCGATGGACAAGCTCGACCTGCTGAAACGCTACGTCCGCGAGGCCTCGGCGCGGAAAGTACCGGTCCAAGAGAACTTCGTACGTCCCGTAATCGAGTCGCTCGCACGACAGGCGCGGGAGTTTGCCGAGCATCGCCCCACCGACGCACTCACCGCCGCGCTGGCGACGAAGGCGGCAGAGCGGCTCGGCCTGCCGAAAGCCGAGCAACCGTGTCCGTCGGCAGAGGATATCCTTGCCGCTTCGCAGAACCCCGCCGAGACGGTCGTCTCGCTGGAGCCGGAGCTTATACCACCGGCCATCGAGGCGCTCTGTTCGCGCGACGACGCGGCCGAGCGGCTTGTGAAACTGCTGCCGCTTCTCTCGGCCGACCATTTGGACGACGTGACGGCGCGTCTGCGGTCCGCCGGGCGCGAAGACGCGGTTGATGCGATCGTTACCGAAGCGCTCAAGGACCCCCAAAAGCATCCGGAAGTAGCGATCTGGCTGTGGAAAGGTCCGCGCCAACCCGTCAACGCCGCGCCGGGTAAGGTGGAACTGCTCAGCCGGCTGCTGACGATGATGCAGCACCTTGCCCGTGACGAACAGGTGGACAGAGCACATCGCAAGGATATCTTTCAGAAGGTTCGCTCGGCCCTGTCGGCCGAGTCGTTCGCAAGCTACAAACAGGCGCTGGAGGAGATGGATGAGGACGTGGCGGCCACCATCAAGCCGCTGGTGCAGCGCTGCGACGGACTGGCGCAGGCGGTGCGTGGGGAGATGCTCCAGTTGCTGCGGGACAAATTCCCGACCCTGTGGATATCCAGGCGTGTGGAGCCGTGGCTGGACGAGTCCACCATCTACACCACGCAGGCGGCGATGGACCGTCGGCTGGCGGAGCTTAAGCGCCTCGCGGAAGTGGAGATCCCCGACAATTCGCGACGCATAGGCGAGGCGGCGTCCCACGGGGACCTCAGCGAGAACGCTGAATGGAGCTTCGCCATGGAGGAGCGAGATCTACTGAGGCGGCGACAGGCCAAAATGCAGGACGAGCTTTCCAGAGCACGCGTTATACACCCCGATGAGGTGTCCACAAACATGGTGGGCATCGGCTCGAAGGTGCGGTTGAGACGTCTAGACGAAGGCAGGGAGATCGACGTGAGCTTCCTCGGGCCGTGGGATACCGACGTCGCCAACCGCATATTCAGCTATCAGACACAACTCGCACGTGAGCTGATGGGCAAGAACGTCGGCGACGAGGTGGAGCTCAAGCTCGAAGGCGAGGAAGCGACCTACCGCATTGAGGAAATTTCGTCGGCCTTGTCTTGAAATGCGTTCACATCGCAATCAGCGGGCGATGGCAGGCGTCAGGTCTTGGGTCACAGGTTTTAGGTCTTAGGTCATAGGTCGTAGGTCATAGGTCGTAGGTCTTAGTTCACAGGTCGTACGTTGCGGGCGGGGGTTTGGGAAAGCCGGCGCGAGCGTTCAATGGCTTAACTGCTTAACGGTTCAACCCTTTAACTGATTAACCAGTCAACCAATTAACCAGTTAACCATATTAGGTTAGGCAATTCCGTCCGGGCCTCGCTTCTCGCCGGGTGGGCGGTGTTTCCAGCGACGGTGGACCCAGAGGTACTGCTCGGGCGCCTTTCTGATGCCGTTTTCCAGCGCCCGGTTATATTCCCGCGTTATCCACCTCAGGGGGTCGTCGGCGTCGGACCATTCGTGTGGTTCGATGATGCGCTGCACCTCCAACTCGAAGGTGAAGGGCTTGCTCAGCCGCCGCGCCGTCGCCACCGCCACCGGCGCGTCGTACTGCATCGCCAGCAGTCCCGGCGCCTTATATGTGCTCGCCGCCCGGCCGAAAAATTCCACATACAACCCCTTCCTGCCGGCGTCCTGGTCGGCGACGAACGATACCGGCATCCTCGCCGAAAGCACATCGGCCAACTCCTCGGTGGCGCCTTTCTTGGACAGCAGCCGCAGCCCGCGGCGCTGACGCACGTCACGGACGTACGCATCCAGATACTTGTTGTCCAGCGGACGATACAGCGCGACACTGCGGAAACCCAAGGCCGCGAGCGTATAACCGGCCACTTCCCAGCCACCGTAGTGACCTGTAATGATTATCGTGGGTCGCTCGCGTCGCAGCAGCAGTCGCAGAAACCGCTGCATGTTTTGTAGGCGGATGTGCCGGCGCCACCTGTAGGGAGTCACCGTGCGCGGCGTGAACAGCATCTCCACGCCCAGGTACATCATGTGCCGGAACGACTCCCGGGCCGTCGCCTCCAGTCGCTTATCGTCCCACGAGGGGAAGCTTCGCCGCAGATGCTCTATCGCCCGGATGCGGTGGCGCCGGTCAAAACGATACACCAGGTCGCCCAGGAAGCGGGCCGTGCGGTAGTCCTCCTCCAGGCCGAAGACGTTCGCCACCACACCCAGCATCCGCAGGGCGAAATACTGGAGATAGTCGATCGGCTTATTCCGTGGTTTGGCCATGCGGTGTTGAAAGGCGCTTCAGTAGTTCAGAAGGTTTCGACAGCGGGCCTACCCTTGCAGCGGGCTGAGCATCTCGCCAAGGATACGGCGTGTCTCGGCGACGGCGTCGGCGACGGGCACTATGGTCGCTTCGGCGTCGGTGCGACGTTTTATCTCGACGTTTCCTTCCTTAAGCCCGCGCTCGCCCACGACCACACGCAGAGGGATGCCGATGAGGTCGGCGTCGTTGAACTTCACTCCGGGCCGGGCGTCGCGATCGTCCAGCAATACGTCCACGCCGGCTTCCGACAGCTCGTCGTGTATCCGCTGTGCGGTCTCGACGACCTGCTCGCTGCTTGTGCTCAGTTGCAGGACTTCGACCTCGAACGGCGCTATCGTCGGCGGCAGTACGCAGCCGTTGTCGTCGTGGCCCAGCTCGATTGTCGCCGCCAGTATCCGGTTCACGCCTATCCCGTAGCATCCCATGAGGCAGGGCTGCTCGGAGCCGTTCTCGTCCAGGAAGGTCGCTCCCAGCGCCCGGCTGTACTTGGTTCCGAGCTTGAAGACGTGCCCGACCTCCGTGCCGCGGGCGAACGTTAGCGGCTTGCCGTCGTGTGTGTCGCCTTCGACGGCATTGCGGATGTCGGCGAGGACGACCCCGTCGCCTTCCAGGGGGAAGTCCCGGCCGGGGACGACATTCCGAACGTGGTAGTCGGTCTTGTTGGC
>JBKHJB010000103.1:0-8052 GCA_046538345.1 Phycisphaerae bacterium
ACGATGGGGTCCAGCCGGGCCGCTCTCAGTGCCGGGTAAAGCCCGCTGACAAGCCCGACTATCACAGCCACCACGAAAGGCAGAATCAGCGTCCATGCGGTCGCGATAGCCGGTCGGCCGAGCGTTTTCTCCAGCAGCCAGGGCACCGCCAGTCCGACAAGGATGCCGACAAGACCTCCGACCGTTGTCAGCGTGACGCTCTCGACGAGGAACTGCGTGGTGATATCCCTTCGTTTGGCGCCCAGCGCCCGGCGGATGCCGATTTCCCTGGTCCGCTCGGTGACGCTGGCGAGCATGATGTTCATGATCCCGATGCCGCCGACCAGCAGCGAGACCATCGCAATCGCCAGCAGGACGTAATTCCACAAGCGCGCTTGCGCCTGCATCTGCTCTATAAGCTCCTTGGGCACGAACACGTCGAAGTCGTTCTTGCTGTGGGTGCGCTGCAGCAGGTTGCGGACCACCTCGGCCGTGGCCAGAACGGTCTGTTCGTCTTCCATCTGGAGGATGACCTGGCTGACCTCCACCAGTTCCGCCGACCAGCCGCCGGTGCTTCGCTGAACGTTGAGCTTTCCGAACCGTCCGCGTTCGGCCAGGTGGGAGATGACTATGCAACTGTCGGCCTGGTTGGCGTCGCCGGCGATTCTGTCGGGCAGACGCCGCACAACGCCGACGATGACGAACGGGTGACCGGAGATGCGAATACTCCGTCCGATGGGGTCCTCCGGACCCAGCAGCCGACGCGCCAGGCCCTCGGTAACCACGCAGAAACTGTTCGGCCGGACCATGTCAACGTCGCTGAGGAACCGGCCCTTCAGGACGCGAATGGGACTGACCTCGGCGAGCTTGGGCGAGGTAGCCACCAGTTTCACGCGCACGTCCTTGGTTCCGCCGGTGTAGGCGAGCTGGTCTGTGCGGTGGGTGGTCACGTGCCGTTTGACGCCCGGCAGCGATCGCAGGCGGGCGACGTCGGTATCGGTCAGGCCGTATTGAAGGGCCTGTCGCTGGCGGTCCGAGGCGTCTTCGTCGGACGGTTCGATGGAGTTCACGATGATGTTGGTGCTTCCCAACTGCCTCAGCGCCTGCTGCGACTCGTAGCTTGCGCCCTGGCTTATCGCCAGCATGGCGATGACGCTCCAGACACCGAAGACGATGCCAAGAACGGTCATGACCGAGCGGACCTTGTGGACGGTCAAGCTGCTCAGCCCGAGCCGGACGATGTCGGTGACCTTGTAAAATGCCTTCATGCTTCCACCGCCGCCGTTGCGTTGGGCGTGTCCGACTCCACCACGCCGTCTTTCAGGTAAACCGTCCGGTTGGCGTGAGCGGCGACGTCCGCCTCGTGGGTGACCATCAGAACGGTTCGCCCGCGACTGTGCAGCTCGTCGAACAGGGCGAGTATCTCGGAGCTTGTTTGCGTATCCAGGTTGCCGGTCGGCTCATCCGCCAGCAGCACCAGGGGGTCGTTGACCATCGCCCGTGCTATCGCCACGCGCTGCTGCTGACCGCCGGAAAGCTCCTGCGGACGGTGATTCAGGCGTTCTCTTAGCCCGACCAGTTCGGCCATCTCGCGGCTGCGGGTGTGCCGCTGTCGCCGCGGAACGCCCTGGTAAAACAGCGGGACCTCGATGTTCTGTACGATGGACAGTCCCGATATGAGATTGAAGCTCTGGAAGACGAACCCGATCCGCTGATTGCGAACCTCGCTAAGCTCATTATCGGAGAACAGCGAGACGTCCTGTTCGCCCAGCAGGTACCTTCCCTCGGTGGGACGGTCCAGGCAGCCCAGAACGTTCAGCAGTGTGCTTTTGCCCGAGCCGCTGTGTCCCATGATGGCGACATACTCGCCCTCGTCGATGTCGATGTTCACACCGCGCAGGGCCGGTACGCCGTGTGGGCCCACCGAGTAAACCTTCCAGATGTCTTTCAGTCCGACAAGTTCCACGTCTTCGGTTCCGTTTTTACGCTGGTTCTTCGAGCATGGGCGGCGGACCGTCGGGTGCGGGCTGGTCCTCCCGTCGGTCCTCCCGCTCGTCGCTGTCTGATTCCGTCGGCGGCGTCATCAGCACCATGTCGCCTTCGGATAGCCCGGAGAAGACCTCGGCCTTTTCCTCGTTCATACGCCCGAGCTTGACCTCGCGACGATCGACGCTGCCTCGTTGTACTACGTAGCAGTACATCCGGTCCTGACCGCTGAACACGGCCGCTACCGGAACAGTCAGCACGTCTTCCAGAAACGCCAGCTCAAGTTCGACGTCGGTGGTCATATTCGGCCGCAGTCCTTCGGGCAGCTCGTCGAATTTCACAGTCACGTCGAAGAACTTCACGTTGGGGTTCATCCAGCGGTCGCCACTGGGCAGCGGCGCCACACGCGTCACCTCGCCCGTATAGGTCTCATCGGATCTGGAATCCAGCTGGATATACGCCTTCGTGCCGCGCTGGACCTGGTCGGCGATCGCCTCCATCACCCGGGTCTCGACCTGTAGCGTGTCCATTTCCGGGATGACCAGAAGCTGCTGGCGAGGGCTTATCTTCTCGCCCACGCCGACGGTAATGCCTTGTCTCTCGCCGCGCCAGCCAACGTCGTACACCACCAGGCCGGCTTTCTCGGCTGTGATTACCAGGTTGCCCCGCGCCTCGTTGTATTCCTCCAGCCGGGTGGTCTGCATCTCCAGCGTGGCGCGCTTGGACTGCTCGTCGGATTCCGCGGAGAGGATCTGCGTCTTTGCCTCCATCCGGGTCTTTTCCAACTCGAGCTCGGCGTCGCTTATAGCCATTTCCAGCTCCCGGACCTTGGCGGGGTGGTCGTAGTCCGTGAGCATCTCCAGGTCCTTTTTCGACTCCGTCAGCGAAAGCTCGTTCCGCTGGACCTGGAGCTTGTCGGCCTTTATCTCGCGCTCGCTGTAGGGCGTGTCCAGCTCGGGGTTCTCGTTGACGCGCTCCTTGAATTCCAGTTTTTCGCGAGCCAGCTCCAGGTCGCGCTCGGCGAGGGCGACGCGTCCCTCGGCCTTGGCGAGCTTCACCGGGTATTCACCGTTGAGGTAGCGCTGCAGGTTGGCTTTGGCGTCCTTCAGCTTCTGCCGGGCCTTTGCCGTGCGGTTTTCCATATCCTTGCGCGTCAGCTCAAGATGCTGCTGTGCGCGGGTGTAATCGTTCTGGGCGGCCGTTACGCGAAGCTCCTGCTGGTTCAGCGTGTCTATAAGCTCCTTGCACTCGAACTCGATGATCTTCTCGCCTTCCTCGACGCGCGTGCCTTCTTCAGCCACCCATTTGATGATTACCGACCAGTCCAGCTCGTTGGAGATGACGAGCTTCTTCTCCGGCTCCACGGTCCCCTTGTCACGGACGGTTATCGGCAGCGACCCGCGCCTTACGCGAGCGGCCAGGCCCAGGTCAACATCCCCGGACGATACCGGGTTCCACAGCAGAATCGCCGCCGCCACCGCCGCGATGACGACCAGTATGACGGCCGCGCTAATCAGCAGCTTCAGCCGCCGCGTCTCCGCTCGAGAGGTACTCGTAGATCCGCTCAATGCGCTCGAAGCGGAATGGGTCGTCTCGTTCATTTATCTGTCCTCGCTCGTCAACCGCCACCAGTCCGAGGGTGGCGAGAAACTCCAGTCGTGTCGTCTCGTAGCTCAGGCGCGCCGACGTCAGACCGTTCTGCGCCCTTAGCAGTCCGGCCTCGGCTTCCAGTACGTCCCGCGCCGACGCCATGCCGCTTTTCTGCTCCTCCACCGCCAGCGCCCTTCGGCGACGGGCGATCTTTACGTTCTCCTGCTGAAGTTCATAGCTCCGCCGCGACCGCTGGAGCGACCGATACGCCCGCCGGACCTCCAGACGCACCTCGTCGAGAAACTCCGACAGGTCCCGCCGGGCCTTCTCGTAGTCCAGCATGGCGTTGCGGTATGCGTCGCGGTTGGCGGTCTGGTCCAGGTCGTAATTGAACGTCACACGCGCCGTCCGCCGATGCTCGTGGAAACGGACACGCCAGAAGTCGCGTGGGTCGGTGCCGGCGGCGGTAGCGCCAAACTCCAGGTCAAGTCCCGGGAGGAATTCGTCGGCCGAAAGCTCCACGTCCCTCGCGGCGTCGCGCAGGTCCGCCACTTCCGTCAGTACGTCCGGACGGGTTGAAAGTGCGACACGAACGGCCTCGGATTCCTCAATACCCAAATCACGCGGCGCGACGTCCATGATACGGTCGATCCCCGCGGGGTAGTCAGGGACGGCGCCTGAGCTGAGAGGGAGTCCTAAAAATATCTTGAAGCGGTCCACCTCGTCTCGATAGGACTCCTGCAACTGCTCGTAGCGCACCTGAGCTTCAAGCAGGTCCTGGCGTGCCTGGTGGGCCTGTATGATGGATACCTCGCCGTTCTCGGCCTGTATCTGGGTCCATTTCCAGGTGCTTTGCAGCCGGTCGATGTTCTCCCGCTCGTTGCGCAACTGGTCGCGGCTGCTCAGAAGCGAGTAGTACCGCGAAACTACCTGTGTGGCGAATGTCTCGCGGAACCGCTCATAGTCGTACACCGCGAAGAGGAAGTCCCGCTCGCGGCGGTAGTGGTCCTCGTAGGCGGCGCCGCTCCAGGCGCCCCGAAGCAGTGGTTGGGTGAGGTTGGCCTCCAGCAGCGAGCCGACGGTCGTGTTGCTGCCGCCCGTGAAGTCCGTGGCGAAGTCCACGCCAGCCGCCAGAACAAGCACGCCGCCGTGGATGAACTTCCGGGTGAGCGACAGTTCCGCGCCGGCGTTGGCGGCGTTGGCGTCGCCGTCATTGTGAACCGCCTCGTGTTCGGCGTCGGCCTCGACGGGTAAGCTCCAGTCGCTCCAGTTCCAGCTCCGTCGCGCGCTGGCAAGCGCCAGCGCCTGGGAATACAACTGTTCCTTGCGGTCCTGCAGCTCCCGACTGTTGCGGAAGGCGATGCGCAGCGCCTCGTTCAGCGTGATGGGGGTATCCTCTTGCCCCGACAATGGGATGGATTTGTCGTCCGGGCGAATCTCTGTCCGATCGTCGGTTTCGTCTATCGGCAGGGGGCGATACCGCACATCAAAACCCTCCGCTTCGCCCAGGGCAGTCCGTTGGCCGATGTTCACCGTGCTGCAAGCGACCTGGTCCGCCTGACGGGCGTACTCCGCCGGCGTGCAGCCCGCGACAGCGCAGAATCCCATCATGGCAGGCAGCCCCGCCCGTATGAGCCAACGAGTCATCCGCATTCCGTGTTCACCTTTCACACCATCTTTGCCATAACACACCGCGCACGGTTACGCCGTCCGAGCTTGCGGGCAGACGTTCGGTCCCGAGGGGGCGTGTATCGGCAACGGGGGCAACCTGACGCAATCATAAACAATTGGAACCTTACGTATCCAGCGGCAACCGCGTTTGGCCGCACGGGTAGTCGCTGAAAAGCGACCATTCGACGCATAGCTCGATGCCGACCGGTCTGGGTCTGTTTCGCGATCGTTCGACGTATTTATCCCTTCGCCGGCGCCGGGAGGTGGCGAGGTCCCGCGCGGATGCATACTATGGACCCGCCACAGCACCGCGGGTAAGGTGGCGATGAAGATTTTTTTCTGAAAAGATTGGTGGAGCTTGCGGTTACGCCCTGAGCCGCGGCCGCAGAGGGAGACGAAAATGACGGAAATTGCACACATCAAGCCGCGAATCCTGATGGGCCCCGGACCGAGCAACGTGCATCCGCGCGTGCTGAAGGCGCTTTCTCACCCTTGCGTCGGACACCTCGACGGGCAGTTTCTCGCCGTGCTCAACGATATCAGGGATATGCTTCAGCAGGTATTTCACACGCGGAACAAGCTGACGCTGGCGGTCAGCGGGACCGGCTCGGCGGGCATGGAAGCGTGCGTGGTGAACCTCGTGGAACCGGGCGACCGCGTGCTGATATGCGTGGCGGGGGTGTTCGGTTCGCGGATGGCCGACGTGGCCGAGCGAGCCGGCGCCGAGGTTACCACCATCGAGGTCCCCTGGGGGCGGGTGTTCGAGCCGGAGCAGGTGTCCGACGCCATCGAAAAGTCGGGTCCGTTCAAGCTCGTTGGCATCGTCCACGCCGAGACATCCACCGGGGCGGCTCAGCCGATAAAACCCGTCAGCAAGGTCGTTCACGACGCCGGGGCGCTGCTGCTGGTTGACACGGTTACCAGCTTGGGCGGTATGGAGGTGGACGTGGACGGCTGGGGCATCGACGCGTGCTACAGCGGCACGCAGAAGTGCCTGTCCTGCCCGCCGGGTCTGGCGCCGGTTACTTTCAGCCCGGCCGCGGAGAAAGCTATCTCCGAGCGGAAAACCAAGGTCCAAAGCTGGTATCTGGACATGAACATGGTCCGCCAGTATTGGGGCTCGGAGCGGCTGTACCACCACACGGCGCCGGTGAACATGAACTACGCGCTGCACGAATCGCTGCGGCTGGTGCTGGAAGAGGGTCTGGAGCAGCGCCGGCGCCGCCACATGTTGCACCACCGGGCACTCAAGGCCGGTCTGGCGGCGATGGGGCTGCGATATCTCGCCGACGAACAGCATCAATTGCCAATGCTCAACGCCGTCGAGGCGCCTGAGGGCGTGGACGAGTCGGCCGTCCGCAAGCGACTCATGGACGACTACTCCATCGAGTTCGGCGGAGGACTCGGTGAGTTCAAAGGCAGGGCGTGGCGGATCGGACTGATGGGTGAATCCGCCACCCGCAAGAACGTTGAGACGGCGCTGGCGGCACTGGCGAAGGTGCTTGCCGAGCAGGTCGCCGGCATCCGTGCGGACAAGGCGGTCGCCGCCGCGGGCGAGGTGTACGAAAAGTGAGCGATATAGCTACCGGCAGGGGGTGGCGGATGCTTGCCTATCTACGGGCACTGCGGGCATTCTCACTGCCTCTGTCGGTCCTGCCGGTGGTGGCGGCGACGGCGTTGGCGATCCCGCCGCGGCAGTGGGACGTGCCGGTGCTGGTGGCGAGTGTATTTACAGCCGCGATGCTGCACCTGACGGGGAACCTGCTGAACGACTACTTCGACTTCCGCAGCGGCGCGGACAGCCGCGTTGACGAAGATGCCGAAAGGCCCGGGCGCCTGCTGGTCCGCGGTGAGCTTCGACCGCGGGCCGTGCTTACCGAGGCGATTGTCTGCGGTGCGCCGGCGATACCGCCGGCGGTTTGGCTGGTTGTTCGTGGCGGTTGGCCTCTGTCGGTTTTGGCGGCCGCTGCCGTCGTGGGGCTTTACGCCTACACCGCGCCGCCGCTGAAGCTCAAGTATCGGGCGCTGGGGGAGGTCGTGGTGTTCCTGCTGTTCGGACCGCTGCTGATGGTGGCGGCCGCCATGACCCAGACGGACGGCTTGCCTGCCGGGGTGCTGTTTGTGTCCGTACCCGTGGGTCTGGGGACGGCCGCGGTGCTGGCGGGTAATAACGTTCGCGACCGGCAGGAGGATGCCGCCGGCGGAGTGAAGACGCTTGCAGGCGCGCTGGGCGATTCGGGCGGAAAGTGGCTGTACGTCCTGCTGGTGGGCGCGTCGGCGGTCGGTCCGGCGGTGTTGGCGGCGGCCGGTGTTGCGCCGCGACTGCTGTTGGTCTGTCCGGCATTGTTGCTGCTGCTGGCGGGGACCTTTCGCCGAATGAAGCGTGAGCGGATTGCCGATATAGACGTGCGAACCGCGAACTACCAGACGGCGCTGTTGGTATTGGTTATCGTCTCGGCCGTGTCGGCATAGACCGCGCTGCAAACGGGGCGGTTGTTAACAGCCCACGGCTTCAGCCGTGGTATAGGGGCCATGAACGTGCTTTTTTTGACAGGGCGTTTTAGCGCCCTTTTCCAGGGGCTGAAGCCACTATTCGAAGCCCGCCGAAGCGGGCTTGTTGATCAAAAAATTGGCGGCTTGGATACCATGGCTGAAGCCATGGCCTGTTGAACCGGGCGTGGCCGATTAAGACCTCCCTGACAATGTGTCTGCCGCAGAGTTTCCTGCCGGCCGAAAGAGCTTGACGACAAGGCGGTAAATGGTGTACTGATGGGATAGTAGCGGGAGAGGTGGCTGAGTGGCTGAAAGCGACGGTTTGCTAAACCG
>JBKHJB010000104.1:0-8021 GCA_046538345.1 Phycisphaerae bacterium
CGCCGGTATTGGGTGGGAGTCATATCTGTATGGTTCCGGAATACCACGCTGAGGCGACTTGCGCCGTTAAAGCCCGACGCCTCCGCGACGGCCGACATCGGCAGGTGAGTCCCCGCGAGGATCTCTTTGGCCCGTTCAATACGGACGCGAATAATTTCGTCCAGCGGGCTGCGACCCAGTGCTTTCTGGAAACGCCTCTCCAGGACCCTTCGGGAGACCGAGCACGCGGCGAGGACGTCGCGAACACCTATCTGCTCTCCCGCGTTACCGCGTATGAATCTAAGGGCCTTCGCCACCTCCGGGTCGTTCACGGCGAGTATATCCGAGCTTTGACGGGTAACCACGTGAGAGGGCGGCAGAAGTACCGACTTCGCGGGAGGGGTCTTGCCGTTGAGCATTCCGTCCAGCAGCTTCGCCGCCTCAAAGCCGACCTGCTCCAGCGGCAGTCGTACGCTTGACAGCGGCGGTCGGGCCATATCGCATAGCAGCTCATCGTCGTCCACGCCGGCGATGGCGATATCCTCCGGAACGCGCAGCTCCGCCAGCCGGCAGCCCTCCGAGAGCCGCACGGCCATAACGTCGTTGCAGGCGAATACCGCCGCGGGCATTGACAGTGACTTCAGCCAGTGCGTGATCGCCGCGTCGCTGCTTTTCCAGCTCCGCTCGTTATAGGCGGCGATGGGGCCGCCTCGCTCCATGAACACCTCGCAGTCGGCGCCGTGGGATTGCAGCTTCTCACGGAAACCGGACAGTCGTCGGTCCGAATAAGCTGTGTTCCGTTCTCCGATGAATCCGAACGTCCGGAAGCCCCGCTCGACAAAGTGCTCGGCCGCCATCTTGCCTATCGCGATGTCGTCCACTCCCACCCGCGGGACGGGCACGTCCTCCAGAACGCCGGAGACGTTTACAGCGGGGCGAGAAAGTTGCACGACCGCCTCAGCGTCGGAGCGGACCGAAAGGTGGCCTATCACGCCGGCGGGCTCCCACTCCGCGAGAAGGCGACCGGCCCTGGAGCCGGGAAGCGCGGAGTTGAACACCCACGGCTTGCCTTGCTTCGCGTAGGCGCAGATGCCCCGCAGGACGCCTCGCCCGTACGTGAAACTCATCGCCACTATCAGTGCCACACGTTGCGTTTTGCTCATGGTTGGCTCCGGTTTTGCGGGATCATAGCATATCCGGGATGGCCGCAAAACAAGAAAAACTTTGCGCGAATTGGTCTTGTCGCGGCAGGGCGGTGTGAGATAATAAATAACTGACGCGATTTACCCATAAGAGCATTTCAGTGCCAATGCGTATCCCCGGGCTTTTCGCCCCAGGCAGATTGAGGTGAGGGAAATGACTGCGCCGTCAAATCGCCCTGCCGTATCGCCAAGAGGGTTTACACTTATCGAGCTGCTGGTGGTCATCGCGATCATCGCCCTGCTTATGAGCATCCTCATGCCCGCACTTGGTCAGGCCCGCGAGCAGGCCCGAAGAGTGGTATGCCTTACGAACCTCTCTAACCTGGGCACGGGAATCAGCCAGTATGCCAGCGACTACCGGGAGCTGATTGTTCCCGGCGAACTTCGTGATCCCTATGACGAAAACTCCTGGGCGTCGCTGATGGTGAATCTCGGCTACGTTCACGCAGAAAAGGCCGAGGGAACCAAACCGGCGAAGACCAACAGCGTGTTTCATTGTCCTTCGGGGTCCAACGAGGTGGTTGAGCAGAACGCCTCCGGCTATTGGCCCGTGCTGGACGATCGCAATGATCCCAAGGGCTTTCTGGGTACGTCCCAGCGGTGGACGACGCCGGATGAAGAGTCGGCGAGGATCCACGTGTGGTACGGGATAAATATGGCCACCTGGCAACCCGATTTCCCCTTTACACGAGTCCCCCGCTATGACGGAGAGGCCGCGGGGTCAGTTACACAATACCGCATGATGGACATCAAACGACCCAGCCAGATGGCGGCGGTTTTCGACGGGGTCTGGGCACACAACTGCGGCACCACGTCGAACGGTTGGGCGCGCATCTTTCCCCGCCACATGAACGGGCGCGACTCCAACATTTTATTCTTTGACGGGCACGCCGAACCTATCGACCGGGAAATGTTACCGGTGGGTCCGCTTCAGGATGAAGACAGCCACGAAACCTCCAAGGTGGAGTGGGCCTTTAAGCTGCAGTAACCACGGCTTGTTTGGTTGGTGATCAATAGCCCACCGGCTCAATCCACCATAAAAACGGTGGCCCGCGGGGGCGGCGCCCGGTTATATTGTCAACTCAGCCATCCCTCCGCTCGTGTACGTGGCATCGTGTATCGGGTTGGTGGGGCGGTCCGTGGGCTTGGCCCGGTCCGCGGACGGCGAGAACTCCAGGGTAAATCTGCCCGGTCGTTGAGGCCGGCTCGAGGGAGGATGAACCCCGACAGACGTTTCCACTATCGCAGTCTGCAGGAGCTTACCGGCGAAATCGCCCGACGCGGATACGACCTGCCGGCGAGCGACGACGTTTCGATTCTGGCAAGCCCGGTCGCTTTCGGCCGACTGGAAGTGCCCAACCGCCTGGCGGTTCAGCCCATGGAGGGTTGCGACGGAACGCCCGACGGCGAACCGACGGACCTGACCATCCGCAAGTACAACCGTTTCGCCGCCGGCGGAGCCGGGCTTATCTGGTGGGAGGCGACCGCCGTGGTTCCCGAGGGCAGGGCGAACCCCCGCCAGCTCTGGCTGAACGATAAATCCGCTGCCGCGTTCGCGGAGATGGTCCGCCAGGCCCGGTCGGCCGCCCGCGACCGACTCGCCCGGGAGCCGGTCTGCGTCGTTCAGCTAACCCACTCCGGACGTTACAGCAGGCCCGACGGCAAACCCGAGCCGATTATCGCGCATCATTCGCCGGTCCTGGACCCCACGCACAACCTGCCGCCGGACTACCCGCTGATAACCGACGAACAGCTCGACGCCCTGCAGCAAAGCTATGTGAAAGCCGCCGAGCTGGCCGCCGAGGTCGGCTTCGACGCCGTCGATATAAAGAGTTGCCACCGGTATCTGATAAGTGAGCTTCTCGCCTCGCACACCCGTGAGGACAGCCGCTACGGCGGAAGCTACGAAAACCGCACCCGCTTCCTCCGCGAGACCGTGGCAAAGGTCCGCGAGGCGGTCGGCGATCGCGTTGAGGTTACCTGCCGACTGAACGTCTATGACGCCATCGAGCATCCCTACGGCTGGGGGGTTTCACCCGGTTCCGCCGACAAGGCCGGCTCCGCACCGCCGGCAGCCGACCTTTCCGAGCCGCTGGGGTTGCTGGGCGAGTTGGAGGAGCTGGGCTTTGGCGGCGTGAACGCCACGGCCGGCAATCCGTACTTCAATCCTCACGTTAACCGACCCGCGGACTGGATGATATCCCAGTGGCCCGATCCGCCGGAGGACCCGCTGACCGGTGTGGACCGCATGGTGCGACTGGTGCGGGAGGTTCAACAGAACCGGCCTGAACTGACGGTCATCGGCTCGGGCTTCTCCTGGCTGCGGCATTACGTGCCGCAGTTTGCGGCCGCCGCCGTCGATCGCGGCTGGATGAGCGTCGTCGGACTCGGTCGCGGCGCGCTGGCGTATCCGGACTTCGCCGTGGATATTATCGAAAACGGCGAGATGGATCGTCACAAGGTCTGCGTGGCGTGCAGCTCATGCACCCAGATGATGCGCGACGGGCAGGTCTCCGGCTGTGTGGTCCGCGACAGCGAGGTCTATGCTCCCATATACCGGCAAGGTCGCAGGCAGTCGTCGGAAAAGCTGCGTGAGCTGGCAGAGAGGTGCCGTCGCTGCGTTGACCCGATGTGTGCGACGCGCTGCCCGGCGGGTGTGGACATTCCCGCATTCCTGGGCGCCTTGGCCGACGGTGACGAGCGCGAGGCGTATGAGATTCTCCGCGACCGCAACCCGCTGCCGGGTATCTGCGGTGCGGTCTGCCCGGTGGAGGTGCAGTGCGAGTCGGCGTGCATATGCAACTTCATCGACGACGGTCCCGTACCCATAGGCGAGATTCAGCGGAACCTCTCGCGCAAGGCGGTTCAGAACGGCTGGGCCAAGCTGGAAGTGCCCCCGGCGACCACGGGGCGGCGCGTGGCGATTATCGGCGCCGGTCCGGCGGGTTTGTCGGCCGCCATTGAGCTGCTGCGGCTGGGGCATGCCGTTACCATTTTCGACGCCGCCGGCGAGCCGGGCGGCAAGCTTGCCGGGGTCATTCCCCACAGCCGTCTGGGCATGGAGGAGTCTCGCGCGGAGATAGAGGCGATCTTCGCCTCCGTCGGGCAGGATCGCATCGAGTGGCGCCTCGGCCGGCGTCTGGGCGCGGATATGACGCTGGACGACATCCTCGCCGAGGGTTTCGACGCGGCTGTGCTGGCGTTCGGACTGGGGGGCTGGGAAGCCCGCGAAGACAGGCCCGAAGGCGTCATGGAGGCCAACGCGTTTCTCTCGCAGTTGAACCGCCATCCGGACCATCGCTGCCCGCAGCGCGTCGCGGTGATAGGCGGCGGCAACACGGCCGTCGATGCCGCGGTCACAGCCCGGCGACGCGGGGCCGAGGACGCGTACCTTCTGTACCGCCGCAGTATCGATCAGATGCCCGCCTGGCCCGGCGAGCGGAGCGAACTGCTTGCCTCGGGCGTGCATCTGCTGCTGCTATGCAGGCCCGACGGGTATGTTACAGACGATGTCGGCCGGCTTACGGGACTGAAGATAGTCCGCACGGAGCTGTCGGAGCCGGACGAGTCCGGCCGCCGGACGCCCGTGGACGTGCCGGACAGCGAGTTCACGCTGCATGTGGACATGGTCGTGGAAGCCACCGGCCAGCGCGGGCCCTCGCCGCGGGACGAGACCGTTCGCCAGGCGCTCGGCGGCGTGGAGCTTACCGACAAGGGGCTTATCCGCGTCGAGAGCGAGACGATGGCGACGAGTCGCGAAGGCGTCTGGGCCGCGGGCGATGCCATAAACGGCGGTACGACGGTGGTTCAGGCGGTCGCCGAAGGGCGTTGTGCCGCTCGTGATATAGGTGTCCGGTTGGCCGTCGGGACAAAATAAAAAAACTTTCCGCGAGTCCGTTTGCGCAGGCGACTGTCCTTTCCCGCCTTGCGCGAACGGACCGGAAAAATTGACCGACCAACCTTCCACGATTGTGGTTGTGCGACGCGCTGCGGCGTAGGATTCTGGTAAAGACGTCGCACACGCCATCAGTTTACCGGCCGACGGTCGGTACGGGACATGGGGTCCGGACCGGCCTATTACAGGCCGGGGGTCAGACGAAAGTATACAACCACGGCGCGGTACAAGCGCGCCGAGCAAGAATGAATGATTTGCGAACGGTTGGTTAAGTGGCGGTCGCAAAGCACCGATTCATGCGGTGAGGGCGCAAAGGCCCTTGTGCGAGTCGGCTTACGGACAGCCGAGGTTTTCGCAGGCAGAAAGGGAGTCGAGCCATGGTCAGCATCCGAGGCGAAGTGGTGGAGTTCAAATTCTTTAGACCCGACGCCGACGAAGTACATCTGGCTGGGGATTTCAACGGTTGGCGTGTTGGCGAGCTTCCCATGCAACCGACGGAAGACGGGCATTGGCTGGCCAGGATGCGACTACCCGCCGGCGACTTCCGTTTCCGCTATTGTGCCGATGGTCAGTGGTACACCGACTATGCGGCGTTCGGTCTGGAGCCGGGGCGGTTCGGCCTGGACAGTATCGTCCGCGTCGAGTCGCAGTCGCTGACCTTCCAGCAGACACCGAGCGAGCACGCGGATATCGCTGCCGCATAGGCGCGCTTCATATAAAACCCCCTTGCTGGGTCGGCCGAAGCCAAAAACTTCGGCCGGCTTTTTTTACGCCTGCTCCGCCCGCTCGGTCTCGGCATCATCAGTCGGGGTTTCCTCGGCCTGACCGTCCTCGTGCGGTTCTTGCTCGTCATCCGTCCGGCTTTCTTCCGGCGCTTCGGAGGGTTCCTGCATATCTGAGGATCCGGACTGAGCCGGCTGCTCCTCGGCGCCGCTGCGTAACTCCTGCACTCGGGGCAGGTCTTCCAGCGAGTTCAGTCCGAAGACCTCCAGAAAACGCCTGGTCGTACCGTAGAGCATGGGTCTTCCGAGCACCTCGGCCCGGCCTACGATTTTCACCAGCCCCTTATCCATCAGTCCGCGCAGCACGTCCCCGCAGGCAACGCCACGGATGGCCTCGATGTCCGCGCGGAGTATCGGCTGGCGATACGCCACCACCGCGAGCGTCTCCATGGCGGCTGTGGATAGCTTCGCCTCGGACTTGTTCTGTAAGAGCCGGCTGAGTACGTCGTGATATTCCGGACGGGTCATCATCCGGTACCCGCCGGCTACCTGCTCGATGCGAAAGGCCGAGCCAAGCTCGTCGTAGCGACTGTTGAGGTAATCCACCGCTTCGCGTACCACCCGCTCGCCGCCCAGCTCGCCGGCTCGGGATATCTTGCTTGCAGTCAGCGGCGAGTCGCTGGCGAAAAGTATCGCTTCGACAGTGGCGGCTATCTCAAGCTTCTCCGCATCGGCTTCGGACGGCTCGGGTTTCTGGTCTGGCTGATCGCTCATGGTCGGAAGCGTACCCGCCCGCACAGCGAAACGTCAAGCTTGCCCGCGTGTAAGTCCGAAGACGTGTTGCCGCGCAACAAGAGCACGCCGAAATCGACAGTGCACGACTGAATTTCGCTCTAGCGAACGCAAGGCGTGTAGAACCGCTCCGGTGGCGGGCCGATGCGGTTGGTCAACTCGCCGATCCTCTCGATGCGGCAGGTCATGCTCTGTCCGCCTTGCAGCAGTTTTCCGGTGGCCTTGCCGACGCCCGGCGGCGTGCCGGTGGCGATTACGTCGCCCGGCATGAGTGTCATGATATGGCTCAGGAACGAGACCACCTGGAAGACGTCGTGTATCATGTAGCGCGTGGACGAGTCCTGGCGGGTCTCGCCGTTCACTTCCAGCGAGATGCGCAGATCATGCGGATCGCCCAGTTCGTCAGGCGTCACCACCCACGGGCCCATTGGGCAGAACCTGTCCGACCACTTCCCGTGCAGCCAGTCGAAGAACGCATCCTTCGGGCGTTCGGCTCGGCCCTGGGCGAAGGTCACCGACCGTGCGGAGACGTCGTTGGCGATGGTGTAACCGGCCACGTGCTCACCCGCCTTCTGCGGCGAGACGCATCGGGCCGCCGGGCCGATTACCACCGCCAGCTCCACCTCATGGTCCACCTCACGACTGTAGGCGGGCCAGGGGATTTCTTCTTCCGGTGCGGCGACGGCTGTGGAGGGCATCAGAAACGGTCTGGGGGTCAGCTTTGCCGGGTCTTCGGGCATATCACCGCGGTCCATCTCCCGGTGGTGTTCGGCGTAGTTGACCGCCAGGCCAATGAGCTTAGGCGGGTGGGGTATGGGTGCGGTAAGTTGCACCCGCTCGAGGGAAAGCGGGCTTGTGTTCTCCGCCGCCAACGCCGCCTGCGCCAGGGCGGGCCCTGCCGCGCCGAGCATCCGCGCCAGCGTCAGAGGAGCTTCGGGAACGGCGGCGGGTATGTCGAACACGCCTTGGTCGCGGACGATACCGTAGCTTGGACGGTCGTGGAGCATATAGCTTGCGAGTTTCACCGTCGCAAGATGATACGCCGGTTTCCGACCGGTCGCAATATCATGTTTCAGGCAATGGAGTGCGGCTGCCTTGCCTTTTGTTCGTATCGTGCTAAGGTGGTCAGAAGCATTGGTGCCTCCGGACAAAGGGAGCAGGCAATGGCAGAGTGTAAAATCGGCGTGGTAATTCACACCAAGCTGCGGGACCAGCTTTTCACGAAGGAAGACATGGAACGCTTGGAACGTCTGGGCGAGGTGGTCTGGACCGGTTCTCCGGAGCCACTGCCGGCGGACCAGGCGGTGACGATTCTCAGCGACTGCGACGTCGGGATTGGCTCCTGGGGTACTCCCGGACCGACCAACGATGTCCTGTCGGAATGTCCGAAACTTCGGCTGTGGGTGCACGCGGCCGGCTCGGTGAAAAAGT
>JBKHJB010000105.1:0-7985 GCA_046538345.1 Phycisphaerae bacterium
CATTTTGCACCCTTGGCGGATTTCGCGTGTGCATCTACAATGGATGCGTATGGAGGAACCGCGCCCATGGAGAGTCTTGAGAAATATCTGCGCGTCGTTACGGTTTCGCGCGACGGACTGCTGACAGGCGACGAACTCGCAAGACTGGCGGACGCTGGTACCCGCTGCGAGCAGTTGGCAAGTCCTTACGAGGCGGCGGCCGCCCTGCTGGCTGCGCCGGCGGCGGCAGTGGTGGTGGATATGTCGCTGCTTAACCGTAAGCACCTCCGCATGCTGGAGTTGGCTAGGAAACTGGGCGTGACGGTCCTGGGGACCGGGGCGATACCGTCGGGGCTTACCTCCGACAATCTGCGGGGCGTGCGGCTGGTGAGTCGAGACGAGCTTGTCGGGGAGCTGCGGGCCCTTTCCTCCGGCCGATACGTCAGCACCGCGACTGAGGAGCAAGATGCCACGGAGCAGGAGGGTACGTACGAACCGCAAGAGCAGTCGCCGGCGTATCAACACCAGAGCGAGAAGCCCGTATCGCTGGACGAGCCGCGGGAAGACCACGACGAGGACGCCGCCGCGGACAGCGGGCAGTCGGAGGAAGCCACAGACTCGCGCCGGCAGCAGAGGCCGCAAAATGCCGCCGACGTGCTCAGCTCCGACGAAATATCCGCGCTATTGGAAGAAGACTTTTGACCGACGGAGGGAACATACTGCTGTTGGCCGACGACACGCGGGCGGCAGGCATCGCCGAGCGCGTTGGAGGGGAGGGGGTCTGGACGGTCTCCGAGCCGTACGACGCCTTACTGGAGATGGGCAAGAGTCACTGGTCGGCGGTGCTGCTGACGGCCCCTCGGCCGGACTTTGCCGGGCTTTGCCGGGCGGCGCGGCGATTGCAGAAGTCGGGTCGTCTGTACGGACTTTGCCCGCCGTCTGCGGAGCCGGACGTTCGGCCGTTGCGGGGCGGGGCGCTGGACGATTATTTCATTCTGCCTCTGTCCGCGCGTGACGCGGGGCATCTGCGGCAACTCCGGGAGCAGACCGGTACCACCTCGCAGCCGGAACAGGGCGGCGGTGCTCTCTCGGCCGACGAGATTTCCGAGCTTCTTCGCTCGGCCAAGAATGTAGAGTCGCTGGAGCAATGGCTGGCGGATTTTGTCGCCCGACTCATCGGCGCCGAAGTGTATTGGCGCGACGGAGCGGCGGACGAGGAGGATACGCTTCTTGAGATCGACGGCGAGCGGCGGCGCGTGCTGGTGGCGGACGGCGCGCGACCCGCTCCCGACGCAGCGGTCCGGACCAAGCTGGCGGAGCTTGCGGAGCTTATGCCGGCTGTGACGGCTACCGCCAGACGCGCCGAGGCGCTGCATCGGCTGGCGATTACCGACCATCTCACCGGCGCCTACAACCGCCGATACTTCTACCACCTCACCGACCGCATCCTCGCCCAGGCGGACGGCTCGGACTTCCGCGTGACGCTGCTGTTGTGGGATATAGACGACTTCAAGCGCTACAACGACACGTACGGCTATGCGGCCGGCGACGAAATACTCCGCGAGACGGTGCAACTGATTAAGCGCATCACACGCTCGCACGACATCGTCGCGCGGATCGGCGGCGACGAGTTCGCCGTGCTGTTCTGGGACCCCGAACCGCCGCGCCGGCCCGACAGTCACCCCATAGAGACGCCCCATGCCCTGGCCAACCGTTTCCGCCAGGCGGTCGCGAACCACAGCTTCCGCCGACTGGGTCCGGAGCAGCGCGGCTCGCTGACCATCTCCGGCGGATTGGCGAAGTTTCCGCGAGACGGGCGGACCTGTCGCGAACTTCTCGCTGCCGCCGACAGGGCGCTGAAGCAGGGCAAGTTCTCCGGCAAGAACGCCATTCACCTCATCGGCGGCTGAGCCGCACCGGCCGGGCCGGCCGGAATCGCACTCTTTAACCTTCCGCCGTTGAATCCGGCGCGGTAACCTCCCGGCGCGTTGAGGCAAATTGGACGGAGGACCACGTTGCCCGAGCCGGTAAGCAAACTCATCGACCGTTTGTCCGAGCTTGTCGCCTATCGGCTGGACGCCGAGGCGATTCGCCGGGCCAAGAGGCGGCATGCGGACGTAATGGCCGGGCGGGAAACCGACTACCTGCCGGTCATCTTCGAGGCGCCTGTCAGCGAGACGGCGGATTGGCCGGCGTTCAACTGGCGGCAGCGCTTCGAGGACCCGGAAAAGAGCTTGTACATGCAGCTCAAGGACATGGTCCTGCCACGAGCCGCCGGCGGGGGCGACTACGTGCCCGGCGTCAGGCCGGATCTGGGAACCATCAACTGCCAGACAGTCTTCGGCGCCGGCTACCAGGTGCCCGAGCATACCCGTGCGGTCATAGACACCTATATGCCGAAGGACCGCCTGGCCGAGTTCGAGGTGCCCGAAGATGTCTCCTGCGAAGGGGTCATTCCCCGCATGGTCGAGCATCTGGAGCACCACCGCGACGCGCTGGCGAGTCGCGGGCTGGGCGAGTTGATAAGCGTATGGCATTGCGACCAGCAGGGGCCTTTCGACATAGCCGCCATGGTCCGCGGACACGAGATATTCATCGACCTCTACGAGGACGGCGACTTCGTGCACGATTTGATGAGCAAGTGCACAGACGTGTACGTGAAGGTTTCGCGCCTCTGCAAGCGGCTCAACGGCGAAGGCGACGGACCCGGCAACGCCCTGGGCATATGGATGGAGCGAGGGGCCGTGCGCATGTGCGGCGACAGCGATATCCTCGTCTCGCCCCGGCAGCACGAGGAGTTCATCCTGCCGTACCAGAAGCGGGCGTTTGACGCTCTCGGCGGCGGCTGGATGCACTATTGCGGCGGGCAGGCGGGCTACAACAGACCTGAAGGCCTGCACCTCCACGAGCTGTACGCGAAGATAGACACACTTGCCGGTCTGAACTGGACGACCGCGGGCGACTGGATAGGCGAGATGCGACGGCTGAAGGACCTCGGGCTGGTGCACATCGGCACGGTTCCGCGCGAGGACGGCGAGTCGCTGGAGGATTACTACGCCCGCGTGCTCAGCGCCTACGACAGGCGTTGGGGGCTGATCTTCGGTATGACCTGGGGCGGAGGCCCGGAGCTTCGCGACGGCGAGCACGGCGGGGCAGTGCAGGCGTGGCGGGAGGCCCAGGACCGGTATTTTGGCGTATAAGTGTTTATAATGAACGGGTTTGTCTGTGGCGATAGCCCGGCGATTCCGGCTGGAGCAAGTTTCATGAATAGTCCGATAACAATAGAGGTGTGCCGCAGCGACGGCTGCGAGGATATACCGCTGCCGCGGTACATGACGGAAAACTCGGCCGGCATGGACCTTTTCGCCGCGTGCGAGAGCGATTTTACAATCGCCCCCGGCGAGGTGGTCCGCGTTCCGTGCGGGTTTTCCATGGCGATACCGCCGGGCTACGAAGCCCAGGTCCGCCCACGGAGCGGACTGGCGTTGCGGCACGGGCTGACGCTGCCCAACGCACCGGGCACCATAGATTCCGACTATCGCGGCGAAGTCTGCGTGATATTGCTCAATGCCGGGAAAGAGCCGTTCACTGTCACCCGCGGTATGCGTATAGCGCAGATGGTAGTCGCTCCGGTGGTGCGTGCACGGCTGGAGCAGCGCGACGAGCTGGATGCGACGGAACGCGGCGACGGCGGCTTCGGGCATACGGGTCACTGACCCGACGTTTGCGGGACGGTCAAAACAGACCACAGAATACACGGATTGGTCCTGGATTACATAGATAGCTCCTTTGGAGCGGAATTCCGCAGGGGTTGCGGCCGGTACGCCAGCGACAGACGCGTCACGCCTCGCCGCGAGCTGAAAAATGGCAAAGAAGAACAAAAAGAAAACCACTGAGCCGAAGCACGGCGGACATTGGCGGTTTGTGCGCTACTGCGGCGTGCTGGCGCTGACCGGCGCCGTTGTGCTGGTATGGGTCAGCATGCTCACGTTTTCGCCGGAGGACCCGCCTTCGTCGCTGGTACATGCGCCCGACCGGACGTGCGAAAACGCGGCCGGGCGGGTGGGGGCGTTCATTGCCTATCATCTGAGCTACTGGATGGGTGGCGGGGCTTACATGGCGCTACTGTTCGCGACCATAGCGGCCGCCATCATGCTGCCCGGGGGTCGCCTGCGGGACGTGCCCTGGCGGCTTCTGGGCGTTGTGCTGCTGGTAACGGCGACCAGCGCGACCATCTACGTCCGCAATCCGGACCCCGCCGCCGATGAAAGGGTGCTGACGACCTCGGCGGGCGTGTTGGGGACCGGAGCAGGGCGATTCCTGCTGCAGAGGTTCTCCGAGCTTGGCTCGTGGATCGTACTGATTATCGCCTTCTGCATCGGGCTGATGCTCACCGCGGAAAATCTGATCCTGCGTCTGCCGCGGCTGGGCAAGAAGGCGTGGGGGCAGAGAACCAAGGTCAAGGAAGCGGTCTCGGCGATAGCGGCGAGGCGAGCGACCGTCGCAGAGAACAACGAGGTCACGGAGCGCCCTCGCCCGGCGGCGGCAGTGCCGGCTTCGGCGCGCAAGGCGGTCCGCGAGGCGGAGAAAAAGGCCCGCCGAGAGGAGAAGTCCCGCGAGCAGGAAAAGGCCGAGCCACTGTTCCAGGCCGCCCCCGACCCCGCGCCTCCGCCGGCTCCGAAGCCCAAAAAGCCGGATAAAAGCTCCACGGAGCCGTCGAAGAAGGGCGGTTCGGAACCGCCCAAGCGCGACTACTCGCTGCCGTCGATGGACCTGCTGGTCGAGCCGGAGGGCGGTTATATCGAGTCGCAGGAGGCGGCCGCCCGTCAGAACCGTGTGGTGCTCCAGAAGACTCTCCAGGAGTTCAACGTTGATGCACGCGTGGTCGGGCACAGCACAGGTCCGGTCATCACCATGTTCGAGGTGGAGTTGTCGCCGGGCGTGAAGGTCGCCCAGATATCGAATCTCGCCGCGGACATCGCCCGGGCGCTGGCGGTTCCGGGCGTGCGTGTGGTTTCCCCGCTGCCGGGCAAGGACACCGTCGGCATCGAGGTCCCGAACCTCGACAAGGAGATTGTTCGTATAAAAGAGCTTATGACGGCGTCGACCGGGTCGTCCAAAAAACTCCACCTGCCGCTGTACCTGGGCAAGGACGCCGGCGGCGCGCCGCTGGTTGCCGACCTTGCCGGCATGCCCCACCTGCTGATAGCGGGAACGACCGGCTCGGGTAAGAGCGTCTGCATAAACACCATCATTACGTCGCTGCTGATGACCCGCACGCCGGAGCAGGTGCGATTCATCCTGATAGACCCCAAGATGGTCGAGCTGGCCGCTTACGAGAACCTGCCGCATCTGCTCTGCCCGCTGGTCACCGACATGCGCAAGGCGACGGACATTCTCGAATGGGCCGCCACCAAGATGGACGAGCGCTACGAGCTTCTGCGCGAAGCGGGGTGCAGGAATATCGTCGAATTCAACCGCCTCACGGACGAGCAGTGGGAGCAGCGCTTCCCCGTGGACACCGAGGAGGAGCGCAAGCGCATCCCGCGGCGGCTGCCGTATTACGTCATCATCGTGGACGAACTGGCTGATGTGATTATGACCTCCAGTAAGGAGGTCGAGGGCTTCATCATCCGCATCGCGCAAAAGGCCCGCGCCGTCGGCATCCACCTGATACTCGCTACGCAGAGACCCAGCGTGAACGTGGTGACGGGCCTGATAAAGAGCAACATGCCCTGCCGTATAAGCTTCCGTGTGGCGACACGGCAGGAAAGCCGCATCGTGCTCGACCAGAACGGTGCGGAGATCCTCCTCGGCGAGGGCGATATGCTGTTCCTCCAGCCGGGCACGAGCAACCTCGTGCGCTCGCAGGGCGCTTACGTGGAAGAGTCGGAGATACGCGGTATAGTTTCGGAGCTGCGAAAGCGCGGCGAGCCGACGTTCAACCAGGAGCTGGTGCGGCTGCACTCTCGACCGCCCGGCGAGGTCGGCGACCAGAAGGACGAGCTGTTCGACGACGCGGTGGAGGTTATTCTCAACGCCCAGCGGGGCAGTGTATCTCTGCTTCAGCGGCGTTTGCAGATCGGCTACGGCCGGGCCGCCAGGATTATCGACCAGATGGCCGAGGCGGGAATCCTCGGCGAGTACAAGGGCTCGCAGGCCCGCGAATGTCTGATGACGCTGGAGGACTGGCAGCAGTTCCGTCAGTCGGTAAGCGCCGATCAGAGCGGCGAATCGTCCGCAGACGGTACGCCGACCAGCTCGTAGGTCGTCGGCGCTGGACCCGGACGGGCGCAATGCTCTACAATAGCAACGATGACAGGAGGATATCCAGCCGGGTCGATGACGGCGGCGGCTGTGGGCGACTTGTCTTACGTTGTCTGGCTGGCGGTCGTCTGCGGCCTGCTGATGCTGCTGTGTCTGGCAGCGTACGTACTGATTGTCTTCCTGCGCCGTCGCGCGTACGAGGACCACGAGCCGACGGGACCGGCGTTCACCCCCGAAGGCCTGGAGAGCATGAGACGTAGCGGCCGGTTGACCGAGGAGGAATATCGCCGTTTGCGTCGCCAGGTGCTTGGCATCGACGTTGGAATGAGCGGAGGTTCGTCCTCAAGTTCCCCACCGGCGCGTGACGATGGACAGACAGACCCGCGTAACTCAAGCCCCGACAACAACGAGGAGCAGTAATGTCCGGAAGTAGCACAGGCGGAAACGGAAACGACAACGGCCCGGGCGGTCCCAAGCGGACCGGGCAGGTGTGCAGCTTCTGCCACCGAGGCGCCGACGAGGTCGGCCCGGTGGTCGAAGGACCAAACGGCGTCTATATCTGCTCAAATTGCGTGGAGCTGTGCCACAACATCATCCGCCAGGAGCAGCGCCGCAATGTTGAGCCAAAGCCGCTGTTTACGCGCATCCCCACACCCAGGCAGATAAAGGACTATCTCGACGAATATGTCATCGCCCAGGACCATGCCAAGAAGGTCCTGTCGGTAGCGGTGCACAATCACTACAAGCGGCTGTCGGCCTCCGAGGCGGAAGAGTCCGACGCCGTCGAGCTGGAGAAGTCCAACGTTCTTCTGATAGGTCCGACCGGCTGCGGGAAAACGCTGTTGGCGCGGACGCTGGCGAAGATGCTCAACGTCCCGTTTGCGATCGGCGACGCCACTACGCTTACCGAAGCCGGCTACGTCGGCGAGGACGTGGAGAACCTGCTGCTCAAGCTGCTACAGGCGGCGGATTACGACCTCGAGGCGGCCGAGAGGGGCATCATCTACGTCGATGAGATAGACAAGGTCGGCAAGACCTCCAGCAACGTTTCCATCACCCGCGACGTCAGCGGAGAGGGTGTGCAGCAGTCGCTGCTGAAGCTTATCGAGGGCACGGTCGCCAACATTCCGCCCCAGGGCGGCAGGAAGCACCCCGAGCAGCAGTACATCCAGATGGACACGTCGAATATCCTGTTCGTCTGCGGTGGTACGTTCACGGGGCTTGAGGAGATCATCAAGAAGCGCCTCGGCCGCCAGCTTATCGGCTTTGCCACCGAGGATAAGGGCGAAGCCGGCCGCGATCGCGATGAGATTCTCCCGCAGGTCCAACCGGTTGACCTGGTGCACTACGGGCTGATTCCCGAATTCGTCGGCCGCGTTCCGTGCATTACGGCGTTGGAGACGCTCCGCGAGGACGCGATGGTGCGGATTCTCACCGAGCCGAAGAACGCCATCGTGCGGCAGTATGAGAAGTTCTTCTCGCTGGAGGACTGCCGGTTGGAGTTTACCGACGAGGCACTTCGCGCGATTGCCCGCAAGGCGATGGAGCGCGACGTCGGTGCCCGGGCGCTGCGGGCGGTCGTGGAGTCGCTTATGCTGGACTTCCTCTACGAGCTGCCCGAGAACAAAGAGGAAGGCGCCACCTACGTCATCACCCCGGAGATGGTCGAGTCGGAAACTCCTCCGACGCTCGCCTCCGCCAGGAAGGTCCGCAAGGAAAGCGCATAGGCCAATTGCGGA
>JBKHJB010000106.1:0-7956 GCA_046538345.1 Phycisphaerae bacterium
TGATGGCCGGCATCGGCTTGCTGATGGCCTGGTTGTTCCACCGCAAGCGCTGGCTCTGAAAATCTCTCCGTAAACGCGGCAAAATCCCCAATGCACCGACAAACCGGTTCGACGACTTGTGAGAGCTACTTTGCGGTCAGTTCCACCGCGCCGTCCCAGTCCTCGCCGGGCGGGGACGATCGGTAGCGCGAGCAAAGCTTTAGGTATAGCTTGCAGGCCTTGTCCTCGCCGAGCTTGTCGGCGGCGGAGGTGAACGCCTCCTCCGCCGAGGCGAAGTCACGCTTCCGGAAAAGACGCACACCCTCGGCGAAATCCTCGACGGCTTTGAGCGTCCGCTCGGCGGCGTCCTTGCCGATCACATGCCGGACATCCACCGGCTCCGCCTTCCCGACCACGCGTATGCGTCCCAGCGGCCGGGCTATGTACGCGTCCCCGCCGGCTTGCCACGTAGGACCGTCCACCAGCACACCGGTGCCGAAGGTCTTGTTGGCGCCTTCCAGCCGACTGGCGACGTTCACGCAGTCGCCGATGGCGGTGTAGTCCATCCGCTGGTAGGAGCCGCAGTTGCCCACCATCGCCTCGCCGGTGGCGATCCCCACGCGGACACGCAGCGACACATCACCGACAATCTCCGAGAGCCGACGGTTCAGCTCCGGCAGGGCCGCTTGGCAATCCAAAGCGGCCGCTATCGCCCGGCGGGCATGGTCCGGCTGCGCCACCGGCGCTCCGAAAAGCGCCAACAGTCCGTCCCCGAGGAACTTGTTGAGGTAACCCCCGTGATGGTCCTGAAGGATTTCCGTCATCGACTCGAAATACGTGTTCAGCACGCGGACGGTTTCCTGCTCGCCGAGCCGTTCGGAGACGGTGGTAAAACCGGCCAGGTCGCTGAACAGGCAGGTCACTATGCGTCGTTCGCCGCCGAGCTTGGCCATTTCCGGGTCGGCTATGAGCCGGTCCACCAGCGCCGGGCTGAGCGCGTTACTGAAGAGTCCGCGGATGTGCTTTTTGGCGCGCTGCTCGGTGAGCTGTCGGAACGCCATTACCACCGCGAAGCCGGCCACGCCAGCCGCCAGCGGCGCCACCAGCGCCAGCCAGGTGTCCCAACGGGCGAAGACGGTCCGGCAGTTGAGCTGCCAGAACCCGCCCGCGAGTATCAGCGACAGCACGCCGGCATATGCCCCGTGCAGCGTAGCGGCCGCCAGGGTTACCAGCACGCCGACAACGGCGATAGCCGCCACGTTCAGCCACTTCGGCGCGTCGCGAACGAACGCGCCCGAGACGATGGTGTTATAGACGTTCGAGTTGACCACAACGCCCGGAGTGTTCTTGCCGATGGGCGTCGGGACGAAGTCGGCCGCCGCCGTCGCTATCGAACCCACCAGGGCGATGCGTCCTTCCACACGCCCCCGCAGGCGTTGCCGCTGGTCGGCAATGTCGGCGGCCATGCGGTCGTTCTCCCTTTCGGCGGAGTCCCATGTCTCGGTAAGGGCTACAAGCTCGTCGTAGACCTCGCCGGCTTGTGGGTCATCGGGACGTTCGGCGAGATAGAAATCGTCCAGTTCGCGGCGAAGCTCACCGGCCAAGTTGTCGAGCTTGCTTTCGACCTGGTCTTCGGCCTCGCGGAGCCGGCGTTCGTCCGCCGTCTGCACGCCTGGTCGGTACAGTTCGTTGAGGTAGCGCCGCCGGCGGGCCTGGACGCGCCGCTCGTGCAGTTCATCCGCCTCGGCGAAGGTGTCCAGCAGTTCGCTGTCTCCCACCAACTGCGCGGCGCGCAACTGGCACAGCCGCATCAACCTGGCGTTGCGGTCCATCCGCTCGCGCTGGAGGACGATATTACCCACGGCGGCCGCCGAAATATGTTTCGGCGGGTCGTCGGGACTCTCGCGGTTGATCCAGTTCACGCGGAGGGCGCCCTCGTTGTCCATCGGGATGCGTCGTGTGAACCCGTCAGCGAAGTGCAGCTCCACGGCCGATTCGTTCGCAGTCAGCGTGAAGTCGCCACCGTGCTCCCAACTTAAACGTTCGGCCGCCAGTGCCAGTGCGAACTGCGGGTAAACTTCCCGTCCGCATCGTGCGAGCATCGGCGCGCGCCGCAACTGGCCGTCCTCGTCGGACTGATAGGTCACGAACCCGGTCCGCGAGGTCCGCGTGGCGAACGTTACAAGCGGCGGAACCGCCGTACCCGCCATCGCCGGAAAGGTGCCGACTCGGCCGGCCGAGACCGCCCACTTGCCCAGAGCCGCCAACGCCCGGGCGCGCAGGTAAGCGCGGGTTACATTTTGACGGGCATCGCCGGAGACGCCGCCGGGGCGATCAAAGACATCTTTCAGCACTGCGTCCAGAGAAATATCGGGTTGGTCGCGCAGCAGTTCGCGGACCTTTTTGATCAGATCGTCGTCTGCTGTCTCGGGGTCCGCCTGCTCGGCGGGCACGACGTGCATGGGAACGGTAACGTTGCGGTACTTTTCGATAGTCTCGGCCAGGATAAGGTCGTCGAAGACCGGCTGCGGCGCAGAGTCTCCCAGCATCTCACCGGTGGGTCCGGCGTAGAGGCGGTCCGCTTCGGAGGCGAAGCGGATCTCCTGCGGGTCCGGCAGGATGATATCGACCGCTACCGCGCGGGCGCCGCACTGCTGGAGGGTCTCGATGATTCCCGCGAGCCGCTGCCTAGGCCAGGGCCAGCGCCCCATGTGCTCCAGAGAGCGGTCGTCAATGTCGATGTGGACGATGTCGTCGGTCGCCGGGGCGCCACCGAAGTTCCGGAACCGATAGTCCAGCGTCAGAAGTTCCACCTGGCGAGCGGCGCCGAGCAGATAAGCCAAAATCACCAGCAGCGTAACGCCCAGACCAAGGGCGACGGATTCGCGGTGACGTGTGGTCTTACTTGGCCTGAAAGGCATGAGGCGCTTTTACCAGAAGCCGGTTCCGCCGGTGGTCCGTGACCTTGTTACCACCCAACTTCGTATCCCGGTTCGATGACGCCGTTGGGGATGTATTGCTGGTCGTGGTAGTCCCGCAGTTCCTCGCGGCGGCCGTCGATGTCCATCAGGCCCGTGGGCTGGCCGAACGGTCCGAGGAAGCCCGGCAGTGACCGCCCCGAGCCGTTGAACAGCAGATGGTTTTTCTCGCTGCCGGAAAGCCCGTGCAGTTGTCCGAGCAAGCCCGGCTGCGTGCCCTTTGTATTGGTGGTCTGCCAAGGGGTCATGGCGTTGCCCCCGCCCTGACCCGAAGAAAGTACCGTGAAGCCCGAGGGCGAGGACAGTCCCCACGAGCCCTGGTAGCTGGAAGCACGGGTTTGGGTACCCATGTGGGCCACTTTCGCCCCACTGCCGCGAATCGACAATGTTGCCGCGGCCGTCTGTATCCGCATGTCCGTCGGACCGGCTGTGGTCTCGACCTCCGCTCGCAGGCGGCCGTATTTCAGCCCCATGTGGGCGCGGGCGGAATCGCCTTCTTTGGAAAGCTCGCCGATGCCCATCTTGGTGGCGCGGTCGATGGTGACTTCGCCGTAGCCGGCAAGCTCCAGCACCACCTCCGAACCAAGCCCCGTGCGGATTACGGTGTTGCCGCCAAGCTCGTCGCCTGCGACAAGGTCCTTCCAATCGCTGTCGGTGGCGAGCTTCTGCGCCCGTCCGCTGACGGACACTACGGTCGCGGCGATGCCGCCGGCGTTGGCGCTATCCGTCGGCTGTGTTCCCGCTTCGGCCGGAGCTTCGTTTTCGGATGATTCCTGCGCCGGCGTCGATACGGCGAGCATAAGCACGACCAGCAGTATGATGGTATGCCTCATTTTCAGTCACTCCCTGCCGCGGAGACGTAATCGGGAAGCTCGCCTTCGCGGATATACACGTCGGCCCGGCTGAGCAGCGCCACCGTCTCCATGCCGCCGACTCGTCCGTGTACCGACCCAGGTGACATCATATCCACAAAAACCATCTCGCGGAGACAATAACGAGGAGTCGGACCGGCGATTTCGTTGATGATACCGCCGCGAAGATCGCAAACGCTGTAGGCCATCCGCGCCAGCCGCCCGCGTGTGACGGGACGATGCGCGTCCATCTCCCAGTGCGCCGGCACGACGTCTCGCTTGCGCAGCTCCTCAACGCGGCGATCGAAGGTCCAGCCGCTGTCGTCGATGTCCAGAAGCAGCAGCATGCCGCGTGCGGCATCGTTCTCGGAGACTTCCCGCTCAGAGCTGAGCCGGTCGAGATATGCGGCGGAATCACCGTCGGCCGGCAGCGTCGCCTGTGAGCCAAGCACCTCTCCGGGCTGTTGACAGCAGCACCCGGCCGCCAGCGCCGTCATAAAGGCCGTTATCAGAAGTCGAATGTCGAACATGCTCGGTCTATCTCCCGCGGCTACTGTAAAACCAGCGCATCCGCGCAGTTCAGAAGGTGAATATCACGCCGGTGTAGATGAACTGTCTGCAACTGCGGTCGGCGAACGCCTCACCGGGCCAGAACGCTCCGTAGCGGGTCGTGAAGCTCAAATCCGAGGTAATCCGCCAGTCGCAATATACGTCCCATTCCCAACCCAGCCAGCGGTGATCCTGATTGGAGGTCACATCGCTTGTGGGTCCATCCTTTTCGTCCTTGTGGTAGAAAAACGCCCGCGTGCCTATCTGCATCTTGCGGAACCACCTGTGGTCTTCCAAGGGGAAGCAGCTTGCCCCCGCGCTGTACATGTGCAGGTTGGATACACGCGGGGCGAAGGCGATACCCGTGTCGCGATAGCCGAACGCGTTGAACGCGCGGTCCTTGGTGCCGGACACATTGCCGCCGATGGTGGACGTTGCGCTGACGGCGCGGTCGTCGTCGCCGGTGGCGAACAGATAGCCCACGGTAAAGCGGGGCCGATGCCGAATGTCCGGGGTGTAGGCGAGCTGTACGTCGCCGGCCATCGCGCAGATACGGTCGCGGCCGGCGGTCTGTAGCATGGAATATGTCTTGCCCCACTCGCCCACCAACTCGGCGCGGTAGTGAAGGTACGGCGACAGCGGCGTAAGTGTGCCGGTGCTGCCTACGCCGAGATAGCGGCTGGAGTAGTCGAAGCTCTGGTTGGCCAAACGCGGCCGGGGGCTGGTGTGATCGTCCTGGTGCAGGTAGTAGATGAACGGGCGGTGATCCACTATTCCCTTGTACGCCAGCTCGAATCCCCAGAAGCACCGCTCCTGATGGTCGGAGACGTTGGGCGAGTCGTCGATATTGTCGGTGTCCTCGATGGTCTGGCCCAGCAGCGCCGTAAGATCCCAGTCGGGGTTGGAAAGCTCGAAGCGAAGCATATCCATCGGCATCGCCAGCGTCAGCCCCGTGCCGATCTCGGCGTACTGTCGTCCGACCTTGAGGCGGAAGCCGACCGGCGGGACCTCGCCGGTCTCCGCAGTCAGCCACCGCCTAAGGTCGAACTCGTACCAGGCGCGCTCCACACGGAAGTCGGTAAACTCCACCTTCCCGTCGTCGGGGTCGGGGTTGCGGGTCCAGTGGTCCCATCCCAACAACCCGCGGACGTAGAACCGGTGTGCGCTCCGGATGTCCATGCTCGCCCATCCTCGCAGCTCGTAACGACGAAGATTTCGCTGTTCCCGGGCCGCCTCGTCGTCGTAGCGAAAATAGGCGAAGCTGAACCAGCCCCCGGCGTCGTAGCCGATTTCGTCGAACTCCGGCGCCTGCTCGTCCAATCGGACGCGCAACTCTTCTTCATAGAACCGCCGGCCGCTTTCCTGTCCCTGCGCCGCCAAAGGGAAAATCAAAAGAGCCAGCGGCAGAACTACGGAAGAAAACCACAGCCGGCAACGGTGTGCGTTCGGCATGGCGTTGTCCTCTTTTTCAAGTGAACACGAAGACTTGAGTCGGAAACAGTTTCACCTCCGCCCGGCGGCGGGGCAACAAAAAAACCCCGCAAAAGCATTTGAGCAGGGACCAAACCTACGCCGAGGCGCCGGGACATGTATAATGCCCGCCGCCGATACAGCGGAATATTTGAACATCATGCAGACCCTCAGCGAAATCCGCAGATTGCTCACATCGGCCGGGGTAAAGCCCAGCCGACGCCGAGGGCAGTGTTTCCTGGTCGATAAGAACCTGCTGGGAAAGCTCCTGGAAACGGCCGAGCCGTGCAAAGAAGAAACCGTCCTGGAGGTCGGCCCGGGCACCGGAACGCTGACCGAAGAGCTTTTACGACGGGCGGGAAGGGTGGTAGCCGTCGAGTTGGACAGAGGTCTCGCGGCGCTGCTGCGGCAGAGGTTCGCGGACGCGGAGAACCTGCTCATCATCCACCGCGACGTGCTGGCGGGCAAACACGCGATCGCCGGGGAGGTGCTCGACGCGCTCGGTGAGCGGGCGTCGCTGGTGAGCAACCTGCCCTACAGCATAGCCACGCCGCTGATAGCGGAACTGCTGCGCTGCTCGTGGCGGGCAATGGGCGGCTCGCGGGAGGACTGCCTGCTGGAGCGAATGACCTTCACCGTGCAGAAGGAAGTCGCCGACCGCCTCGCAGCCGAGCCGGGAGACGGCGACTACGGACCGGTCAGCGTGCTGGTCCGTCTGCTGGGCGACGTCAATGCCGGGCGGGTGGTGCCGGCGTCGGCGTTCTGGCCCCGGCCGGAAGTGGACGGGCAGATAATGCGCATCGACTTCGACGCCGAAAAGGCGTTTTTGCTGGCGGATATCGACGCGCTGGCCGACGTGCTGCACGCATGCTTCAGCCACCGCCGCAAGCAGCTTTCGTCACTCTTACGCCAGCGACTCAGTCGCCCGGACCCGCGGAAACTGCGCCACGCGGTGGAGCAAGTCGATCTGGATACCACACTCCGCGCCGGGGAGATTTCTCCGCGGCAGTACCGCGATATCGCCAACGCGCTGACCCGGAACAACGGTGCGTAGAGTTGAGCAGTCGCTGCCGTCGCCGCGGCCCGTGCTATCCGGGTATGCGGATTCGGGCCAGGACGCGCAAAGCCCAACAGACCTGTGAGGCAGGAACGACCGTCGGCTCGTATTGTTCGTTTACGGGGACGAGGTGTACATATTCGCCGCGCTTGCGGAAAAGCTTGCAGGTAACGCCGATCTGCCCGGAAAGCTGGGCGACGGCGCATTCGCCCTCGACGGCCCGGGCGGACGGACTGAGCACGAGCACATCGCCGTGACGGATATCAGGGGCCATCGAATCGCCGTCGATGCGCACGGCGAAGGCGTCGGGGTATCGCCGCTTGATATCGCCGGCGACGACGAACTCGGCGGTCCCCTCCTCGCTCGGCCGATTCAGAGTGATAATCTGCACGCCTGCGATGTCCCCGTTCTGCTCGGTTTCCGCCAGGCCCGGCCGGACCTGTCGCGGGGATGAACCGACATTTTTCTCGACCAGCTCGCGTAGGGTGGTCAGCCCGTCGGGGGGCTCTTTGGGGTCCCAGAACTGCGGTACGCCGGCGGCGCTTCTTCCCAGAAGGGGAATCCACTCGCTGCGTGCCCGCATCGGGTCGTCCGTGTCCGGTGCTGTCGGCTCGCCCGACGGGTGTTGCGGTGAATCAAGCCCGCCGGCGTCGGGGAATTGTGAGACGGTTTCGGAGAGTATGTCCAGGAAGCTCGCCAGGGGTCTGGCGGCGTCGGGATGGTCGGCCAACAGGGCCGCCGCCCGCTGAAGCACGGGGTGCTCCGCTGATACGCCGCGACCGACGGCCTCCTCGCCGGTCAGAAGCCAGCGCAGGTCCACCCCGGCGGTCTCGGCCATCCGGACGAGGACGTCAGCCGGCGGGATTCGGGTGGACTCATAGTAGTCATAGGTACTGGGTGAAAGCCCCAACATCCTGGCAAAAGCAGACTTACCTCGCCTACCGATCAGCTCGGTGCGTATCTGTGCTATACGTCGGCATATTTCAGGTTTAGGGGATTTGGGCATGGAATATTTCGCAAACGCGTAAAACGCGCTTGACGCAAACGGTCGGGAGTAGGACAATCCTCCGTA
>JBKHJB010000004.1:0-33102 GCA_046538345.1 Phycisphaerae bacterium
TCAAACGACGCATCATGCTCGGCACCTACACGCTTTCGTCCGGCTACTACGACGCCTACTACGACAAGGCGATGCGCGTTCGCCGTCTGATAAGCGGGGATTTCCGCAACGCCTTCGAAAGCGTGGACGTGCTGCTCGGCCCGGTCGCGCCCACGCCGGCGTTCCGGCTGGGAGAGAAGACCGACGACCCGCTGCAGATGTACCTCAGTGACATATACACGATATCGGTGAACCTCGCCGGCCTGCCGGGCCTGGCGCTGCCCGCCGGCGTTTCGCAACAAGGCCTGCCTCTCGGCGTGCAGCTCATAGGCCCGGTCTTCAGCGAGGATACGCTGCTGCGCGCCGGGCGGATGTTCGAGCGGGCCTCCGGCGTTTGCCGCCTGAAGCCGGACCTCTCGGCGGCACAGTGATTCTGACACAGCGGAAAACCAAGCCATGACGACGACGGAAACATCCGAGCAGATCCTGCCGGTAATCGGCCTGGAAATACACGTAGAGCTTGCGACGGCGACGAAGATGTTCTGTCGCTGCCGCAACGCCTTTGGCGACCCGCCCAATACCAACGTATGCCCGGTGTGCATCGGGCTGCCCGGCTCGCTTCCGGTGATGAACCGCCGTGCGGTGGAACTGGCGATGAAGGTGGGTTTCGCGCTGGACTGCGAGGTGGCCGGGTTCACCAAGTGGGATCGCAAGAATTACTATTACCCCGACCTGCCCAAGAACTACCAGATAAGCCAGTACGACCTGCCGCTGGCAGAGAACGGCCGACTGGAGATACCGCTTTCCGACGGCTCGACGCACACCGTCCGCGTGCTGCGGGCGCACCTGGAGGAGGATGCCGGTAAGAACGTCCACTCCGCCGCAGCGCATACAGGCGTGGACCTCAACCGCGCGGGCGTACCGCTGCTGGAGATAGTCTCCGAGCCGGACATGCACTCCGTGGAGCAGGTTCTCGGCTACGCGCGGGCGATGCATCGGCTGGTCCGCTGGCTCGGCGCCTCGGCCGCCAACATGCAGATGGGGCAGATGCGATTCGAGCCGAACATCAATCTGCACATTACCCGCGACGGTATGACGTGCAAGACGCCCATCGTGGAGGTCAAGAACCTCAACAGCTTCCGCGCGCTGGAGCGGACCGTGGCGTTCGAGATAGACCGCCAGCACGCCGCCTGGCGGGAAGATCCCGACGGTTTCACCCTGGAAAAACTCGGCAAGCAGAACCGCGGCTACGACGACGACCGCGAGCAGACCGTCTTCCAGCGGGAGAAGGAAGAGGCCCACGATTATCGCTACTTCCCCGAGCCGGACCTCGTTCCGGTGACGACGGAGCAGTCGTGGCGCGACAGCGTAGCCGGCGAGATCGGCGAGCTTCCACTCGCGCGGCGAAAGCGGTATGTGGAGGAATATTCACTCCCGCTCGCCGAGGCCGACGCTTTGACGCAGGACTCCGCCACCGGCGATTTGCTGGATGCAGCCGTCTCCGCCGGAGCCGACGCAAAAGGTTGCGTTAACCTGCTGATGGGCAGGGCTGCCGCGCTTGCCAACGAGCGGAACTGCAGCATAGCCGAGCTTGGCGTAACCGGCGAGCAGCTCGGCGAGCTGGTGCAAATGCAGACCGCCGGTGAGGTTAATGCCACCGCGGCGGGCAAAGTTTTCGATTTGCTCACGGAGTCCGACGAATCGCCGCACGCCATCGCCGAGCGAGAAGATTTGCTGGCTGTGACCGACAGTGGTCAGATCGAGCAATGGGTGGAGAAGGTGCTCGAGGAGAACCCGCAGGCGATCGAAGACGCCACCGGCGGCGGCAAAAAGCAGAAGAAGGCCTTCGGATTTCTAACCGGTCAGGTCATGCAGCTTTCGAAGGGGGCGGCGCAGCCGGCGGAAGTTCAGCGGCTGTTGCGTGAGAAGCTGGGGCAATGACGGGAAAAATCTGTTGACGCCGACGGCGTGGTTCTCGGATACTGATGCAGCTTGCCGACCGCGGCAGCGAAGAGCGTCGGTCCGACTCGGACCGTGGCTCCTTCAAGGAATACAGTAAGTAGCCCCGCCGACAGGCCCACCCGGAGAACCAGGGACGTTCAAGGAGTTGACGAATGGCACGGGTCGTACAGCAGCGCAGCAGTCCTCCTTATCTGCTTATCGTGTTCGTGATGTTGTTTCTCATCGCGACGGTACTTGCCGTCCTGTTCTATCTGAACTTCGACGAGCAACGGAAACTCGCCGCCGGCAGCGAGGAGTTGCGGGAGGACCTCGCCTCCGACAACGAGCTTAGTCGGGGCCGGATAGCCGAGCTTCTCCGTCGCCGCGAACAGGGCGAACTCTCCGAGACCGTCGTGGGTCACCTGACCGGGCGCCTCGACGAGTTGGTGAGCTTCATACACCCGGCCGCGGCCGACATTGATCAAGCCATAGCCCGCGCCGAGGAGGCCTACGAGACCCTCGGCGAACGCGGGGGTCTGGCCCCGCTGGCAATCTCGCTGCAGGAAAGAATCGCCGGTCAGCAGGAGACCATCGAGTCTCTTCGCGATGAACTGTCCCAGCGCGAGGAAGAACTGGAAGCCAGGAGCGAATCGCTCAGCGAGGTGGAAGCCGAGTATGAAAGGTCGCTGAGGTCGGCCAAGGACGAAATCGCCGAGCTGCAAGAACGGATTTCCTCGCTGCAGCAGGCCCAGGGCGGGCAAATCGAAGGCGCGCAACAGCGGATCGAGGAGGTCCGCAGCGAGCTTCAGTCCCAGATATCCGAGAAGGTCCAGACCATCGATTCGATGGAGAGCAAGATCGCCGAACTGGAAGAAACCGTTGCGGGCTTGCGGGACCAGTTGGAGAGAAAGACCGGCCGGGGCGTGAAGGCGTTGCGTCCGGACGGAAAGATCCTCCGCGTCGTGGAGGCGGAGAATATCTGCTATATAAATCTCGGCGCCGGCGCCGGGCTTAAGCCGGGCATTACCTTCAGCGTCTACCCGGATGAGGGTGTTCCGGAGATGGAGGCGGAAGAGGATGAGCTGAACGGCAAAGGCAGCATTGTCGTCACCAAGGTTGACGACACCGTCAGCGAATGCCGGATTACCGAGCAGACCGAGGGCGACCCGATAGTCGAGGGCGACCTGGTCGCCAACGTGGTTTACGATGCTCTGAGGGAGCTGGAATTCGTGGTCATCGGACAGTTCGATGTCTTCGGAACCGAACAGGCCTCCGAGAGCGGAGCCGCGCAGGTGCGGCAGATGATCCGCCGCATAGGCGGCCGCATTACCGACGACGTGACGGTTCAGACCGACTACGTGATCGTTGGTCAGGCGCCGCAACGTCCCGCGACTCCGCCGCAAAGCGCCCCGCCCAGCGTGTGGGATGTCTATGAACAGCGACTGGAGGCGTACCAGCAGTTCGAGCAGATACAATCTACGGCCCAGGGCATGAGGATTCCCGTCCTGGACGAGGATCGTTTCCTGGCGTTTATCGGCTATACGCCAGAGGCACAGTAGCCGAGGTAGCAGCTATCCTGAATGCGGTACAGAAATCGGGCGGTCCTTTCCGAGCCGCCCGTTTTTGAGGGACTACGAACCGCTCCCGCAAGGTTGCGACAAAAGTAGTTTATCAGACACTTGACGCCTTGTGCTTTTACGGGGAAAACCGGGCACTTGACTAACAGTCCGACACAGAAATAAGGAGTCTGCCCCCATGAAACTCGCCGGCCGTATCGAGCAGGTAAGCCCCAGCGCGACAATCAGCATCACTGCTCGTGCCAAGCAGATGATCGCCCAGGGCGAAGACGTGGTCAGTTTCGCCGCCGGGGAGCCGGATTTTGACACGCCCGAATTCATAAAGGACGCCACCAGGGAAGCCCTCGACACCGGCGACACCAAGTACGTTCCGAAGAAGGGCAAGGCGCTGATAGAGGCCATCGTCGCCAAGCTCCGCGACGAAAACGGTATCGCCGTGCAGGGCGACCAGGTGGCCATGACCTTCGGCGGCAAGCACGGGCTGTATTGCGCCTTCCAGGTGTTGCTGGAGCAGGGCGACAAGGTGCTCATCCCGGCGCCTTACTGGAACAGCTACCCGGAGCAGGTCAAGCTCGCCGGTGGTGAGCCGGTGGCGCTGCCGACCTCGCCCGAAAGCGGGCTTAAGATAACCCCCGACCAGCTCCGCGACGCCGCCGACGGCGCCAAGGTGCTGCTGCTGAACTCCCCGGGCAATCCTTCCGGAGTCATGTACACGCCGGAGGAGCTTAAGGCGCTGGCCGAGGTCGTGCTCGATACGAACCTGACGGTCTTCTCCGACGAGATTTACGAGAAGCTCGTTTTCGGCGACAACCGGTTCGTTTCGTTTGCGACGCTGGACGAGCGACTCCCCGAGCGGACGCTGACGTTCAACGGGCTGAGCAAGACCTTTGCGATGACCGGCTGGCGACTTGGCTGGGTAGCCGGTCCCGCGGACGTCATAGGCGCCATCCGCCGGTTGATGAGCCACATGACCACCAACCCGGTGAGCTTCTGCCAGGCGGGGGCTCTGGCGGCCTATACGGACCCCCAGGCCGGCGAGGTCGTCGAACGGATGCGGCAGGAGTTCGAGCGACGCGGCAGGCACATGACCGAGCGACTGAACGACATCGAGGGGGTAAAGTGCCTGCAGCCCGATGGGGCTTTCTACTGCTTCCCGGACGTCAGCGCCCACTACGGGCGGACCATGGGCGGAGTCGAGGTCAAAGATTCGCTCAGCTTCGCCAAGGCGGCTCTGGAGCAGGTGAACGTGGCTTTGATACCCGGCTCGGCCTTCGGCGAGGATCGTTGCGTGCGGCTGACCTTCGCGACCGGCATGGAGCAGATAAACGAGGGACTCAACCGCCTGGAGAAGCTCCTGGGCTGACGGCGCCTCGACGCCGTTGGTTTACGTTTGGGCGTGGTGGATCTTCCACAAGCTCCGCCAGGTGGCCGATGCGCGGTCCATCAGTCCCATGTTCTGCAGCGACAGCGCCAGACCGGCGCGGATCTGATCGTTGTCGGGTGCGCCGGCGGCGGCCTGCTCCATGTGGCGCACTGCCTCCTCGAACTGCTTACGGTCGGTATATAGCACGCCCAGGCGGTAGTGCAGGTCCACGTAGTCGGGTCTTATCTCCAGGGCTATCCTGTAAGTCTCGACCGCCTCGTCCACCATCCCCAGCTCCTGGCGCGTCAAACCGAGCTTCATGATCGCCTGAACGTAAGCCGGGTTCAGGTCCACCGCTTTCTCGAACTGCTCCAGCGCCTCGCCGTGGCGACCCTCGGCCCGCAACAGCACGCCGTAGCGATAGCGCAGGTCCGGATGGTTGGGGTGCCGGCGGACCTCTTCGCCGTGTCGCTCTATCTGCATGTACAGCAGATGGTCACTGCTCAACTCCGACGCGGAGACCGCCGTGGGGCTTCCGGTCTCGAAGCTCTTGGCGAACTCGTCCGCGAGCGCCACCTTGAGCTGCAGCCGCGCCATCTCCGCCAGCAGTACCGTGCTGTTCGGTTCAATGGCCGCGGCGAGATCGAAGCTGTTAATCGCGTCGCCCTGGCGACCGGCGGCCGCCTGGGCAACCCCCAGACCGATATAGCTCAGCAGAACCTGGTCGCTCAAATCGGCCGCCCTGTGGAACAGCTCGGCCGCCTCCTCCCAGCGGCCGAATATAAGCTGATGCGTCCCGAGCTTGACCAGACCCTCGAGATAGTTCGGCTCCAGGTCGATCGCCATGAGGTAGTGCTTCATCGCGGCGTCGTCGTCGCCGACCCGGCTGTAAACGTCGGCCAGCCGCACGTGTAAATCGGCCTGATTCGGCTGCTCGTCAATCAGCACGTGCAGGCGCTCAATGGCTTCCCGGAGTTGACCCTGCGAGACCAGCGACTCTACCTCGTCGTCCATCAAGGCCCAGTTTTCCGGCTCCAACGCTATAGCCGTCTCGAACTCGTCCACCGCCAGGTCGTACTGCCCCCCGCGGTAGTACAGGTGCGCAAGCGCGCAACGGACCCACGCTTTCTCCGGGCGGGCTTCACGCAGCGCCAGATACTGACGGATCGCCTCATCGGTGTCCTTCAGAATCACCGCCACCGCCGCCAGACGTTCTCGCGCGACGAGGAACCCCCCGTCCTGCCGGATCGCGTGGCGGTAGTAATCGGCCGCCTGCTTCAGATCTTGACGCTTTTCGTGGCAGAACCCCAGTGCGAAAAGTATGGGCGGTTCGCCTGGGTGGTTCTGATGGGCGATTTGCAGGTTCTCCACCGCCTTGTCGGCGTCGCCTTCCTCCAGGTACGCCGATGCCACCGCCAAACGTCCGGCCAGGTGGTCCGGCTTGCGGCGACAAACTTCCCGCAGGTGGCTGATGGCTTCGGCCGGTTGTGAACCGCGCAGGTATGCCAAGCCGAGCTGAAAGCGCGCTTCGACCTGGTCGGGACGGTCCTCGCAGACCCGTTGAAGCTCCTCGGTACTTTGCGGCTGCGGCGACCAGTAATAGCGCGCCAGCAGGTCCTCCAGGTCCGTGTCGGCGCCTCGGCCGAGTAATTCCAGCAAGTAGCTCACAGGCAACTCCCTCCGTCAGGCGGCCAGGTTCTCCAGCTCTTCGCTCGCCTCGCGGTAGTTGGGGTTCAACTCCAGCGCTCGATGCAGATGCCGACGCGCGCGTTCGATGTCGCGCCGGTCGGTCAGCAGTCTGGCGGTGAGGTAGTGCACATCCGGCCAGTCGCCACCGCCGGAGACCACACGCTGCAGGTTTTCCAGTGCCTCCTCCGACCGCCCGGCGCGCTGCAGCAGTTGCGCCAGGTCCAGTCGGGCGGACAGATAGCGCGGGTTTATGTCGACGGCCCGGTAAGCATGGGCGAGTGCTTCGTCGTACCGCCCGAGTCGAGTCAGCACGCGTGAAGTGTTTCTGTGCAGGTCCGCGTAGTTCGGATGTTCTTTCAGCGCGGTGTCGAGCACCTCCGCCAGCAGGCCGAACAGTTGCCCGTCGGCGTCGCTCTGAGGAAGCGCCAGGAACGCTTCGACGAAATCCGGCTCCTCGGCAACGTAGCGGGCCAGCTCGCTTCCCCTGGCGCGCGAGGTCGCCCTGACGGGTTCGGGAACGCGGAGAGAAACTTCCTGTCCTGCATCGCGGCCCGCACGCGCGGCCAGGGCGAGCTGATAGGCCGTCAATACGTCGTCGCCGCGAAGCTCCAGTGTCCGCTGCAGCGACGCGACGGCCGCTAAGATGTCGCCTTCCGCGGCCGCGGTGAGACCGAGGTAATAGTGCAGGTCCGGATTAGCGCCGTCGAGTTCGACGGCCTTTGCCAGAGACGCTCGTGCCTGGTCGTAGTGCTCCTCGACGGCGTGGAAAAGCCCCAGTTGGTAAAGCAGCTCGGCGTCGTCTCCGTGGCGGCGGAGCGAGTCGCTGATTACCATGTGGGCCTCGACTCTTCGACCGGCGCGCCACAACGCCTGAGCGTGGCGGCGGTGGAGCTGTTGTGACTCATTCGTTCCGTGGCTCATCGCCTTTTCGCAGGTCTCCGCGCACGATTGGTATTGGGCGGTATTGGCATACGACCGGGACAGATATTCGTACAGGTCGCTCCGGGGGCCCAGCATGCCGAGGGCGGATTTGAGGTGCGTCTCCGCGTCGGCGTATCTCCCCTCGTTCAGCGCGCGTATGCCCAGTTCGCGACGACACAGTCCACTGTAGAACCGCGCCATCTGTCCGGGCAGATCGCTTTGTTTCGACAAGGGTTCCAGAACGGCCATCGCCCGCTCATAGCGACCCCGCATAAACAGTCGCAGACCGCGGGCATAGCTGTCCGACGCCCCCGTCGGCTGGGGATCCGGATTGGTTTCGTGATGTCCCATGATCCTCCCTTACGCCGTTTTCATCGGCACACCACAGGCGGCAGTGAAGTAAACACGGAGCGAAAGCAACGCCGGCTATCTTTTGGCCTGTCAACGCGATGGGCCGGTGCGATCGGCTTGTTTCTCAGGCGTTGCCGTTGCGGCCGAATCGGCGTAAGAGTCGCCCCGCGGCCGACCGCAAACGGTCTTTCTCCCGGCGGTCGAACAGCAGCGGACTGCAGAAGGCAACCACCACCATGCCGCCCCATACCGTGGTGGTCAACCACGCCGGCAGCAGATACAGCACCGGCGCCGCCAGGACCAGATAGGTCCCGGCGCGTATGGGCAGTCGAGCCAGGAGGAAATACCCCACAGCCACCGCGCCTCCCCCGAGGTACATTCCGACCCCCGCAGCCGTTGCGGCTCCGGCGGGTCCGGCCGAGGGCATCCACCACAGTGCCAGGCCCACGTTCGCGACGGCGCCGACGACGGCCGCAAGGGCGATGACCGCGGGCCTTTCGCGCAGCTTCGCGAGCATCGTCAGAAGCGCCAGGTGCGCCAGCGACTGGAAGAACATCAGCAGTCCCGGAACGAGCGTTCTGCCCTCGGCAGTGGTGTCGCCGGGCATAACATGCACCCACAGCCCGGCCGTGGCGTAGAGCAAAACGCCCACCGTCATCAGGCACATGGCAACGCCTTTGTATGCGGTCTGTAGCGTCTGCAGCGGTTGTGCGGGTTGCGAGCCGTCGTCCTGACGGTGCTGCTCCCAGTGGCGGACCACATGGGTAAATACTACCGCCCATGCCGCGCCGGAAAGCGCCATCACCGGTTGCCCCAGCAGCCGCATGTACGCCTGGAACGTACCGCCGGTCTCCTCGCCGTAGTGGCGGTGGGTGAGGTAGTAGCTGACATAACCCAGAAGGTTCCACAGAACGTTACTGACCAGCGCCACGAAACCGTAGCGGAGTATCCGCAGAAGCGTCCCGCCCAGCCGGTCCGTGGCGACGGTGGCGTCCGGCTTGGTGGAGAATGTCGGCAGGACGTCCAGTGGAGCGTTTTCGTCGGCTTCGGCTGCGCCGTGGAAGACCGGCTGAGTCGCCGCGACACTGGTCTTCGCCATGGCGGGGCGGTTCAGCCCGGCGTTAAGCAGCACAAGCCCCGTCAACAGCGAAAGCGCAACCGCCGCCGAATGTGCCAGCAAAACGGCTGTGGCGGTCGGAGACACGACTATCACCACCACGGCCGCGGCGGTGAACGTGACGTTGAACATGATCTCCAGCAGCGCAATCAGGCGATACGTCCGCAGCCCGTAGCAGAAGCCCAGCAGGTTCAGATACAGGGCTATTACCAGAGCGTTGCCCAAAGCCGCCAGGCATATGCGCGTGTGCCGCGCCGTCTCGATGCCTTCGGCGTCCACGCGCGACGCCACCACATAGCGCGCCAGCAGGTCGGAGTTCACCAGCGCCACAGCCGCCAGCGCCACGCACACCCCCAGTATGGGCAGACGGATGCGTCTGTAGAACCTGCGGACCTCCCCGCGGGCCTCGTAGAAGCTCACGTACCGAGTCAGCCCGTGGTTGCTGCCGAGGGTGATTACCGGCGCGAGCACGTCGAACAGAAACGCGCCTACCGCCCAAAGCCCATACTCGGCGCGACTGAGCAGATGGACCATCAGTAGCAGACGCGCCAGTCCGATGCCCTTCTGAAGCACCATGGCCGGGACATAGACCGTCATGGATTCGGCCATCGACCCGACCTTCAAAAGGCGCCCCAGGACCACCACCGCAGACCTCCTCAGCTTATCCGATCAATCGGCCGACTCATCGTATTACCGTTACGAAGGCCTCGCCTTCGTGATTGCGGACGTCCTCGACGCCGGCGTCTGCGGCCTCGTGACTGGAGTAGCGCCCCACGCAGACCACAAACCTCGGTGCTCGGTCGGCGAGCAGGGGTATCACCCGGGCGTCCAGACCATCGTCGCGGAGCTTTCCGGCAAGCGAGTCGGCATGCTTGCGCTCGTCGAACGCTCCGGCCTGGATGGTCCATGCGCGGGCGTGCACGCGCCGCTCGGCCGAGCTTGCGAAGGAGGAGTCCTCAAATACGTAAATGAGCCGGTTGAACTGCGTGTCCGCTTCTCGCCACCGTCCCTGACGCTGAAGCACGCAACCAAGACGATACAACGCCTGGTCGCGCGGCGGCCGGTCGCCGTCCAGGTCGTCCAGCGCATCGCGGTAGTAATTCTCGGCGGCGGCTATCTCGTCATTCTCATAGGCGATATTGCCCAGGGCGACCAAAGCCCGGCCGCGGAGGTGCTTGTCGTCGGCATCATCGACGGCCTTGCGGAGATCCCGGCGGGCGTCGTCGGGACGTTCCTGTCGATAGTATGCCATCCCGCGGAGGTAATACGCCTCGGCCACTCCGCGGACGCGGGGGTACTGCGAGAGAAACTCATCCATCCGTGAGCGGGCGCTGTCGTGCTCGCCGGCTTCGTAGGCATCTATGCCGGAGTTCAGAAGCTCCCGGGCCTGCGGCGGCATCTCCGGCGCGCAGCCGGTGAGCACGAAACAAACCAGCGCCACCATCCACACGGACGTGCCTTTGAGGAATTCCATTTCTCCGCTCCCAATGTGTCTGTGGAGGTTTTCGGCCTGTGAAGGCCCGTGGCTTGAGCCGGCACGGAACCGTTCACGTCATCAGAAACAGCATCATCAGATTCAGCAGTGAGAAACCCAGATGCACAATAAGCCCGCCCGCTCCGACGAGACCGAGCACCTTCACCGTCGGCGAGAGTTTCAGTATGCGCTGGAGACGGACGGGCAGATACACCGCGGCGAACATGCCCCCGAGCAAGCCCAGAAAGCTTATCACGTCCAGCATTACCTCGCCGCCATCCCACTGCCAGGTTCGCAGCATTGCGGCACGGCCCAGACGGGGCAGCGTGAGAATCAGCAGTACGAACATCGCCACGCAAACCGCCGACATGGACCCGCCGGGCGGCGTCGAGGAAGAGTCGTGCTGCGCTTGCTGGTGTTCGTCGTTCATGGTGAAGGTTCCTGGCGGGTCAGATTACGCCGCCACACCGGCCGCGCCAACCGCCGAGCGCGCGGAGGGAATCTGGAAAAACTCATCAGTGTCGCCAACAATGGTAACGTGGAGCGCGTTGTCATAGAAAGCAAACCTCAATGACGGCAACGAACGACGAGAAATCGACTCTGTACATCGCCGGCGAGCGGACGCTCTGGCGGATAGCCCACGCCGGGGAGGAACCGGAGGAAATCTTTTCCGGCGAGGGTCTCCGGGCCGTGTCGGCCGGTGCGGGCATCGTCGCTGTAGGTCTGGAAGAGAGAAAGGTAGTCGTGCTCGGCGACGACGGTCGGGCGGCTGAGGCGACAGTGGACGAACCGGTGGAGTCGCTGCTGGTGATTTCCCACCGGCCTGTGAATGTGCTTGTGGGCACCGAGGACGCCCGGTTGTACCGGCTGACGGGCGAGGGTCTGCGGCGGAACGCTAACTTCGACGCGCTCGACTGCAGACAGACCTGGCATACGCCGTGGGGCGGGCCGCCGGCTGTCAGGAGCATGGCCGCTACTCCGGACGGATGGATTTACGCGGATATACACGTCGGTAGCATCATGCGGTCGCCCGACCGCGGGGAACACTTCGAGCCGGTGAAGCCGGAACTCCACGAAGACGTGCACCAGGTCGCGACGTGTCCCGTCGACGCCAATCGCATCTACGCCAACACCGCCAAAGCCGTGTACGTCAGCTATGACAGGGGCGGGTCGTGGGAACATCGCTCCGCCGAGCTGGAGGACCGCTACGGGCGCGCTATTGCGGTTGCGCCGGAGGATCCGGATTTGCTTTTGACTACAGTCAGCGACGGGCCCCACGGAGATAACGTGCACGGGCAGCTTTGGCGCAGTGACGACTGCGGGCGCAGCTGGTCGCACGTGCTCGACGGGTTTCCGCACTCCACAAGAGAGAACATAAACACCCATCATGTCGCATTCGCGGCCGACAGTACGGCGTGGGCCGTGGTAGGCGATACGGTTTATATCGGATCACAACGGGCCTGCCAGTGGCGCCGGTGGCGGCGGATGAACGAGCCGATCGTGATGCTCGCTTCCCCCGAAGCCGTTATTGAACAGGCGTGATGATGAGCGTGTCGTTCTGTCCGCCGAAGCCGAAGCTGTTGGACATTATGGTGTGCAGCTCGGCGGGACGGGGTTTGTTGGGCACGTAATCCAGGTCGCAGGCCGGGTCGGGCGTAGTGTAGTTTGTCGTAGGCGGTATTACCTGGTCCCGCAGCGCCAGCACACAGCTAACCAGCTCCGTGGCGCCGGCGGCGGCGATGAGATGTCCCATCATGCTCTTGACGCTGGAGACGGGCACCTTGTGGGCGTTATCACCGAAGACCTGCTTGATGGCCTTTGTCTCCACCTGGTCGTTCTGCTGCGTGCCTGTGCCGTGTGCCGAGACGTAGTCGATATCCGTGGGCTTGAGCTTGGCGTCCTTCAGAGCGGCGTGCATGCTGGCGGCCGCACCGTCGCCGTTGGGATCCTGGTCGGTTATGCGGAAGGCGTCCGCCGAGGAGCCATAGCCGATAATCTCCGCGAGCATATTCGCGCCGCGCTCGGCCGCGAAGTCGTAGTCCTCGAGAATGAGTATGCTCGCGCCCTCCCCGAGAACGAAGCCGTCCCGTGTCAGATCGAACGGACGGGAGGAAGTCTCTATCTCATCGTTGCGGGTGGAAAGGGCGGTCAGGCGGTTGAAGCCCGTCACGCCGTAGGGGTGGATCATGCTGTGGGCGCCGCCGCTGATTACGACGTCGGCGTCGCCGTGGCGTATCTGCATGGCCGCCTCGCCCATCGCCTGTGTGCTGGCGGCGCAGGCGGTCAGCACGTTAAAAGCCGGTCCCCGCACGCCGAACTCGCCGGCGAGGTGGGCGACAACCATGTTCGATTCCTGTTCGAACTCGCGCCACAGGTCCATTCGCTGGAAAGCCAGTTCCGCCCACTTGCGGGTGTCCACGCCGCCGTCGGACCAGGCATCGACCATCAGCGATGTAAAATTGTCGAAGTCGAGACTTCCCTCGCCGGAGCCGAGATAAAGCCCCAGCCGCTCGGCGTCCAGGTCATCGCAATCCGCCAGACGCGACTGCTTCCACGCCTGGACGGCCGCGGCGATGGCGAATCCACAATGTCTCCCGGCCGTGGCGTGCCGTTCGGCGTTTGTCACGTACCGGGCAAGGTCGAAGTCCTTCACCTGCGCCGAGAAAGTGGAGGGGAAAGTCGAGGCGTCGAACAGTTCGGTCCTGCTGATGCCGCTCTTGCACGCCAGAAGCGCACGCCAGGTCTCTTCCACGTCGTGGGCCAGTGGGTTGATGGTGCCCATGCCGGTTATGACCACGCGTCGGCTCATGATTCCTCGACTCGTCTTATGACGCATGCGGCGCTCTGTCCGCCTACGGAGAAAGCACCGGCCAGCACGTTGCGGATTTCCGCCTTTCGCGGCTCACCGGACAACGACAGTCCGCATCCGTCGGCCGGACGGGTGAAATTGGCGGTCGGCGGAACGGTCTGATCGCGCAAAGCCAGGGCGGCCGCGGCAAGCTCCACGCCGCCGGCGCCGGAGAACAGCGAACCCACCGAGCCGGTTACGGCGGTCGCGGGTATCTTCGCGGCGGCGTCGCCCAGTGCGTCGAACCAGGCGCTCGATTCGAGCCGGTCCTCGGCGGGCACGCCCGTTCCGTGTGCGACGATAAGGTCGATGTCGTCCGGACCTGTTCCCGCGTCGGCCATCGCCTTGCGAGCGGCGCCGCCCAGCCCGCCGGCGGAGGGTCGGGTCACATCCATGCCCTGCGGGTCGCAGGCCGCTCCGAAGCCCGCCACTTCGGCGTATATCCGCGCTCCGCGCTGTGTGGCGCGGTCGAAATCTTCCAGTATGAGCAGTCCGCCGCCTTCGCCTATGATCGTGCCGTCGTGTGCGGTGTCGAACGGCCGGCATGCGCCGGCGGGGTTATCGTTGGAACTCTCGCACAGCCGCTTCAGCAGGGTGTGGCGCATAAGGTTCATGCAGTTGAGCTTGCTCTCCGCGCCGCCTGCGACCACCACGTCCGCGTCGCCGCGAGCGATTATCCGCGCCGATTCGCCGACGGCCATGTGCGCTGCGGCGTCGCCGCAGGTAATGCAGTTGCTCGGTCCCTCGGCGCCGTGGATGATGGTCACGTGGCAGGAGAGCATGTTGGGCAGATACTTCAGCAGCCATAGGGGGGTGAGGTTGTTTATGCCCGACTCGCCCCATAGCTTCATGTCGAACCGACCGTCCTTGACGGCGGTATTGACGGCCATGCCCAGCTCGTCCAGGTCGGTGCAGATAAGCCCGGCTGCTATATTGCATCCCAGTCGGCCCGAATCCACGTCCACGCTGTCGGGGTCGATTCCGCGCGTGTTAATGCCGGCGTCGCGGAAGGCGCAATCGGCGGCGGCGACAGCTATCTCAATATCCCGCGCCATGACTTTGACGCTTTTGCGGTAGTTCTTGGGGACGAACTTCCGGGCGGAGAAATCGTCGAGCTGACCACCGACGCGCGAGGGGAAATTTGAGGCGTCGAAGAGGTCTATTTGCTTCAGGCAGCACCGGCCGGTAGTGAGCGCCTCGTGGAACGACTCCGCTCCCACGCCCGCTGCCGAGACCACGCCCAGGCCTGTGATCGCGACACGACGGTCAGCCATCCCGACCCTCCAGAATCGGTGCGATGAGGCGACGGAACTGACCGGTGAACACGAAATTCTCCTCCGGGAACTTCTGTCCGGCGAGGTTGCGGTCTATGTGCGAGAACATCAGGTTGACCTCACCGACTTGTTCACCGTTGCGCTTGATGACTCCGCGGGTGGCGGCGGCTTCGTCGGCGATGGTCTCTATCTCCGCCTCGAAGGTGATCTGGTCCCCGGGAACTACGACCTCGGTGAACTCGGCCTTGGCTATCTTCGCGAGGATAACCTTCTCGCTGAAGTCGCGTGCCTCGCCGACGAGGATGCCGGCCGTCTGAGCCATGCCCTCTATCATCAGCGACGCGGGGTGCACCGGGTATGCCTCCCAGTGGTCATGGAGGTGTTCCTCGGCGAGCGTCACGTTCTTTACGGCGACAGCCCGGACGCCCGACTCAAACTCGACAAAACGATCTATCCAAATCCAACGCATCGGACAATCCGAGGGTTACCACCGGCGGCCTGACAAGCCCAACGGTGCGGTCAGTCGCTGTTAACCTTGTCCCGAACGTAATTGATGATGGTCTGAACGCTGAAAAGCTCGGCCAGTTTGTTGACATCCGGATCCTGCTCGAAGCCGCTGAGGTCCAGATGAGGCATTCGCTCTTTCAGTTGCTCCAGGCCCTGCTCGGTGAGCTTCCCGTCCTGGACGTACTCAGGGTTGTTCAGCACGTTGTCGGGAAACAGCTCGCCCCGGGGGATCTTGATATTGAAGGCCTTCTCGAGCCGGAAGACGATGTCCAGAAAGTCGATGGACTCGGCGCCCAGGTCGCCTGTGAGAGTCGCTTCCGGAGTAACTTCATCCTCGTCCACTCCGAGGGCCTCGACGAGCGTATCGCGCACCTTTTCGAGAACTTCCTGTTCGGTCATCGGCATTAGCTTCTGTCTCCTTCTGGGGCCTGACCACCACCAGTGGTGTTCCTCCGGCGGCCATGCTGGAAAAGGCAACTATGTATAGGCCCTTTGCCGGGTAAAGTCAACGATTCGCCGCTTTCTCGCCCGCGTTCATTGCCTGCGGACCGCCAATCAACCGGAACCGCTCCTTCAGGTCGGCGACAATCTCCCTGTCCGCGTCGGCGAGATAGTCGTGTTCCTCGGCGAGGTTGAAGCACCTCAACTCCAGCCGGGCCGCTACCGCCTGCTGCTCGCCCACGTAGCCGTTGCCGCTGAACTTGGCGATATCAGTGCCGATCTCCCGGGCTGTTACCTCGCAGCGGAACGTCTGCCCCGGCTCGACGAACCGGGCGTAGCGGACGTTCCTCGCGGTCGCCAGCACGACCATGCTCCGGGAAAAGTTCTGCTCCACGCGCGTCAGCCAGGCGGCCGACTGCGTCAGCGCCTCCAGCATAAGCACACCGGGCATCACCGGAAACGTCGGAAAGTGGTCGGCGAGGTACTCCTCCGCCAGTGAGAGCACCTTCGTGGTCACTATCCGCTGCGACGGTTCCAGCAATTCTATCCTGTCGACCAGATGGAATTTCATTGCGCATCCACAAAGAGGTTGGCGGACTTTTATTCGCTCTACGGCGGCCTTGCAAGGGCTTTTTTATGGATGAGCGGGTCTGGGCGCTGCATATTGCCTTTGCACGGCGACGCGAGTGGAGTCGAGTCGAGTACATGTTACCCCAAGTGCTGGAGATGCTGGGCGCAATGTCGCTGGTAGCGGCCGGGTGGGCGGCGCTGACGGTTGTGTTTGTCGGCTTGGGGCTGCTGGTCCTGCGGCTGACCGGGGCGACTCGCGCAGCGCCCGGCCGGGCGTTCTGGATTGGACTGGCGGCGGCTGTGGGGGTCCTGCAGATGTGGCACCTGCGTTGGCCGGTCTCGCCGGCCGTGCCGGTAATGTTGGCGTGCGTCTCGGCGCTGGGCTTTGCCGTCGGCGGCAGGGGGCTTGTAACCGGCGTCCGCGGTGCGGTGCGGCGTCACAGACTGCTTCTACTGGTCGCTATACTCGCGGCAGTGTGGCTGTGCAACCGTGCCATCGGACCGTGCCGACACACCGACAGCGGGCTGTACCATCTCCAGGTTGTGCGGTGGTATCGCAGCTTCCCGACCGTTCCGGGACTGGGAAACCTTCACTACAGGTACGCATCCAACAACGCCAATCTGCTTCTGGCCGCTTCGGTCGAGGCCGGCCCGCTTTCAGGACGGTCCGCGCACGTGTTGAACTCGCTGCTGATATACGCGCTGCTGGTCAACGGGCTTGTGGGGGCGGGGCGGCTTCTTTCACACAGACGTGCGAGCCGTGTCCGTGGCGCGTTCGACGCGACACTGGCGGTGATGGCCGTTCAGATGAGCAATCACTGGATGGTCTCCAGTCACAGCACGGACGTGCTGCCGGCGGTCTGTTGCGCTATAGCCGCTTCGCAGATGGTCGCGCTGCTGTCGGGCGGTTCCCGCAGGCGGGATAGACCCGGGCGTGTAGTGCTCGTCGTTGCGCTGCTGGCTACGGCGGTGTGCGGCAAGCTGACGGCGGCGCCGTTCGCAGTTGCGGCGGCAGTTCTGCTGGTGGGCTGGTGGCTGAAGGCGGGCAGGCCCGGCGGCTCGCGAACTGTCGCCATAGCAGGGGCGTTCGCGGCGGTGTTGCCGGTGTCGTGGATCCTCTACGGGCTTGTGCTCAGCGGGTGGGCTTTTTACCCGCTGCCGGTGCTCGCCGCCGACGTGGACTGGCGCATACCTTCCGACATCGTCAGCCGCGAGTGGGACTACATCGCTCATTCCGGCAGGGCGTTCGGTCCGTTGGACCAACGGCGGTCCTGGCTGGAGCTTGCCGGCAGGTGGCAGAGGGACGTGCTGGTCCCGGCGGCGGTGGCGGTCGTCGCGGCCGGTATGCTGGCCGTCGTGTCGCTGCGACGTCGCAAGCCCCGCACGCTCCGCCTGTGGTTGCTGCTGATACCTCCGGCCGTCGGTATCGCCGCCTGGCTGATGGTCTCGCCGCAGCGACGTCTGGGCTTTCACCTTGTGTGGATATTCGCGGCTTCGCTGGTGGCGATGCTATCGGCTGTCGCCTGGCCGCGACCGGGAAGGCGGACGATTACTGTCCTGCTGGTTCTCTGGGCTGCGCTGGCGGCAGGTAATCTCAAGAAAGTTTACACGCCGCCGGTCGCCGGCGGCTTCCATGCTCCGCCGTCGCCTGAGCTGAGAGAAGAACGCACGGCCTGCGGTGTAAGTTTTGGTGTGCCCGAAGACGGCTTCTGCTGGGATGCGCCGATCCCCTGTACGCCGCGGGTGCACCCGAACCTTCGGTTGCGAAAGCCCGGTGACCTCTCGGCGGGGTTCCGTATCGAGCGAACCGACAACCCCTGACCGCCCGCCGCACAAGTACCCCGGTTCACGAATTCACGAGGGGACGAATCCGCTGCGTCAGCCGGCTAGGTCCACCAGAATCTCAAGCCCCTTACGGAGCTTCTTGTCGTCGGTGGCGTAGGAGATGCGGAAGTGCGTGTCCCTGGAGCTGAAGACGTTGCCCGGGATAATCAGCACGTTGTTGGCGATGGCTTTCTCCACGAACGCGGTCGCCTCGCCGCCCGGCGCGGGCACGAAGGCGTAGAACGCCCCGGCCGGTTTTATAAGCCCGAACGTATCGCCGAGGGCATCCTGCACCAGGTCACGCTTTCGGCGGTAGTCGGCGACGTGGTCGGAGATATCGGTTTCCATTGCTTTGACGCCGCCGGCCTGGGCCATGCTCGGCGCGCAGACGAAACTGTACTGCTGGAGCATCGTCATCTGCTCGATGATGGGTTTCGGACCGGTCGCCCAACCGAGCCGCCAGCCCGTCATGGCGTGGCTCTTGGAGAAGCCGCGCAGCAGCAGCGTGTTGTCGTACACCGAAGCCATGGACACGAACGGCTCGTCGTAGCAGAAGTCGCTGTAGATTTCGTCGGAGACGACCAGCAGGTCGCGATCAGCGGCTATCTCGGCGATCTGCTCCAGCTCGTCGCGGCTGTAAACCACGCCGGTGGGGTTGGCGGGGGAGTTCAGCAGCAGCATTCTCGTGCGGTCGGTAACGGCGTCGGCGATTTTTGCCGGGTCCGGCCGGAAGTCAGGATACGTATCCACCGGAACGCACTTTCCGCCGACGAGGTTCGTCAGGTGCGAGTACATCACGAAGTACGGATCCGCGAACACCACCTCGTCGCCGGGGTTGACCAGCGTGAGCATTGCCAGCACCAGCCCGCCGCTGACGCCGGAGGTAATCAGATACCCGCGGTCGTCGCTCCAGCCGAACTCCCGGCGGCATTGTTCTGCCACGGTGTCCAGCAGCTCCGCCGAGCCCTGCGTCTGGGTATATTTGTTCTGGCCGCTGCGGATCGCGTCGATGGCGGCGTCCTTGACCGGATCGGGAACGTCGAAATCCGGCTGGCCGATCGAGAGGTTGATGGGGTTTTCCATCTTGGCGGCGAGGTCGAAGACCTTCCGGATACCGGAGGCGTCCAGTCGGCTCATTCGCTCGGCGGAAGCATGGCTGGGTCGTGTCATGGGTCGCCCTTTGGACTGTCCGGCAAAAAAAGCCGCCGGCGCAAAACCAGACCGCCGCACTTTCAGGCGGCCGGTAACCAGCGCCCGCGGTCTGTTTGCGGCGAGGGGTGGCGCCTATTCGGCTTCGGTCTGCTCGCCCGCGGGGGCCTCGGCGCCTTCGACACCGGCCTCGGCCTCTTCTTCCTCGGGGGTCTTTTCCTTCTTGGTCTTGGTGCCCGCCTTGGACTGGCGGACCTTCATCTTCGGCAGACCGAACGGGTCGTCCTTCTCGGGGTCGAAGTCGCCTTCCTCAATCAGTCGCTCGATGCGCTCGGCGCGCGTAAATACGCTACGAGTCCGTGCCATCGCCCCGTGAATCTTCAACGTTCTATCAAGTGACATCGCTAACGCTCCGTAAAACTATCTTTACTCTCTCGGCTGGTACGGCGCGTACCAGGGATTAAACCGTATGCTGCTATGCTCCTGCCGGTACTCCCGGGCGAGCTGTTGTATCTGTCTTCTGTAGTTTTCGGCGGCCTGATTGTCGGGACTGTTGAAGCCCTTCGCCGACCAGACAGCCAGGAACGGCTCACCGCTCTGACTGTCCTGAAGCGTGCGGACCTCGGCCTGTTCGTCCCGGGCCGTGAAAAACTCCGCTATACTCTCGGCCCGCGAACGAAGCCCGGCTCCGGCGTCCGCGTCCCATATTACCAGGTAATGCTTGCCGGGTTCGCGTTCGATCATGCTGCCGGAGCTCTCGCCAAGCTCCTGCTCGGCGTCGGCGTCGGCTTGCACGGCCGATTGGTCCGCACGTCCGGGACCGGCGGTGGCTCGACCTATGGCGAAGGCAGCGCCCAGCAGCAGCACCACCACCACGCTCAGGGCGATTGCGCCACCGTAGTTCAACGACACACGCAACCGACCGCCGGAGGTCGAAAACATCGGTTCGTCAACCGGACCGGCCGGTTTCTGGGGAGTCGCCGGCTCCTGCGGCTGCGCTTCCGGCTGGGGCGCCTGCTGCTGCGCCGCGTTCTCCGCCGGCTCTTCCGACTGCTCCCGGCTCTCGCCGCCCATCCAGGTCGGCACGCGCAGTCCGGACTGCGACTGACGCTCCCGGCTGCGGGAGATTACCTCGAACAGGGCCGGTGTATTCTTTCGTTTCGCCACGTCCAGGTCCTCCCCGAAGGGCGCGCGGTCTTTCCATCGACCGAATTTCTAGATGCTATTGCCCAAGTCCGTACATGTCAACCCTATTACCGCCCGGCAGACAGTTGCCGAACCCCTGGACAACCGCAGCAACTTGGGAATATAGTGCGGCTTTTCGCCCCGGCGACGGGGTTTTCCTACAGACGAGCAAGGACCTCCGCAGATGACTGAGAATCCGAACATCGTTTACATAATGGCCGACGACATGGGCTACGGCGACGCCGGGTGCTACGGCGCCACCAAAATACGTACGCCGAACATTGACCGTCTTGCCGCAGAGGGCGTGCGGTTCGTCGATGCGCATTCATCGTCGGCCGTCTGCACGCCCAGCCGCTACAGCGTGCTCACCGGGCGCTACTGCTGGCGGACGTCGCTGAAAAGGGGTGTGGGTGGGGGCTTCTCCCTGCCGTTGATAGACCCGGCGCGAGAGACCATCGCCACGCTGCTGCGCAGGAACGGCTACACGACCGCGGCCGTCGGAAAGTGGCACGTCGGCTGGGAGTGGCAGGCGAAACACGGCGAGAAGATAAACTTCAACTGCTGGGAGGACGAAGGCCACGTCGATTATTCAAAGCCGATAATCGGCGGACCGACCGAGGTGGGCTTCGACTACTTCTTCGGCATCGCCGGATCGCTGGACATGCCGCCATACTGCTTCGTCGAGAACGACCGCGTGGTGGCCGAGCCGACCGAGGAGAAGCACCCCTACAATCCACAGCAAAGGTTCGGCTATATGTCGCCGGGCTGGCGCGACGAGGACGTGGACGTTCACCACGCCCGCAAGGCATGCGACTGGCTTCAGCGGACACACCAGGCGGACCCCGACAAGCCGTTCTTCCTGTACCTGACGCCCTCGGCGCCGCATCGGCCCTGCACGCCGCCGGATTTCCTCGCCGGCGTCAGCGACGCCGGACCACGCGGCGACCTGGTCGCGACGGTGGACTGGGTGGTGGGGCAGGTTATCGAGACGCTGGAGAAGATCGGGCGAATGGACGACACGCTGATCATCCTTACCAGCGACAACGGCGCGCGTCCCACCGATGTGGACGGCGAGACCTACGGGCACAAGTCGTGCGGCGATCTCCGCGGGTACAAGGGTCAGATTTGGGACGGCGGACACCGCGAGCCGTTCATCGCCCGCTGGCCCGGGCATATCGAGCCGGGCACGACCTGCGATGAGCTTATCTGCCTGTCGGACATGACGGCGACGTGTGCGGACATAGTCGGCGAGCAGTTGGCCGACAACGTTGCGGAGGACAGTTTCAGCTTCCTGCCGGCGCTTCTGGGCGAGCAGGGCGGCAGGCTCGTGCGAGAGGCGATCGTGCATCACAGCGTTGAGGGCATGTTCTCCATCCGCGACAGCCGATATAAGCTCATCGACGGCCGGGGCGCCGGGGCGAAAATGAACGCCGAATGGACCCGCCCCCAGGAAGACGACCTGCCGGGGCAGCTCTACGACATGGCGGGCGACTGGCGCGAGACGACCAACCTCTGGGACCGCCAGACGGATGTCCGCGACCGCTTGCTGCGACTGTTGCAGACCTGCAAGGAAGCCAACCGCAGCCGGCCGAGGCACGAAAGCTTGTAACGAGCGTCAGCTATCGTCAGTGTCTTCCCGCGATTCGACCGGCTCGTGGGCTTTCTTCTCACTGACGGCGCGTTTGCGCATCGCGGAAAAATGCTCCATGTTCGCCGGGGCCTTGTCGCGCCGCGCCTGCGGGTGGTTGTCGCGGACAATCTGCTCGGCCTCTGCGATGCGTTTTTCCGTCAGCGGGTGCGTGGAGAAGAACTCGGTCAATGATCCGCCGCCGCGGCCGCCGATTGCCTCCAGGCGGGTGAGCAGTTCCACCATGCCCCAGGGATTATAGCCCGCGCGGGACATGTAGCGTATGCCGAGCAGGTCCGCCTGGTATTCGTCCTGACGGCTGTAACGCAGATTCCCCAGTCCGGTGACGATCTGCGTGACCTTCCCGGCGGCCTGTCCGCTGTCGTCGCCGGCGACGCGGACCGCCACGTCCACCAGTATGCCCGCCCCGACCTGCCGCTGCAGCGCCTGAACGTTGTGCTGTGCGGCGATGTGTCCGACCTCGTGGGCCAGCACGGCCGCCAGCTCGCGCTCGCTTTCCATAACCTCAAGAAGTCCGACGGTGACATAAACCTTCCCCCCGGGAAGCGCGAAGGCGTTGGGTACCTCCGAGCGCAGCGCGGCGAATTCGTAAGGCATTTCCCTCTCGGCGACTTCTGAGACGTCGGCGCCCACGCGGCGAACGTACCGCTGAACCTGCTCATCCCGGACGAGTCCCTGGAACGTATCCTCGAATTCCGGGGCGGCCTCTTCGCCTATGGCGATTTCCTGGTCCCGGCCGATGAGCATGGCTATCCGCTCGCCGGTGGCGGGGTTGCGGCTGCAACCCGGCGAGAAAAGCGGAAGCGTCAGCAGCCCGAGCAGCAGTCCTGCAAACGTGGTGGGTTTCATCATGGTCACGATTCCCGATTTTGGTTCCATTCAGTCAGACACGTGAAGGTCGCTACATGATAGCGTCAAACCGCAAAGCTTGCCTACTGTTCCCCCAGCAGGTCGGCGAGCGTAACGTCGCCCAGCGAGGCGTCCGCGCGTTGGCGGACGGTTTTCAATGCGCCTTTGATCTCCCGCGAGGTTCGCGCCTTTGCGTCCCTGCGGCTGCCGCCTATTTCCATTATGTCCAGCACGTTTACCTTGGACGCGGGCTTGGCGAGTATGTACTGCTCGCGGTCTTCGTCGCCGACGGGGCACACGACACCGCCTTTCGCCAGGCGGTCCAGCAGGCGGCGGGTGGTCTCGGCGGGCATATCCAGCTCGTCGCAGACCTGCTCCAGCGAGACTCCTCCGCGTCCGGCCTGATAGGCGGCCGCTACAGCGATGGCTGTCGCCAGCAAATCCGAGGGGCCCGGGAGCATGCGCTCGGCGAGTTCCGCCGATTCCATACGGCGCAGATTAGCGGCCGTGTAGGCGAGTTGTCCTCCAAACAGGAATATCAACCAGGACACGTTCACCCAAATCAGAAACAGCGGCAGCAGTCCAAGGGTTCCGTAGATATGCCCGCCGGCGACCAGGTTGTTGACGTACACCGAAAGTCCCCATTTCGCCAGCAGCCATAAAGGAAGGGCAATAATCGCGCCGCCGACCGCCGCCCTGACGCTTACACGGGTATTCGGCACCAGCTTGTAGATAGCCGCCAGAACAAACAAGCCCACCAGGATCGGACCTATCCACCCGACAAAGGCCAGCACCGCCGAACCGAACGACAGTTCCACCACCGCGGCGCTTGCCTGTCGGCCGGCGTAACTGGCCGCCACCAGCAGCAGCGGAATCAGCGTCAAAACCGACCAGTACATCAGACCCCGTCTGCCCAGGGACCTGCTGCGCGGTGCCTCGAAGATCCGGTTCAACGACCGCTCCAGCGTCGTCAGCAGCGAAACACTCGTCCAGACCAGCAGCACAACGCCTATCGGACCGACGCGTCCCAGCGTCAGCCGGCTTTCCACGCGGTCCACCAGTCGCCCGAGCCATTCGGCTACGGAGACTTCGCCGGTCTCGCGGGGTTCCGCCCCGGCCGGTTGCGTTTCTGTGGTGGGGTGCTCTGCGACCATTTGTATCTCGCCGAGCCCCGCTTGTTTGAGAACGTTGTCCAGCGCTTCCTGCGGATCGCCCAGCACGCCCGCCGAACGCAGCACCAGGAACGCCAGTACCAGCACCGGGACGGCCGCGAATATCGTTCGGAAAGAAAGCGCCGCGCTCATCGCCGTGGCATTGTTCTCCTTCAGACGACGCGCGCAGAACCGCCAGAGCTGGAGCTGGAAGCGGAGAAATCGCGCGAATCGACCCAGCTCCTCTCCCGGCGCGGTGAGCAACCGCTCCAGGCGTCGGCGTATCTCACGAATGGTTTTCATTCCTGCGAATCCCTGTCAGCTTCGTCGGCCTCTCGGCTGGGTTGCTCCAGCACGTCCCACAATATATCCAGCAGTGGTTCGGACCGACGGGGAGTATCCGGCGATTTCGGGTCGGTTCGCGGCAATTGGCTGGGGGCTTCGCGTCCCGTCCGGTCGGAGTCCTCGTCGCTGGTTTCATCATCATCGCGGCCGTCGTCTCGGCCGCCCCTCAGCCGTTCCAGCAGCAGAAGCTCCGTAGCGCGGCGGAGCGGCTCGGTCAGGTCCACTTGCGAGAGGTCCAGCCGTGGTCGAAGGCGTGTGCCCACGACGGGAATCTCCACCCTCATGCCTTCCAGCACGCGGGCGTAGTCCACGAAGCGAGTGGCCACGCCGAGTCGCCGCAGCAGCTCCGCGCGGACGGGCACGGACACGGCCAGGTCCACGGTATCGTCGAAGCCCACGGCCCCTCGGAACTTGAGGTCCAGGTCGTCGCCGAAACGAACGGTGAAGTCGTCGTAATTCACAGCGCCGTCTGCGACGGTGAAGTTTACGGTTCCGACGCTCATGGACCGCTGCCGGTCGGTGGACTGTCCCAGGAGAGTCAGCAGTTGGCTGAGCATTCCCGCGGGTCGGACGTTAAGTTGCGACAGATCCAGTTGCCCGCGGCCGGTGCCGGTGCGGATAGCCGGCTTGGAGAGGGGAAGGTCCAGGTCTTCCAGGTGCAGGGTGAGCAGCCCGTCCATCGCGCCCAAATCGGCGAAGACGGGGTTGAACCGACTGATAAGTTTCTTTCCGGTCTGTTCGGTCACACGGGCGTATTCAACCACGTCGGCCGCCTCGCGGAGCCGCAACACCGGCACGTCGCCGCGCAGGTCAAGCTCCAGGGGCACTCGGACCCGACCCTTGCCGCCAGTGGGTATCGGCTCGGACTCGACACGCGCCATCGCCTCGCTCAAGGTCAGCTCCAGCTTGCCTTCCAGCAGGTCCAGCCCCCAGGCGTCCATGGCAGACCAGCCAACGCCCGATTCGGCGTCCAGATCAGATACCGCGATATGGCCTTTCTCGCCCTGCAGCGGACCGCGCAGCACAAAGCTTCCCTCGGCGGGTCCGCGTATAAGCAGTTGCCCGCGAGTCGCCGGCGCCAGCCCGTGGATGATGCCGGTAATCCGCTGCCAGTTTCCCGCGTAATCGCCGGTGATATCCGCCACGGCCCGGCCGGCGAGTTGCTCCACGGAGCCGGAAAGCTCCACGGAAAGCTCATCAGCGTCAGCGCTGAAGTGGTCTATCTCCAGCGTCTCAAACTCCTCGGTCAACCTGAATCGGTGAGTGAACGCAATCGGGCCTTGGGTCGGCGGGTCCTGGTCTTCAAACCGCAGATTCGCAAGCTGTCCGTCGCCGTCGCCAGAGAGCACGCTCGGCGACGAGTCAACCTTACCGGTCCAGTTCAGGCGACCGGCGGAGATCTCCGGCGGCTCGTCCACGATGCGCATATCCACCAGCCGGTTCAGCATCCAGGGAAGGTCGGCCTGGGCGGTCAGGTCAGGTCCGGCCGACCAAGAACCGTCGTGGAAGTTCACCGAGGCAGGACCGGAAACGCTCAGTGCGTCGTCGGCCTCGAGCGACAACGACGAAAGCCGCAATACCGGCTCGTCGTCCTCGGTAGCCGAAAGCGCCCCCGCATAGTCGGCGTTCAGCTTGCGCAGCTCGAAACGTCGTCCGTCTCGGACTACCAGCACGTCTTCGCCGGCGAGTCGGCCGGTGAAGGGCAATTCGTCCAGGTCCTCGGCATCCGGTCGCTTGTCGATATCGACGGAGAAGTCGCCGCTCAACCGGCCCGCGAGGGAAAGTTCGCCCGTGTCAAAAAGCCCTGACAGGCGGTCCTGCAGTTCGTCCAGGTCCAGCCGTGTAAGCTCGGCGCCGACGCCTTTGTCCGTCGTGGCCGCGGACGCCATGGCGAAGGGCGATTCCAGCTTCACGGAAACGTCCGGACCGGTGTCCTCCCGCGCCAGCCCATGCCAACGCAGATCCACAGGCCCGCAGCGGAAGTCCCGCCGCCCGGCGACCGTCGCGTCGATACGTACGTGCCCGGACGTCTCGGGCCAATCGCCGCCGATGAGCGTGCAGTCCTCCAATGCGATGCTGCCGGCGGTTATCTCCACGTCACGACGGAGCTTCAGCAGGGACGGGATCGCTGCGGCTATCTCCGCGAGGTCCACCTGCCCGTTGAGTGTGGTCCTGAAATGCCCAAGCTTTGCGGGTTGTCCCGAAAGGGCCGCCAGCATCGCCTCGGCAAAATCGCGGCGCGGCCAAGCTGCGGTGTCCGCCTCGAAGGTCACACCCAGACCCTCCGGCTTGCGTATGTTCAGTTGCCCTGTAACGTGCTCCGTGGTCCAGGATGCCTCGGAGTCGAGTGTCACATCGATGGGCTGAATCTCGCCCACTCGCGATGACCCGGCGGCCAGGGCGTCCACCGAGAGTGTGAGCTTGCCGGAACCGCTGCCCTCGGCGAGTGTGAAGCTGCCGTCAATGCTTGCCAGCCCGGAGAGGTCATCCGGCAGCGGCATCGCGTATTGCCGGACCAATTGGGAAAGATCCACCGCCGCGTCGGTTCGAACGGTTCCGTCGCCGTCTGCGCCGAACGGATGGAACGAACCATCGCGGAGAAGCCCACGCAGGCGGGCGTCGGCAACAAGTCGGCCGCCGGCGAGGGGAAGCTCCGCGTGTGCCTCGATGTCGTCCAGCGTATCGAGGCGCATCAGCAGCGAGATATCCTCAAATTTGCGCCCGGTCCCATCCGCCTCGACGATGCGGATCGAGCCATTGTGCATACGGACCGTGCCGCGGGGCATGGCGGGGGCGGTCGGCTCGGCCGGTGGTTTGGTCGGGCGGAATGCCTCGGTGAGTGAGATCGGCCGATCCTCCTCAACGTACAGGTCCGCCCGCGGCGTGCGGAGGTCAACTTCTCCGAACCGCTCGGAGTCGCGCAAAAGCCGCCAGGCGCCGGCGGAGACCTCCACCTCGTCGGCTGAGAGCACACGTCGGCCTTGCTCGTCGGTCACGTGCAGCCCGCGAATGCGCGTCGGCCCGCGCCACGTAAGGGACAGGTCGTCGACTTCTATGTTTCCGCGCATGCGTGTGCCGGCCATACGCAGGGCTACGCTGGTCCCGAAGCGCGTGGAGATAACGTATGGCAGCGACCAGACCAGCAGCGACAGGATGGCTACTATCACCAGCAGGCGCAGCAGAAAACGCAGCTTTCGCCTGCGAGGTTTCGCGGCGCTATCGTCGCTTTCCGCCTCGGTCATAGTCGTTCACCGTCACCTGTCATTCGCCGTTGGCGTCCTGCTCGTCCTCGGCCGGGCCGCGCAGCAGGTCTTCCATCGAACGCCCGGATTGCTCGGTTATGTCTTCGCCTAGCTTTCCCGCGGATTCCTTTATTGCCGTCCCCAGCTCCCCGCCGGCTTGTGAGATAAGCTCCCGGCTGCGATCGCCCATGGCGGCCGCCGTCTGCTCCAACTGGCCGGAAAGGTCGTCGATGGTGCCCGCTGGCAGGACGTCTCGGCCCTGTTCCAGAACGGCCGCCAGCACCGCCGGAAGGATCCGCGCGACGAGTTCGCTCACCGGCACGCCGCCTTCCTCGCCCATGGTGACGTCCTCAAGCTCGACAACCGGGAGGTTTACGGCAATCTCCCGCATCCCCGGTATATGGAAGTGCGCCACCACGTCGCGGATTTCGATGCGGTTTATCTTCAGCCGCTTACCGGGCTTCTTTTCGGCTTCGTCGGGTTTCTCCTTCTCGAACCGTCTCAGGTTCTCCAGTATCTTCGAGACGTTGCTGCCGGTGAGCTTCTGCTCGACGTTAAGGTCCAGCCCGTTCAGCACGAAGTGTTCCAGCTCCATCGGGTCCGACAGCACGGTTCCGCCACGGAGTTTGATATCGAACTGTCCGCTGCGGTAGAAGTGCGGGCTATCGAAGCCCTCGGGGTTGGCCGACTGCAGTCCGTCCATGACAACCTGCCCCCTGAACAGCTTTACGTCCATGCGGTCCATCCGCGTATCCACGTCCAGGGCGTAGCCGGCGCCGCGTTCGACGCCCGCCTTGGCAAGGGGGTTGATAAGCAGCCAAGCCACCACCAGCAGGATTACTACCACCGCGGCGAGTGCTATCAGGATACGGCGAAGCAACTTTCCAGACTTGTTTCTCATCCTTATATCTCCCGGGCATTTCGCCCAATTCATTATTGGCCCGTAATGTGCGAAAGAAAAGCCACGGTTTCCGCCGGACTTGCATTGTTTCGCCCGCGCGGCGAAGATGCCCGGCTCCGAAGCGAGCAAAGCGAGGAAAGCATGAGCGAACTATCTGTTACGCACACTGAGCCGGGCGCGTCATTATACACCCAGGCGCCCGAGGATCCGTCGGCGGTAATTGTAGCCGCAGAACGGTTCGGCGCCGTCGGCGACGGACAGGCCGACGACACGTCCGCTTTGCAGGACGCTATCGACTCTCTCCAGCCGGCGCAGCACAGGGACGCGGGACGACGGGCCATACGCCGCAACGACCTGCCGTGTGGCATCGTACTTCTGCCGGAGGGCACGTATCGACTCGGCGGGACACTGCGGATGTGGTGGGGCGTACGGCTGATTGGTTTCGGGGGGGAGCGACCGACGCTGCTGCTGGGTCCGCGGACGCCGGGCTTCACCGAAGGCGACAGTCGGCCGATGGTGCATTTTTGCGGACCAAGACCCACAGCCGGCGAGACGCCGCCGGATGCGAACAACTCCACGTTCTTCTCGGGTTTGAGCAATGTGAATATCCGCATCGAGGCGGACAACTCCGCAGCCGTCGGCGTCCGGGCGAACTTCGCCCAGCACTGCTCGATAGAAAATGTCGATTTCCACCTCGCCGACGCGCGGGCGGGCATCGCCCAGGCCGGCAACGAGATACACAACTGCCGTTTCTTCGGCGGCGAGCACGGGCTGACGACCGGCAGAACGTCGGCCGGCTGGCAGTTGCTGGTAAACGACTGCACCTTTGAAGGTCAACGGGCAAGCTGCATCCGGACGCATGAGGCCGGGCTGACGGCTGTGCGGACCGTTTTCACCGGCGCGCCTCGCGGCGTGGAGGTGCCCGCGGGCGCAGTCGAGAAGCTTTATCTGAAGGACTGCCTGTTCGAGTCGGTTACAGAGTCCGGTGTGGAGATGGATGAATGCGACGACCCGGCCCGTCAGGCCAGCACGGAGAACGTGGTCTGCGCGCGGACACATAGCTTTCTGACATTCCGTGGCGGGAAAGCCCTTGGCGGCGAGACGCATGCGTACGTCGTCAATCGCTTGTCGGCGGGTATGCACGTTTCCAACGCGCTGGGCAAAGCCCCGGCCGGGCGTATGGATACGGTGTTCGAGCATGAGCCACTACGGGAGCTTCCGCCGCGGTGTCGGCGGTCCCTGCCACCGGCCGAGCCGGACACCCCCGCGCTGCCGCCGATGGAGCAGTGGGTAAGCGTACGCGACTTCGGCGCCGTCGGCGACGGCCAGGCCGACGATACGGGCGCAATTCAAAAGGCGCTGCAGCATCGGGCCGTTTACTTTCCCCAAGGCAAATACCGCATTACCGACACGCTCCAGCCGGGCCCGGAGACCGCACTTATAGGCCTGCATCCGGGGCGGACGCAGATTGTCCTGCGCGACGGACAAGAAGGGTTCAACGACCCCGACAACCCGCGGGCGATGCTGGCGATTCCGACCGGCGGACGGAACCTGATGACCGGTCTGGGGACGAACCCCGGGCTTAACGCCGGCGCGGTGGCCGTCCACTGGGCCGGCGGGGGCGCCTCCGGCATGGACGACGTGTTCTTCGACTGGGCACGAGGCCGCTGCCGACGCAAAGGTCTGGATGCCGGAACCTCGCTGCAGATAACCGGCGGCGGGACCTTCCGCAACGTATGGACGGCCAACTACCAGGCGCCGTGCGGGCTGGAGGTGACCGGTGATGGCGCGGGACGCGTGTATCTGATGTCCGTGGAGCACCACCGGGATGCGGAGGTCGTGTTGCGGGAGGCGGCCGGCTGGCGGTTCTACGCGCTGCAGACCGAGGAGAACCTCGGTTCGGAGTCCGCAACCGCCGTCCTTGTGGACCGCTGCCGCGACGTGCTCTTCGCGAACCTGTTCTGCTACCGCGTGATGGGGCTGTCCAGCCGGCATCCCCAGGCGATGCTTGTGTCGGATTGCCGCGAAATACTCATACGCGGTCTGCACGTATTCAGTTTGGGCAACTTCCCGTTCGATGAGGCCGTCGCCGATGCGGACACCAGCGAGCGGCTCGCCCACCGCGAAGCGGCGTGGGTGGAGCTATAGGATTTCGGACCTGTCCCGGCTCGCCGGGATTGCGGATTGACACGCTTTGAGTCCACAGATTTCACAGATAGAAGCAGACTACACGGAAGCTTGCTTTTCAAAGTCAGTGTAATCCGCTGCTAATCTGTGCAATCTGTGTTCTCGGGCCTGAAACACCGCCTAAGATTTCACGGCCTCTGCCATTTTTCTGCCGAGTTCCCCGCAGCGGGCCAGGTCGTCTTCGTTCGGTGTGCAGTTGGCCTCGACGACCGGCTCGATAAGGTCCCACTGCCCGCCTTCCTCCGCGAACTGCCGCATCTGCTTGACGCCGCCTCCGCTCCAGCCGTAGCTTCCGAAGACACCGATGTGGCGGCCGCTCATCTTCAGTATCTCCAGGTCGCGAAGAAGCGAGTCCATCGGCGGGAACAGTCCTGTGTTGTAGGTCGGCGCGCCGATGATCAGACCGCTGTATCGCCACGTGTCGCGGATGATGTAGGAAGGATGCGTCCGCGAGACGTTGTGAACCCGGACGTTGCCGACGCCGGCGTCGGCCAGCGCCCGGCCGACGGCTTCGGCCATCTTGCCCGTGCTGCCGTACATCGAGCCGAACGCCAGCACCACGCCCGGTTCGGTCTCCTGCCGGCTCCAGTAAGCATACTTCTTCACGATCTCGCCGGGGTTGCTGCGCCAGACAGGCCCGTGCGTCGGCGCCACTACGCGGATATCCAGCGACTGGAGCTTGTCGATGGCCTTTATCACCGGCTTGGCGTACTTGCCGACGATGTTCGAGAAGTAGCGAAGAATCTCGTCCTCGTAGTAGGCGAGGTCCACCTCGTCGTCGAAGATCCCGTCGTCCAGGGCCGCGAAGCCGCCGAACGCGTCCGCCGAGAAAAGCACCCCATCGGTCTTGTCGAAGGTGACCATCGTCTCGGGCCAATGGACCATCGGCGTCAGGAAGAACTGTAGCTTGTGTTTGCCCAGGTCCAGCTCGTCGCCGTCGGCGATGGTCTTGACGCCGTCGGTGATGCCGTAGAACTGCTCCAGGAAGCCGGCGGTCTTCTGGTTTCCGACTATCTGTATGTCGGGATAGACCTCCCGCAGCATCCGTACCGTCCCGGAGTGGTCCGGCTCCATGTGGTTGACGATGAGATAGTCTATTGGTCTGTCGCCGATAATCCCGCGGATGCGCTCGAGCTGCTCTGCCGCGAAGGCGTCCTTGACTCCGTCGGACAGTGCGACCTTTTCGTCGTCGATGAGATAGGAGTTGTATGACACGCCCCTCGGCAGCGGCCAGACCGCTTCGAACAGGTGAGTCTCGTAGTCGTTCACGCCGACCCAATGGATGTCGTCGGTAACAGGCACGCTCAACGTCATATCGATGCTCCTTCCGGAAGTGGTGCTTTATACCGATTTTCTCCCGACATGCCAGTATAGGGCGGGGCGGTGACATGCAAAACCGGGACAGTCGCCTGTTTCTGTGTGTGGAGTTTCCGCTCGCTGCCGCTCGCGGCTAGCGCAAGGGAACGGTTGAAACAGGTGACTGTCCCTCATTGCATGCATCTACAGGCGGTGTTCGTCGGGACCGAAGTCGGCCTCGTAGAACGGCGCCACGCACTCACCCGGGCGGGCGACTTCGTCGAGGCGTTGGCGGTCCTCGTCGGTTACTTCCACCTCCACTGCGCCGAGGTTGTCCTCGAGTTGCTCCATCGTGCGCGGGCCTATAATCGCACTGGTAATGCCCGGCTGGTTCATGCACCACGCCAGCGAAAGCTGACTGGGCGTGCAGTCCTTCTCGCCGGCGATTTCCTCAACGCGCTCAATAACGTCGAAACCCGCATCCGAGAGCATCCGTTCGGTGCGCTTATCGTCACGACCGGCCAGGCGCGAATCCCCCGGACGGTCCTGTCCGCGGCGGTACTTGCCGGTGAGAAAACCGCCGGCCAGCGGAGACCAGGGGATAAGCCCGATGCCCCATGTCTCGGCCATAGGCACCAGCTCGCGCTCGATGCGCCTGTCCAGCAGGTTATAGGGCGGCTGCTCGGTGACGAAGCGGTTCAGTCCCAGCCGTTGCGAGACCCACAGCGACTCGACCACCTGCCACGCACCGAACGTGCTTGTCCCGATGTAGCGGACCTTGCCGCTGGTGATGAGGTCGTCCAATGCCCGAAGGGTCTCGTCGATGGGAATGTCCGACTGCGGACGGTGAATCTGGTAGAGGTCAATCCAGTCCGTCTGGAGCCGTTTGAGCGACGCCTCGCACTGCTGGATGATGTGCCGCCGACTGTTGCCCGAGGCGTTCGGGTCGTCGTTGTCCATGCGCCCGTGAACCTTGGTCGCCAGGACCACCTGGTCGCGCTTGCCGTTGGCTTTGAGTGCCTTGCCGGTGGCCTCCTCGCTGGCGCCGCGGCCGTACACGTTGGCCGTGTCCAGAAAGTTCACGCCCGCGTCGATTGCGCGGTCTATGATTCCAGCGGACTGTGTCTGGTCGGTCTTGCGGCCGAACATCATGCATCCAAGGCACAGCGGGCTGACCTTTACGCCGGTTCGTCCGAGATTGCGGTACTCCATGTGTTAATCTCCTGTGCGCCGGGATAAACCGGCAAGGTGTAGTGAATGAAAGAGTCATACG
>JBKHJB010000107.1:0-7795 GCA_046538345.1 Phycisphaerae bacterium
AGGCGACGGGAGTTATGCCGGCGGGAAAGGTTCTTGTCGGATACGGGTTTTGCTGTATAATATATTCGATCGGAGAAATTCATGCCGCGTCGGCACGACGGCCTCTTGGGCCGATCGGGCTTGCGCTAAAGTCTCTAAAAGGAGAGGTAATATGATACGTTTCTGTACCGCACTTCTGGTGGTCGGGCTATGCGCCGGCGCAGCATTGGCCGCATCGCCACCGGCCGAGTTCGAATCGGGTAACAACTATAACGATACGTATGTGACCACCAACGGAGCCAAGCACACGACTTTGGTCACCGGCGGCGGGACGGCGTGGTTCAGCGGTTTCTGGGACGCCCGGCGTTCCGGCAAGACGTTGTGGAAGGGCCAGGATAGCAGCCGGCTTTATATCAACGCCGGCGCGGAGTTCGACAATAACTTCAATAATGTCCTCTATGCCTCGAATTTCCAGGTGGAGGGCGACCCCAACAACGTCGGCTCAGCCAACGAGATATTCGAGTACGACGCGGGCTTCGATGCCGATCGCAGCGACGGGTCAATATCCATCGGCGACGTCCTGGACGACAGCTACGTCGGCGGTATGACGACCATGCGTGTGCATAACGCGCGCCTGGTCACCCACGCCTCGCAGAACCTGGCTACCGCGTTCAAAGCCACCACCGACACCGGCGCCTGGAACCCCAACGGTGATATGATCACGTCCCACCACGGGCTGCTGATTTTTTCGGACATCATGGACCACGACGGGACGACCCAAAATACACCCGCCACGTCCAGCGAGTGGCACGTTCGCAGCAACGACCAGACGTACGACGGCGGGCTTTACTGGAAGAATGACTGGACGCTGGACGTCGAAGCGGGCGTGACGCTCTCCAGCAACACGCACTTCGAGCAGGCGGCCGTGGGCCCGCACGTGGGCTTCGGTACCCGTTCGGGCGATACCAACACGACGTTAACCAAGACAGGCGACGGTGCGCTGGTGATCGCACGAGGCGGCATCCAGGGATACGAAACCGGCACCACGCTGGATATCCAGGCCGGGCGCGTGGAGTTCAACTCCAATGAGGCCACTAACAACCCGAACTACTACTGCGGAGGCAACGGCCAGACTCTTAACATCGATGTGGCGGCCGGTGCGGAAGTGGATTTCCACGCCTACAGCTACCCCATCGAGAACAACTGGTATACCGGCAGCAGCTACGGCCCGGAGAGCACGCACGAGATAAAGTCGCTTGACGCGGCCGGTACCGTGAAGCTCGGCGGGCTGTGGTCCCCCAGCAGTGACCAATGGGATACCGACTACTACAATCTGTTTGAGGCGGGTACGTCTTCGCCCACGGGTTACGGCCCGGACCTGCGTCCGGAAACCGCCAACGCCGGCGACGCCAAGCTGGACCTGACCGGCGACCTGACCCTCGCGGAGACCTCCCTGTTCAAGATCATCCTTGGTGCCGACAGCGCCGGCGAGGACTGGCAGGCCCTGATCGGCGGCACCTTCTCTCAGGCGGGCGACCTGCAGATAGTCAGCGATGGGACGCTGGACGTGGGCACCTACGACCTGTTCGATGCGGACACGTTCTCCGGCAGCTTCGCGAACCTGGTCCTGCCGACCTCCGCTTGGGACGGCAGCTACGACGAGACCAACGGCATCCTGAGCGTCACGGCCGTGCCTGAGCCGATGACGTTGGCGATGCTGGGTATCGGCTCTCTGGCAGTAATGCTGAAGCGCAAAAGACGCTGAGTGCTGTCGGGCAGTGCCGAAGGCATCCCGTTGGGAGTATGCCCGACCTACGGCGCACTGAGCGTCAAGCAAAGTTTACGTCGGGCAGATGCCCGGCTTACGTTGATTGCCATGACACATGACAAAAACCCCCGACCTCGGTCGGGGGTTTTTTCATACGATCGGGGAGTAGTGCGGGCGGTGCCGACGGCGGCAATCACGGTGCTCTCTATCGGCAGTGCCCACGGGATTGCGGGCCGTGGTGAAGACCAGAATCTGCCTCGGGCAAGCTGCCTGCGTTCTTGCGAACTTCGGCGTATCGCCCGCCCTGCAGAGGATGTCCGACCTCCGCGTCCTCCGCGCCTCTGCGGCCGGTGTTGTCAGACAATCCCAGCCCGCGTCAGCCGCGGTATGGCGCCTTGTCGGCGGTGGTTTCGAAGTCGGCCGTCGCCGGCTGGGGGATATCCTCATCGCCGGCGGCATCGATGTCCTCCCGTGAGGGCTTGCCGATACGGATAATGGACTTCATGGGGCACTTCGCAGCCGCCGCCATGAGTTCCTCTTCGCGGGCCGGCTCGTATGCCTCGTAGTCCAGCCGGGCAAGGTTGCCTTCCATCTTGAACAAGTCGCTGCTCTTGGCGCACAGACCGCAGCCGATGCAGCCGACCTTGCACACCGCGCGGACGGCCTTGCCCGGGTCCTGGTTGGAGCACGCGATGGCGACGACGCGGTCGGCCTTGAAAGGAACCATCGAAATGATGTTCCGCGGACACGCCTCAACGCAGTTCCCGCAGCCGGTGCACTTGTCGTAATCGACCACCGCCAGCCCGTCGATTACGTGTATCGCGTCGAACGGGCACGAACGCTCGCAATCGCCCAGCCCCAGGCATCCGTAGGTGCAGCCCTGCACGCCGGCCACCAGGTTCGCCGCACTGCATGTCTGCTCGCCGTGGTAGGGCGTCTTTCTCAGTCGGTCGTCAAAGGTCGCCCGACAGTGCACTATCGGTCGTTTCGGCCAGCTCGGCTCGGCGGAAACGCCGAGTATCTTCGCCAGGGCGGTCATACAGCTCACTCCGCCCACCGAGCACAGGTCTATGTCCGCCTCTTCGGAGACGACGGCCTCGGCGTATTCGTGGCAGTTGGCGTACCCGCAGCCGCCACAGTTGGCGCCGGGCAACGCTTCGAGAACCTGTTCGACACGCGGGTCCTCCTCCACGTGCCAGGCGATACTCGCGCGACCCAGCACGTAGGTCATCAGCATCGCCAGAAGAAGCATCGTCCCGCCGGCAAGAATTATGATTATCCAACCCATAGCACTTAACCTTCGCCGCAGCCCGACGGCTGTGACTATTTTATCAACTCGGCCAGGCCCTGGTCCACGCGGGTAAAGCCCGTGAACGCCAGCGCCAACAGACCGGCGACTATCAGCGTTATGCCCGCTCCCTTGAGCGGCACGGGCACGTCGCAGTTGTCCAACTCCTCGCGGATGCCGGCCATGATTACTATCGCCAGCGTGAAGCCCAGTCCCGCGAACACCGACAGCGTGAGAGCTTCGACCACGCCCCAGGCCTGTGCCTCCGGCACGCCGGTTACGTTCTTGAGTATCTCCAGGCACGCGAAGAGGATCGCGCAGTTGGTCGTTATCAGCGGCAGGTACACGCCGAACGACTTGTACAGAGCCGGAAAGAACTTCCGCAGGTACATCTCCACAAGCTGAACGGCCGAGGCGATTACGAAGATGTACACGATGTAGTTGAGTATGCTCAAATCCGGGACCGCATCGGAGCCGGGGCGGATCAGACCGTACACCCAGCTCGTCAGCGGCGCTCCGGGCTGGAGAATGTAGGTGGTGAACGTCCAGCTCAACAGGCCCGCGACCGATATGACGAACGTCACCGCGCAGCCCATACCAAAGGCCATGTCCACCCGTCGCGAAACGCCCAGAAACGGGCAGATGCCCACGAAGTAGTGGAGCACGAAGTTGTTGATAAGGGCCGCGCTTATCGCGATCAGAATGACTTCGCCCAAAAGCTCCATCGCTTATTGCTCCGTGGCGGTTTTACGCCGGCTGAAGCCCCGGCCGATCCAGTTCGCCCCGCCCAGCAGCAGTCCGAGCGTTATGAACGCCCCGGGCGGCAGCAGCATGATTACCCACTGCGGCGCGGTTTCCGGCAGGATGGCAAAACCGAACAGCGCGCCCTCGCCGAGAAGCTCGCGCGGCGCCGCAATGCTCGCCAGCGCCAGTGCGAACCCCAGCGAGAAGCCCACCGCGTCCGAGGCGGCCGTGAATACCGACTGCTTCGACGCGCACACCTCGCAGCGGGAGATAATCATGCAGTTTACGATAATCAGCGGAACGTACGGGCCGAGCTGCTTGCTCATGTCGTAGAGGAACGCCTGGAGGATACGGTCGGCGATGGTCACGAACGTCGCGATCACCAGCGTGAACACCAGTATCCGCAGGTGGGGCTTGAGCAGTCCGCGGATCAAGCTGGTCAGCACGTTCGCGCAGAACAGCACGAACGCCGTTGCCCCGGCCATCGTCATGGCTGCCTGGAGGTTGCCCGTCACCGCCAGCGTCGGGCACATACCCAGAAGCTGCCGATAGACGGGGTTCTCCGGGATAATCCCGCGAATGAACCTCTCGCCCGCGGTCGGTCCACCGTCGTTACTCATCGCCGCTTGCTCCCTCGTCGACAGAATCGCCGTCAGACAAAGCCGCACGCACGTCCGCGACGGCCGAGTTGACGATGTCGCAGACGCTCTGGCTCGAAACCGTCGCGCCGGTTATCGCCTGAATTTCGTCGGACTGGCTGGGCTTTTCCTTCACCAGCGTTACGCCGCCGGAAGCAGGGATCCCCTCGAACTGCTCCCGCCAGTCTTGCTCGGTGATGCCGGTTCCCAGACCCGGCGTCTCGGTCTGGAGCAGTACGTAAATTCCGGTTATCCGCTCAGCCGGCTGGTCCAGACCGATGAGAAGCTCCACAGGGCCTCCGAAGCCCTGACCGGTTGCATGGACGACCCAGCCGAGATGGTCGCCTTCGGCGTCGTAGCCCTTGTAAACCCGTCGGCCGCCAAGCTCTGTCCTCTCGGCCGATTCGGGTACGGAGCCCTGGAGCAAAATGGGGATGGCGTCCTGGACTTCCGCGCGGCGGTTCTCCTCGATGCGCGGCGAAAGCGCCACGTGCACGCCCGCCAGCGCCGCTCCGAAGCACACCGCCAGCACCAGAACCAGCCATGCCTGTTTCAATACACTATTGGCCATTTGTGTTCGTCCGCTATGCGTTCTGCTGCACCGGTCCGCCGACAGGTCGGGGGATCGTCCATCGGTTTATCAACGGCGTCACTGAGTTCATCAGCAGCACCGCGAACATCACTCCCTCGGGATATCCGCTGAAGACCCGCAGCAGCATTACCAGCGCGCCGACGCCCAGGCCGAAGATAAACCGCCCCTTCGGTGTAAGCGGCGATGATACCGGGTCGGTGGCTATGTAGAACGCCCCGAACAGCAGCGCCCCTCCCAGCAGATGGTGGGCGACCGTCCAGGCCGCCTCGGGGTTCAAAATGTTCTGCAGCGCCGCCAACAGCGCCGTACCCAGCAGCACGCCCGCTGGTATCTGCCAGGCCGCCGAGCGGCGCACGAGCAGGTAAAGCCCGCCCAGCAGGCACGCCAGTGCGCTGGTCTCGCCGAGCGAGCCGTTGGTGTTGCCTACGAAGAGTTTCGTAAGCGAGGCCGCTTCGCCCGTCTGTTCCATTGCGGTCAGCGGCGTCGCCTGGGTGATTGCGTCCACCTCCGAGCCGGCGTCCTGGTAGGCGCTCGAGCCCATAGCCGAGGCGAAGCAGATCATCACGAACGCCCTGCCGACCATCGCCGGGTTGAATATATTCTGCCCCAGCCCGCCGAAGACCGCCTTGCCCAGGCCTATACCGGCGGCCGAGCCGACAACGGCTACGTACCACGGCGCTGCGCCCGGCAGCGACAAAGCCAGAATCAGCCCCGTAACGACGGCCGATAGGTTGTCTATCCTTGGCCGGCGGCGACGCATCGCCTCGAACAGCGCCTCCGCCGCGACGCAGCTCACCACGCACAGCACGATCTGCTTGACGGCGTATATCCGGAATACCGCTAGGGCGACCACTATCACGGGCACCAGCGCGATAATCACGTCCAACATCATCCGACGTGTATTCAGCGCGCCGTGCGAGGTATGCGGTCCCGGTGCGACCTCCAGTGCCGGATCGTGCCTCGAATCGTTCTTGTCGGCTTCCGCTTCGGCCATTCTTATCTCTGTTGTTTCTACGGTCCTGCAGCAAGCCGGACGGCGTTACTCGCGCGGCATCTCCGCCTTGCCTGCCCGCATAAGCTGCACCAGCGGTATGGCGGCCGGGCAGACGTATGCGCAGCAGCCGCACTCGCAACAGGCGGTCAGATAATATCTGCGGGCCTGCTCCCAATCCTTGTTGCGGGCGGCCAGGGCCATCTTCGTTGGCACCAGGTGCAGCGGGCAGACGTCCACGCATCGCCCGCAACGTATGCACTGGGTTTCCTCGGCCCGGCGCACGTCCTCGTGGGTAAGGACGGTAATTCCACCGGCGCCCTTGGTCAGAGGCGCTTCGAGGTCGCCGACGGCGAAGCCCATCATCGGACCGCCGGAGACCACCCGTGCCGCGTCGTCGGTCAGTCCGCCGCAGTGCTCTATCAGGTCGGCGTAGCTTGCGCCGATGGGTGTCAGGACATTGGCCGGTCGCTTTATGCCCGCCCCGGTGACCGTTACCACGCGATGCGTCAACGGCTTGCCTCGCAGCACCGCCCTTGCCACGGCGGCGGAGGTGGCGACGTTCAACACCACCACGCCGACGTGCAATGGAAGCCCGCCGGTGGGCACCTCGCGGTCCAGCACCGCAACGGTCAATTGACGCTCGCCGCCCATCGGGTAGCGGGTCTCGACCTCGACTACCTCTATGCCGGTCCCCTCGGCCGCTTTGCGCATCGCATCGGCCGCACGGGGCTTGTTGTCTTCGATAGCCACCACTATCCGCTCGGCCCCGCAGGCCCGACCGGCCAGCATCGCGCCGGTGATGATGGGGGCGGGAAATTCCAGCATCAGGCGGTAATCCGCCGTCAGGTACGGTTCGCACTCGCAGCCGTTGACCAGCAGCGTGTCTATCTTTGCCTCGCCCGGTGTGAGCTTGACGTGCGTGGGGAACGCCGCCCCGCCCAGGCCGACTATTCCTGCGTCGGCGACGGCGTCGCGGATCTTCTCCGGCGTGTGCTGTTCCAAGCCGGTCTTAGGCCAGTCTCCGCCTAGGTGATCCTGCTTGAGCGCTTCGCCCGCCAGGGGTTGCTCGCCGGGCTTGATGGGGACGGTCCGGACGTGCCGCGCGTTGGGCAGGGTTGCCACGGAAGGCGCCTGAGTGGTTCCGGCGACGGAGGCGTGCGACGACGCGGAGATGAATCCCGACGCCTTAGCGATAAGCTCCGCCAAGGCCACCTCCTGGCGCGGCTTGACGACGCTCTCCGCCGGCTTTCCGAGATGCTGAAGCAGCGGTATCGCTACCGTCTCCGGCGTCGGCAGCACCTCGATAGGCGCATCGGCCGCATAGGACTTCCGCCCCGGCGGGTGCAGCCCGCGAGCAAAAGTGCCCTTTCCCGGTAGTTCGGACGACGCCGACTTCATGCCTTCTCCCGTGCGGCGAACAGTCGGTTCCGCATGGCGGCCGCGATTATCACGCCCGTACATGCTCCGAGTCCCGCTCCGGCGGCGGGGATCCAGCCCAGCGCCGCGGACAGGACGCCACCGCCTATCGCCAGTGCCAATGGCATCAGAAAAACGGCCACCGCCGCCAGCGCCAGCCGACCGCCGGCTATCTCGCCGGGCCGTGGCTCATGCGAGTCCAGCGGGCAATGTGAACATTCCTTGCCGGTGCAGGCGGATTTATTGTCGGGTGATTCCTGAACCATTCTCACTCGTCAACCAGTCCACGACTGCGACTGGAAGCAAAAGGGGACAAACATATTAGCAGAACGTATCGGAGGCGGTAAAGCGTTTTGATGCTTTCTCTGTTTCGGCG